>VHCO01000387.1 GCA_016871715.1 Verrucomicrobiota bacterium
TCGGCCTCCAACGGATCGGTGCGCATCGGCGCCATGAGCCTGTACCGCCGGTTTTCCAACCGGCGCCGGGCCGACTGGAAAGTCGGCGGGACGGCCTGAGCATGGGGAGCCGGATGGGACGTTCGTTGTCATCAGTCGCCCAAATATCGAGAATTCAAAAAAACCGTCAACCGAGAAAAGACCCACCGGCGCCGATGGCCTTCAGATTCACACGCTGCGGGAACAGCGATTGACGCGGGATCAGGCCCATGCGCACCAACCACCTTGGCGTCAACGCTCCTGAGGAAGTGCGCCTGAGTCTTGGAGGCTTGGCGTCCCTTGGGCGGAGGCGACCCAGTTCGCGCGCGCCTCACTTGCGGAACCCCTCGAAGAACGTTTCGTCGATGTCGAATGCGGCGCGGGGCTTGAGCCCGAGTTCGAGCTTTTCGAACATATCGAGCAGTTTCTCGCCGTCCACCAATTCGATGGGCGGCGCGCCGTCGCGGACCGCTTCCCTGCGCGCTTCAGCCGTAAACGTGCCGGTGGTTAGAACGATCCCCTTGTCCGCTCGGCCCTGCATCGCCCCGCGGAAGTCGCGGACCTGCGCGGGAGGCACCGCGCCGCTGTAGCGCTTGCACTGAAAGAGGACCCGAAAACTGACAAAGGCGTTTACCTCGACGGGACCAATCGAGAAGGCGGGCGCGACTCAGGTAGGATCGCGTGCCGTTCTCTCGCCACCCGGGCGGCCAGGGAACAAAGCCCTCGAAATACGCACTGGGGATGTGTAATCTACTCATGAGTCACTGGGATGGACTACAAGTCGGCGGTAGGGCGCGCAGTCCTCTGCGCGCCGTGGCCTCGTGTGTCCACAGCGGTTTGCGGCGCGCAGAGGACTGCGCGCCCTACCAGCAAATTGTCGTTTATCCCATGCTCGCATCAGTAGAGCTATGAACCGGTGATGGATTTCGTGCGGCGTTGGGCGGAAGGGGAGCCATTCCGCCCGTTCACCATTCGCCTCGAAGACGGTCGCGCGATTCCGGTCGCGCGCTTGGCGCACATGGCCTGTTCCGACAGCGGCGAGACGGTGGCCGTCTGCCGCGGATCTGCCGCCATGGAACGTCCCCGCGCGATGCGTCAGGGGAGCAGCCTCAGCCAGAGAGCCCGCACCTCCATGACCTGCCGCCCAGGCACCGCGAGCGCACGGAGGGTCAAAAGGCCGCGGCCCGACTGCATCTCGAGGACGCCGAGCCGGAAGGGCCGGAACTCCTTGACGTACGATTCGCCCCGGCGGGGTACCCGGTCGTTCTCCGCGCCGCGCAGGGGGGGATCGTGGGGCTCCGAGACCCGGCCGGTGAGCCGGCTAGCGTGGAAGCTCAGTTCGACGGTCGAACCCACATCGGCCGCTGGACAGGCGTAATCGATGACGGCTTCGTAACGGCCGGCGGTGGCCACCTGCACGTCCCAGGTGATCGAGTCCTCGGGCCGGATCCAGTTCTCGAAGAAGGAGCAGTTGGGCGCGTTGGCGCTCCGCCGGACTCCGCCGTGGGGGACTCCGTCGCGGGCGGGTAGCTGCGTGAGCGGGAACGTAGGGTAGCCCACGGTGAACGGACGATCATCTTTCGCTAAGCCCGGCAGCATTTCCTCCCGCCACGACTGGACCGCACCGGCGAGGCGAGCCGCCTCGGCTGGCCGATCTTTCGCCAGGTCGCGGTCCTGGCCGGGGTCGGTTTCGAGATCGAAAAGCTTGCCCTCGTGATCCAGCCGGTACCGCTGGGTGCGCACACTGACCCTGCCGCCCCAATGCGAGAAGATCATCCGGTCCGGCCAGTCCGGAGCCGAACCGGTCAACAGCGGCTTGAGGCTGCGGCCGTCGAGCGGGAGGCGATGGGCGACGGGGATGCCGGCGAGCTCGGCCAGCGTGGGCAACAGATCGATGGCGCCGGCGATCTGCGGCACGCGCGTGCCGGCCGGAATGCGGCCAGGCCAGCGGATCAGTAGGGGCGAGCGCACGCCGCCTTCGTCGGTCGAGCCTTTGCGGCCTTTCATGCCGCCGTTCCAGCGCCAACTGTTGGGCCCGTTGTCGCTGAAGTAGACCACGATGGTGTTGTCGGTCAGCTTCAGTTCGTCCAATCGCCGGAGAGCGCGACCGACGTTCCAGTCGATGTTCTCGCACATGGCCAAGGCAACGCGGGTGAAGGCGAGATCCTCGAGGTTTGGGTTGCGATGCCGCAGATCGAGGTCGGCCTGAGCGAATTTCTGGTAGAATCGGTCCGGCACCTGCATGGGCGAATGGGGCGTGTTATACGGCAAGTAACAGAAGAAGGGGCGCCGCTGATTCGACTCGATGAATTCGAGGGCGCGGTCGGTCAGGTCGTCGATGATGAAAACCTTGCCCTGGACGGGTTGGCCGTTGCGGTCCAGGGGCGGATCGAAGTAATCGCCCCAGTGGCCCGAGGTGAAGCCGTAGTATTGGTCAAAGCCGCGCGCGTTCGGGTGGTAGGGCCATTGGGTGCCGTTGTGCCACTTGCCGAACGCACCGGTAGCGTAGCCAGCCGCCTTGAACGTGTCGGCGATCGTCCGCTCGTTCAGGTCCAACCGCTCGGCGCCGGTCGAAACGCCACGCACGCCGCCGCGCGGATGATAGCGTCCGGTGAGGAACTCGGCGCGCGTGGGCGAACACACCGGACAGACGTAGAATCGGTCGAACAGCGCGCCGGCCTGGGCGAGCGAGTCGATGTTCGGCGTCGCAAGGTTGATATTGCCGTGCACGCTCAGATCGCCCCAGCCTTGGTCGTCGGTCAGGAAGACCACGACATTGGGCGGGGCGGGCGCGGCTGCGCACGCTGCAGCCGGCAGCAGCAGCACCGCCACGACGGGCAAGAGTTGAATCGCTTTCATGGTCTTCAGGTTCTAGCAAGGCAGCGCCTCAGAACAGAGCGCGGAAGTTCCCCCGCAGTGCAGGCTGGTTCCATGTTCGAGGTGATAGAGAAACCCAGCCCCTGACGCAACCCTGAACCGCTTTGCCTAACCGCAACGCTAGCGCTAAGAGCCTGTTTGAATACCCTCACCCTACCGCACGGGGGCGGCTCGGCAGCCTCGCCCTATTGCAATGGGGGCGGCTCGGCAAGAGCCTCGCCCTACCGCAATGGGGACGGCTCGGCAGGAGCCTCGCCCTACCGCAATGGTGGCTTTGCGTCAGCCTCGAAGGTCGGCTCTCGGCGCGTGGGGAGTTTGTACCCTTCGGGTTTGTGGGCGGGCTTTCACTGGGCCAGGCTGAGCAGTTGTTGCTGGTCTTGGTTTAACCCTCTGCTATCCTGAGCTCTCAAGCACCGTGAATGCATCCACCGACACATCGTTGAAGCCAATCCGCCGTTCTTGCTCCGGCTTGACCCGCCGTGCCGCGCCGCAACCGCGGCCTCGTTGGGCGGGCGCCGTGGGCAAGGCGATGGGGACGCTAGGCTGCGCGCTGCAGATTGTCTCACTCGCCCTTGTCCCGGAGGTGCAGGGCCGGCATCCGGTGCCCCGAGAGCATCCGTATCTGCTGGGGACCCGGCAGGAGTTGCAGGCGCTTGCGCGTCAGCGGCCGGAGGCATACCGGCGCGTGGTTAGGGTGGCGGTGGAAGGCCAGGCAGATGCTCACTCGCAGATCCTCTCGATGGGCTTGGTTGCGGCCATCGAGCGGGATGCCGCCCTGGCGCGACAGGTGAAGGAACGCGCCTTGAAGTTTGTAGACGGCCCGATCCGTCAGGGGCACGTGCCGTTTGGCAGCGACCTGGCCCTATGCGCCCTGGCGTATGATCTGGCCCACGACGCTTGGAGCGTCGAGGAACGGCAGCGGTTACATGAGTACCTGGGCCGCACCGTGACCGCCAACGTGCAGTCCGAGACGCACGTTTTTCACAACGGCTGGTATGGCTACAAGCACTGGGGCATTGGCCTGGCCGGCTACGCGACCTACCACGAGAACGTGCAGGCTCCCGCCATCCTCAAAGCGCTCGAGGAGGACTACCGGACCCGCGCCGCCCCGGCGCTCGAACTGGCGGGCGCCGGCGGAGGCTGGGCGGAGGGTTACTACATCCACTACTGGCTCTACGAATGGTTGTTCTTTTGTGAGGTGGCGCGGCGGTGCGAAGGCGTGGATTACTACGCGCTGGCGCCAAGCTTCTATACGCACCGCGCCGTGGCTAGCATGTTCGAGATGTATCCCGGCCTTGGCGAATACCACACCCGCCGGCCGCTGCCCATGGGCGACGGCGGCGGACGGTTGTTCGGTGGCGATCGCGACAAGGCGCTGGCAGCTCGGCGGATCCTGGTGAACTACTTCCGCGACGACCCTGCACACCAGGCAGTCCATGCCTTCAACGAAAGCACGCCGCGCAGCGGGGTGGGTGTCTACGCCTATAAAGATCTCCTGTGGCGCGACCCCAGCGTGCCTCTGGGCAACCTGAAGTCGTTTCGACTTTCGCATCTGAGCCCCGGCCCCGGCTACGTGTATGCGCGCAGTTCGTGGGACGAGGCGGCGACGCATTTCTTCTTCAAATGCGGCGACCGCTTCACGGCCCATCAACATCTGGACGTCGGGCATTTCCTGATCTACAAGCACGCCGAGTTGGCGGGCGACGGCGGCCACTACGACGCCTTCGGATCGCGGCATGATGTCAATTACCACTTGCGGACCATCGCGCACAACACCGTCCTGATCCATGATCCGGCGGAACGCTGGCCCAGCATTCGCGCTGGCAACGTCAGCGGCAACGACGGCGGCCAACACCACAACTGGCCGCATCACAACGGCGCCGTGGCCGATCCTGCCGATTGGCAACGGGGGCGATCGCGTTATGACATCGCCGATCTGCTGGCGTTCGAGGACCAAGGGAACTTCGTCTACGTGGCGGGCGACGCCAGCCGAGCCTACGCCACCAACAAACTCGAGGCGTTCACCCGCCAGGTTGTTTATCTGCGGCCCGACACGTTTGTCATTTTTGATCGCGTCCAGTCCACCCAGCCGCACTTCCAGAAGACGTGGCTCCTCCAGGCCATGCAGCCGCCCACCCACCAAGCGCCGCATCTGGTGATCACGCACGGTCGAGGACGGCTCTTTGTCCAGACGCTCCTACCCGAGCAACCGCAAGTGACCTTCCACAGCGGCAACGATCTGTATCGCTACGGTGGCCACTGGTTCCCGCCGCAGCAGGCGAAAGGCGCGGCGCCCGAATGCCGCATCGAGATCTCCCCCTCCAAGCCGGCGCGGACGGACTATTTCCTGCACGTCCTAACCGCCGCCGATAGCGACACAGCCACCGTGCCCCACGCCGCCGTTTCGCTGAGCGAGGAGCAGGTTGAAGTCACCCTGTCCGAAACCAAGCTAACGTTTGCGCGCCATCACGTCGGGGGCAGCCTCCAAGACCAGTCCCGGCGCGTGCCCTTTGCCCCTGCGGCGCGCACGGAGTGACGCGCCCTACCGTCCGTGGGTTGCGGTAGGGCTCGCAGCCCCCTGCGGAGCCGGGGACGGTTCTGTTGCGCAGGTA
>VHCO01000388.1 GCA_016871715.1 Verrucomicrobiota bacterium
ACGCGGCATCTGGGTTGGAGGCTGGTGGAGGTGGTGAGACAGGTGCGGGGCTTGAAGTATGCGGCGGCGGCGCAGGGGGTTCGAGGTTTCTGGCGCCGGGCGGCGGAAGATGCGCATCGGGCGGCATTCACACGTCAACTGAAGGCAAAATGTCAATAGTCAATGTTTGACCCCATTGCCTTCCACATCTTGACCGGAACCTCTAATGGGTGACCCCATTGCCTCCCCGAGCCCGGCGCGTTCTGAGCCGGAGTTCGCCGGCCAATCCCTGGGCGCGCGCGTGGACGCCCGGGTACGGCATTTGCCGGACAAGCTGGCCCTTTGGCATCGCGCAATGACGCCCGCCGACGAAGCGCGCATCCTCCACCGGGCCTTTCAGTGAACCCGGAACTTCCTCACCGGCCAGGCAGGGGCTGCCGCTGGGCTGCTTCACGCGCTGCGTTGATGGCGGCGACGATGGCTTCCTTTTCCTGCTGATCATAGAACCACCAGTTTGTGCTCCAAACGCGGTGAATGCGCCAGCCCAACCTCTCGAGGACGCGTTGTCGAGCGCGGTCGCGCGTGCGGGCGACCAGCGAGCTGTGGTAGCCGGCCCCGTCACATTCGATGGCGAGCAGGTTCCTGCCCCGTTCTTTGACGACAATATCGAGCCAGAACCTGCCGGCGCCGTACTGACATTCTATCTCGTAACCTTCGTTCTCAAGGAACTCGACCACTTGTTCCTCAAACGGCGAGTCGCAGAAGACGATGTTCGAGACGCCGTCTCGACGCCTTTCGAAGCGCCTGCTCCCGACTCCGAAGTTGTGGTCTTGCGCTGTGGTTTCCAGATCGGTAAGCAGCGCCTTAAGGCAGCGGAAGCCCCGGCTTTGCGCGCCGCTCGTTTCCAGATCTGCCGCTTTTAGCGAAGAGACAACGGTCATGCCGCTGCGAGACCGAGTGATGGCGACATTCAGCCGGCGTTCCCCGCCGCTCTTTGTCAGTGGTCCGAGAACCGACGCGCTGAACTGCCCGGCCAGATTCTTCCCGTAGGTCAGGCTGAGGATGATACGATCCATCTCGTCGCCCTGAACGGTTTCAAGGTTTCTGAGGAAGAACTTGCCTTCATCGGCGCAGAACGCCTGAACTTGGGGAGGCGCCGACAGGAGCAGCTCGTCGATGAGTTCCATCTGCGGGATGTTCATGGTGACCACCCCCAGCGACTCGTCAGGACACTCGCGGATGTGGAGCTCGATGAGTTTGACCACCTCCTTTGCTTCCACGGGGTTGGTCCTTTGACCGGCCGTCTCGGAGTAGGTGGCGTTCGGTACATAGTGCAAGCGGCGGCCGACCCCGCTGATATGCGCTGGCGGGTACATCTCCAGTCGCCCACCGTAGAACCAATCGTTGGAGAAGCGGATGAGGTCGGGGGTTTCACTCCGGTAATGCGACATCAGCATGACGTAGGTCTGGTCATCTCCGAAGACGCCGGCGAACTCGTCCAGCAGGCTCTCGCTGATTCCCAAGTCCTCGTCCTGGGTCTCTGCGTCCAGGCCGATGAAGCTGGCAAAGAAGTCGGTGGGCGGGAGTTGGTTCTTGTCGCCGACGATGATGACCTGTTTGCCGAAGGCCATGGATAGGAGTCCATCGAGAACGCGGATCTGTGAGGCCTCGTCAAAGATCACCATGTCGTACGGCACGCCGTGATTCTCGAAGATGCGAGAGTCAACAAGGTTGGCGAGGGACGTTGGACTCATCATCCAACACGGTTTTGCAGCAAGGAGATAGCCGAGGTGGGCATTGACCAGTTCGCGAACCGTGCCCCGGATTCGCTGCAACCCTCCAAGACGGCGGAGTTCTGCTTCACCATGCGCGTCAAAGACGGCTGCTTCCTGCATGGACTGCCGCAACCGGGACTTCAAGTGGTCGAGCGCCCATGCCGCGAGGTTTTCGTCTTGCTCGACAAAGGAGCGGAGCGTCTGCTTGAGCTCCGGACCTTGCGGTCTGGCGATCGGGTCACAGAGCCGCAGCAGATTGAAGCAGAAGAGGCGCTCCGCTTGGTCCGGGCGGACATCCCCGTCGAGCACCCTGGCCCAGAGTGCTTTGAGTTCGGGAAACGCGGGCAGCTTCTTCTGCCACCGCTTCTTTTCGAGCCAGAGCGGATGCCGCGGCAGCTCATGGAGGACTTGCGCCAGCAGACCTCTCACCGAGTCGTAGTCGGCAATGCCGCAGGGCCAATCCTCAAAGCAGCCGCCAAGTTTCTCGTGCGCTTCCGCCAGGAAAGCGAGATGGTCCTGCAAACGCTTGCGCAATCTCGGCCAAACTGGACTGTCCACGTCCAGCTTCTGTCTGCCACGCAATCGCTCGAACGTGTCACGCCACGCAATTGCTCCGCGAAGCCATAGCCAGTCGGGGCCCGCCTGTGGTTCGGCCTGCAATTCCAGGTACTTGGCAAGGGCGCTGAGCCGCTCTTCACAGCGAGCGAACTCCTTTTGAGCCTCGAAAGCTGCGAGAATCGGCTGCGACCGGTCGCCCTCCTTCTTTTCGTAGGCCTCGAGGAAGACCCGTATCCGTTGACGCGCCAACTCGAAAAGGTTCAGCGCCTCTTCCAGGTTGTCGGAGCGTTTGTCGGGAAGCGTGAGCGTATCGAACTCGGACAGGAGGGCGTGGACCTGCGACAGAATGCTGGGGCTGGACGACTCCCAGAAGGTGCGCCAGTGGACGCCATTCACTTCAAACAGGTCGTTGCGTTGACGGCATTGCTCGACCAGTGCCGCAGCCTTTTGGAGGCGACCCACGTCCTCGTGCTCGAGGAACTGATCGGCGCCGTCGCCAACTTCATGCGCCGCGGAGAGGTAGTTTTCGGTCAGATGTTTCAGGATGACGTGGACTTCGGCGGCCGAGCGGAGGGACTTGGCCGTGACGCTCGCCGTGACGGCGTGCAGGGTGACTTCTCGCCATTGCTTGAACCCTCGAACCGGAATGCCAGGATAAGCCTGCCGCAACGCAAACTTACACTTTCGGTCGTCCACGAACTTCAGGCAATAGCTCACCAGGTTGAACCCATGTTCTGCCATCGCTTCGACGTGCTGCCAATGCGTTGAGGCCACCCGTTCGAGCGCAACGAAGTGCAAAGGCAGCGGCGCCGCCTTCGAATGGTTGATACAGGCGCGCAAGTTTCCGAGCCAGCCGTTGACCTGCAGCACGGGATTGGCCGAGGCGTCCCACCAGGCGCAGGGGATCAGGCCCCCGAACGCGCCCAGGGCCTGCACGGCCAAGAGTTGCGCCCGGCGCACTTTCAGCAGGGGCGAATAGACGAGCCCGATCTGGTCACAGAGCCGCAGGTATCGCTCCTGGTTTCGTGCGATCTCCGCGTGGCACTCTGTGTAGCATGCCGCACGGCGAGACAATTCTTCCCAAGACCTCAGTCGCTCGTCCTCGACCAGGCCTTTGGCCTCGCGCTGCGCGTCGCGCGAAAAACCCTCCGTCAGCGGAACGGGATGTCGGGCGGCGACCAACGACTCGCGGTGCTCCCAAACAGCCTCAAGCGTCTCCAACTCCCCCAGACTGAGCTCTGTACTGCCAACCAGCTTCGGATGGCAGCCCGGCCTGTTCATGACGGAATCGGCCAGCGCAAGAACCTCGAGGACGTTCTCGTCCGACTGGATTGGCAGTTCGATCCCCAACGAGGCTGACCATTCGCGCAGCTCGTCCAAGGAGTCGAGTTGGGCCTGGACTCCTTGCACGAGGCCTTGGAGTTCGTTGGCGGCGTTCGGATTCTCGTCGAAGGTCTCGGCTCGCACTTTATTCCAGACGTTTTCGGCGTCGCTGAGAATGGCCGCCAGTCCCGGCCATTCGGCCAGCGAACTGAGCAGCCTGGCCAAGCGCTCCTTGGACAAGGTTTGCCAACTCGTGATGGGGATGTTCGGCACCTGCCTCAGTTCCTTTCGCAACTGAATCATCCCGGCGAGCGCCTGGCGCCTGGTGACCTGCAAGGAGGGATGGACGATGGCGCGGCCGAACCTCACGCGGTCGTTCAACGTTTTTCGAGTTTCGCGCAACTGCTCGAATGGATAGTTGGCCGGGGCTTGGGTTGAGGCGAAAATGTCTGCGGGGAATTTGTCAGTGGCTTGCCTCAGGAACGCGCGCTTGTCCAAGTCCTCGTCATGAAGATTGAGCAGGGCGGGTTTGAGTCCGCAGTTGGTGAGGCGCTCCTCGACTTGAAGGATAGCCGCCTTCTTGTCGCAGACCAACAAGGCCTTCCGCCCGCGGAAAAGTGCGTTGCTGATGATATTGGCAATGGTCTGCGACTTGCCGGTTCCGGGAGGGCCTTCGACCTGCAGGCACAAACCTTGCTCTGAAAGCTGCACGACGCGCAGTTGGCTGTCATCGCATGGTAAAACCAGCCCAAGCTCCTCGAGGCCGTCGTCGGTAATCTCCCCCAGATCGACAGCCCCCACTTTCCCGCCTCCAATCTTGGCCTGGACCACGGGGTTCCGCGCGAGCGCCTGCCGCAGCGGCGGCTCGGTGAGGCGCTCCTGAAGCACCATCTGCTGGCTGCTGAAGAGCCCGACATAGCCGTCGGGCCGGACGCAGGACGCGCGGTTGCCGAGTTGCGCCCTCACCCAGTTGATGGCTCGATCCGGAGGTTCGGACAATCCTGACCCGCTACGGATGCCGAACCCACGCAGGTGGGCTTCCAGCACGGGGTTGAATTGCCAAGTCTCGTCCTCGGAGACCGTCACCTTGATCTTGTCTCCACTGGGCTGGAGCGAGGCACGTTTGAGGCAAACGGGAAAGAGGGCCCCGCGTGGCTGCTGATCAATCCCGCCCGCGATCGTCATTTCCACGGCACCGCAGCAGATGAACCCGCAATGCTCCCCGCGCTCCCGGATGCGGCTCTGGAAGTTCCTGTAGAGGTTCCGCGCGATTGGGTCAGCCAACGTACCGATGAGGAGCGATCCCCCATTGGCGATGGCGTTCAATTCGGCGGTTTGTAGCGGCCGGAACCTCTTGACCGGCATCTTGACCAGTGGGTTATTGAGCCCCTGTGCCGTGGACTGTTTGAGCCGCTTCTCCAAATACTGTGCAAACGTCTCAGGCATCGTCCGCAGCCTACCAGACGGCGCGGCTGCAATTAAACAGGAAAAATCGGGTCTGCAGACGGGTTGCAGCGATCATGCAGCCTCGCGAGTTGCACCAGTCCGAGACCCGGCCGCCTGGGTTCTTGGCGATTGACGCATCCCGATGGGTAGCTTATCCCTCTTTTCGAAGCACATCTGAATCGCAGGGGGTCAAACATTGACAGTTGACATTGTGGGCGGAGCGCAGGAGGCGGGAGGCATGGCGCGGCGTTTGAGGATCCATGTTCCTGAGGGCTGGTACCATGTGATGAGCCGGGGCAACGGCGGGGAGGCGGTCTACCGGAGCGAGCAGGATCGAAGGTGGTTCCTTGGGCTGGTGGCCGAGTTGCCGGAACGGTTCGGGACGGAGGTACATGCCTTCGTGCTGATGGACAACCATTAC
>VHCO01000389.1 GCA_016871715.1 Verrucomicrobiota bacterium
CGCTGCTTGAACTCCTTCATGAACTCCGACACATCCCCCATCCGCGCCAGCATCCGCTCCCGGATGTCTGCGTCCACCCGGCCGTGATCGTGCAACCCCTTCTCGGCCTCATAGAGCAGGCCGGCCTCTCGGGGCTTGGCCTTCCCGTAGAGGGCCTTCATGCGCTCGACCAGTTCCTCGTCGGTCGGGTTCTGCTCGGCCGGCACTCTGACCAGGACATGGAAGTGATTGGACATGATGCAGTAGGTGATGACTTCCAGGCCGCAGAAGGTGGCCAGGCGCCGGAGGAGCCGGACCAAGGTTTCCCTGCCGAGGTCATCGAGGAGGCGTTGGGCGCCGACGATGCGGGACACGCAGTGATAGACGGCGATGCGGCCTTTGACTTTGATCCGTGCGGTTCTCATCGATGCGGTGATGTTGGTCTGCGGAGACATGCGTGTCAATTATTATTTTACTGGCATATTAATGACCCTGGAGCCGGATGACCTGAGCGGCGGCTCCCTTGGTGGAGGTCAAACGGACGGGTCGGTCATGCATCTGCAGCACCTGCCGCGACGGCAGGACAGGAGGGCTGCGGCCCAGGTTCAGGCTGAAGTTGAGCTGAGACTGACCCACTGGAGGCCGAGCTTGCGCGCGGCGTAACCGGCTTCGCGCAGGCAGTCGCCGTAGCACATCATCCAGTGGGAATCGCGGACTTCGCCGAGGAGTTGTCGCCAGTTGCCCTCGATCTCGACGTCCTGCTGGGAGCGACAGATGTCGTAGAAGGGATTGGCGCGGATCGTACCCCGGAAGCCAAGCCAGCGAGTGGTGCTGTACTCGGGATTGATAAAGGTGACCTGTTGGCCGATGGGCATCTCGACTTTGGGGGCCGCGCCATACTCGGATTCATAGTGGGTAACAATTCGCGCCGGTTCGTAGGTGCGCCCATCCAATCGCCGGGGGCAGGTGCAGTGGGCGCACGTGACGGTGGCCTGGTGGGGGAAGGTCGAGTTGTGCAGGAAGACGGGTTTAGCGGCGAGGAACCGGAGCAGGAGCCCGGCTGGGATGATGACGAAGTCAGATTCGCAGAAGGCGATCAGGCCTTCGTCGTTGAGGAGGCCGAGGGTGAGGCAAGCGGTGGTTTCGGCCATGGGGATGATGGTTCCCATACAACTCTTGATGGTGAAGGCCTGGGCTCGATGTTCGGCCATGAGGTCTTTGAACACCCGATAGAGCACAAAGGCGTTGGTGACAAAGGGCCGTTCGGTCTCGAGGCGGGTGCCGGGCAGGGCCAGGTAGCGGTCGACCCAACGCTCGGCCGCGGCAGCGAGGTCGCGGTCGGCACGCGCCCGTTTTAGCCGGGGTGCAAAGTCCTCATAACTGACGTCCTGGATCTCGAGTTGGAACCGCTCCTGGGCCTTTTGGGGGGCGTCGGGCGCGTATTTGCCCCAGGGGCCGCCCAGGGCCACGATGCGTGTGCCGCGGAGGTTCTGGACGGCGAACAACGCGCGCAGGCGCCAGAGCAGCGCCGCCTGGTCGTCCACGACGACATCTTCGACATGGGCCAAGGTGGTGTCGGTTTCGGCGTGGGTGGTTATTGGGGGTGTGGCGTCGGTGGCCAGATACCGAACGCTCAAGGCTTCGTACCAGTAATAGACGGGGCCGGACCGGTGCCGGACAAAGACGAGCGTGTCTGGGCGGGCGGCCAGGCAAGCGCGGAGTAGGGTGCCGCTGCCGGTGCTCGGGTAGAGCAACGTGACGTCGTAGGGGCTTTTGGCCAGCTCCTGAGCGGCCTCGGGTGTGGTGACGCGAGCCACGGGCAAGAACTCGAGAGGGAACTCTGCTTGTTGGGCGAGGTCGTTCAACTCCTGCGCGATGCGGGCGATTTCCTCAGCGACGGCCGCCTCGGTTTGGATGCCACCCCAGGACTTCCACGAAGTCTGCTCTCGCCGCGTGGGCAAGGAGTACATGAGGACGGGCTGCACGCGGAGTTTGCGGCCGACGACGGGGAAGGGCTTGTCTGGATTCCAAGGTTCGGCAACCGCAGCGGCCCGAAGGGCGGGGCTCCAGCGCAGCAGTCCACCATAGAGGCCCAACCCGGTGAGGCTGACAAACTGGCGCCGGTTAAAGGTGAGGGTGAGGTGGGGGTGAGCCAGGGCGGACGAGTTCGACCGTGTCATAAGGATGACTGAGCCTGCCCGAGCGCAGCGAACAGTCAACCGCATTGTGGCGCCGCTACCGGTTTGGCGCCGGACCGGGACGCAGGGTGTTGAGAATCTTCTGCGCCTGAGTTTTGAGGTTCGCCTCGACTCCGCTGGCCAGGATCGCCTGCAGTCCGGGAGCGACGGTATCTGCAGAGCGGCCTTTGAGGGCTTCGGCTATGCGGATCATGGCGGCGGCGGCTTCGGCGCGCGCGGCTGGTTCAGCGAGGTGTTTCTGGGCCAACCGGAAGGCCTCCGGACTGGGGACGGCCGCCAGGCCGCCTAGGACCAGCTTGACCTCCTCGGGCCGCAGGTTCTCTGCTAAGGCGCGTTGGTAACGGCCGAGTCGTTCCTGATTCGAGAGGCTAGGCAGGCCGGCCATGGCGATGAATCCGCGGATGGCCAAGGCCCGCCGGGTGGGGATGTCGGTCTGCTGCGCGAGACGGAGGAGGTCGTCGGCCGGTTCGGGGCTGGGCCAAGCGGCTAGGACGCGAAGGGCCGCGTCTTGGAGTTGAGGTTCGTCGTCGGATAGGGCTTTACGGACGACCGCGAGCCCGCGCTCGTGCCCCAGGGTACCCAACAGTCGCAGCAGCGCGGCGCGAGCGGGAATGGGCGCCGCGGAGTACTCTGCGAGGATGATGTCGACGCACTTGGCCTTGTCCGGCTGATGACTGCAGGCGGTGGCGATCGCGTCCTCGGCCGCGGCCAGCTCGGCCGCTGGCTGGGCGCGGGTTGCTAGTTGGACCAACGCCGGCAAGTCGCCGAGTTGGGCCAGGGCGCCCAAGGCTTTGTGGGTACGCTCGCGCAAAGCCGGCTCGGCCGCGCGTGCGATTTCGAGCAGCGCCGGCACAGCCGTTCGGGCGACGCGCGCTTCCAGGCAACGGATCAACTCGTTTTGGGTTTTAGGGTCCCGCTGCTTGAGGCACTCGATGATGCGCGTGTCCACGGCGTTGCCGCGAAGCCGGTTTAGGTTTGCTTGGGCGGCGGCGCGCTGGTCCGCCTGTTCGGAGGCAACGAAGTTGGCGAGGAGCGGCACTTGATCGGCTCCGCCCAGGGAACCGATCGCCTGCAACGCGGCGACGCGGACCTTGGCTTCTGAACTCTGGGTGGCGGCCACGGCCGCCGGCAGGGCGGCCGGGTCTCGGGCGTCGCCCAAGGCTGCCAGCAGGAGGGCTTGGGCGGTGGTGGGCAACCGCGGCAGTTCGGCGATGGCCCGGCGCGTGAGTTCGGTCCCCGGCCAGTGCCGGAAATGGTCGGCGGCGATTGGCCGCAGGGGGTCGGTCTCGGAGGAGAGAAGCGCCAGCAGCAGCGGAAAGGAGTTGTTGGGATCGAGGGTGACCAACCCGCGCAACGCCGCCATGCGCACGGCTTGGGTTTCGGAGGGTTGGTAGAACTGGCGGAAGATGTCGTCCGCCCGAGCTTTTTCGCCCTGCGCCGAGAGTTGAGCTCCCCACGTCAACAAGGCGTCGACCAGCAGGGGGCGACGCGCTGGCGAGGCGGTGGAGAGGGCTTCTTGCAGCGCGCGAACAGAGGTTTGGCCGCCCACCTTCTCGAGGGCGGCGATGGCGGCGCGCGCGACGGCGTCGTCGGCATTGGCCAGGCACTCGATGAGCCCGGGGACGGCGAGGGAATCGCCCCGCTGGCCCAAGGAGTAGACCACCCCAACTTTCTGCCGGCCTTGGGTCTGGGACAAGGCCTGGCGCAGCGCGGTGTCGACCGCGGGCCCGGGGATGCGTTCGAGAGCGTACCGTGCCATGTCGGCCAAGGCGGGATCGGTTAAGAGCGACGCCAGCACGGGGACGGCTTGGCTCGAGCCGACGAGGTAGAGTTGGCGGCAGACGAAGCGTTTGCACTCGACGGTGGCCTCCGACTGGAGGAGCTCGATCAACCGTTTTTCCATGACGGCCTGTTGAGCGGGCGTGTTGAGGGCTTGGCGAACCGATTCCTCGGCTTGGAGGAGCGGGGCGCGGCTCTGGCCGAACTCGTAGCGCTTGAGTTCCTCGGGGCGCCAGGCAGGCGATTCGGAGGCGGCTTGTGAGTGGGCATGCAGCCCAAGCACGGGGGCGGCGGCGAGGCAAGCGATGAGCAAGTGGCGGTATTTCATGTCAGGCGTTCAGACGTGGGGTTGGGGTGGCCGGAGGAAAGGCATGGGCGGTCCGAGAGGGCGTGACGGGTGGCATAGTAGCACTCGGAACCGGGCTCGAGCGGCTTAGAGTCCCCAGGGGGCACGCATTGGGCGCCACAGCATGCGGTTGGCGTTGGGGTCTCCCAGCACCTGCTCGGCGACCGGGTCCCACCGCAGTTTGCGGCCCAATTGCATCGCGATATTGCCCAGGTGCGCCAGGGTGATGCTGCGGTGCGCCACTTCGATGGTCGAGGCCGGTCGGGCTCGGGTCTTGACGCAGTCCAGGAAATTGCGGCGATGCCCTTGCCGTCCTCCTGCGGATTCATAGAGCTGGATTTCGCCTGGGCCGAATTGTTCCCACAACAGATGTTGAGGGTGCGCTTCGAGGTTCCCGCCGGCCAAGTGCACCCAACCGGCGTCGCCGATCCAGCGCACGCCGCCGCGATAGTGGGTCGGGGTGCCGATGCCCATGGTGACGCCGTTGGCGAAGCGGCATTCGACCCGATAAGTCACCGCCGCGTCCCAGAGGCCGTCGTTGGGGAACTCGCCGGTGGCTTCGACCTCGACAGGGCCGCTCTCCTCGGTTCCGGCCCCCCACTGGGCCACATCGATCGAATGCGCTCCCTGATCGGTCAACTGGCCACCCGAGTAGTCGAGGATCCAGCGGAAGTTCCAGTGGCACCGTTTCTCGGTGTAGGGGGACCAAGGGGCCGGTCCGAGCCAGAGCTCGTAGTCGAAGCCTTCCGGCACGGGCATGGGCGGTTGCGGACCGGTGCGGGGCCCGGCCGGCAGTCCGACCTCGACCCGTTGGAGTTTGCCGATGCGCTGGTTGCGGACCAACTGGCAGGCGAAGCGGATGCGGGCGTCGGAGCGGCTTTGCGTGCCGGTTTGCCAGACGCAGCTCGAGCCGTGCACGGCGTCGGCCATGATGCGGCCCTCTCGGATGGTGAGCGCCAGGGGTTTCTCGCCGTAGATGTCCTTGCCGGCGCGCACGGCGCGGATGGCGGCGATCGAATGCCAGTGGTCCGGCAGCGCAATGCATAAGACATCGAGGTCCTTCCGCGCGATCAAGTCGCGGAAGTCCGCCTCTTGGGTGCAGCCTTGGTCGCCGTAGCTCTGGTTGATGGCGTTCACGGCCTCGAGCCGGCGCGCG
>VHCO01000390.1 GCA_016871715.1 Verrucomicrobiota bacterium
AGGAGGCTGGCTTCCAAGCGTACCGGGGAAAACTCGCCGTACGGAATGATTAGAGGGGGTGGAGGAAACGTGGGCAGGACCTGATGGCCATTTGCCACGATGCTCGAAAGGGCCGATACGCTGGAAGCCATTGGTCTAAACCGGTCGCGCCTCCGCTCTACTCGACCGGTGATTCCCTTGGCGAGGCCTGGCGCCGACTGGCCCTGCCCTTGGCCGTTGTCGTCGCCACGGGCCACTTGGCCAAAGGTCTGGAAAAGTTCACTTCCTGGGTCGGCTTCCTTCCCTACGCCTGGGCCGAGCCGATCGGGGTGCAAACCGCCCTCCGGATGAATGCCAAAGTCATGCCCCAGCCCGCCGCTCGGCTCACCCCGCCCCCGCTCTCCCTCGCGGCCATGACCTTCTTGATGATGGGTATCGCCCTCGCCCTTCGTGAAGCGCGCCTCGCCGACCCGGCGACAAGCGCTCGCCGCTACGCGCCCATTGTCCTGCTGGGCGGCTTCTATTTCTTCCTCGTCTTCGGTTGGGGCGCCTGGATCGAATGACACACCCAGCACGACAACACCACATGAACCTCCTCGCTAAACTCACATCCAGTAACGCCCCGAACGCCGTCCTGCTAATTCGCCTGATGGTGGGCTCCGTGTTCCTCTCCGAAGGCATCCAGAAATTTCTCTTTCCCGCTGACATCGGTGCGGGCCGCTTCGCCAAGATCGGCCTGCCCTCTCCGGAGTTTCTCGGCCCCTTCGTCGGCAGCTTCGAAATCGCCTGCGGGATTTTGGTTTTGCTTGGCCTGCTCAGCCGCCTCGCCGTGATACCACTTCTCACCATCATGGCGGTGGCCCTCTACAGCACCAAACTGCCGATCATCCTCAAGTCCGGCTTCTGGAAAATGGCCCACGAGTCGCGCACGGATTTCTCGATGGTGATGGGCTCGCTGCTCCTGCTCATAATCGGCGCGGGGGCGTGGTCCCTGGACGCTTGGCTCAACAAACGCCTTGCTTCTCACGACCGCAGCCCCGCGACCAGGCACTGAGCGCTCGCGCCTCCTCGAACCCAATGCACGACCACCCGCACACCGTCGTGGCCGAGCACACACAAGGTCAGCGACAAGACTCGCTTCTCGATGTCTTCTGGGTGGCACTAAAGCTGGGAGTGACCTCTTTCGGCGGGCCCATTGCTCATCTCGGCTACTTCCACAAAGAGTATGTGCGCAAGCGCAAATGGATAGACGAACAGAGCTATGCCGATCTCCTGGCGCTCTGCCAGTTCACGCCCGGCCCCACCAGCAGCAAGGTGAACTTCTCCCTGGGCCTCTTGCGCGCAGGCTATTTGGGTGGGCTGGTTTCCTGGGCTGGATTCACCCTGCCTTCAGCCCTGGCGCTGCTGCTGTTTGCCTATGGCGCCCGTGCCATGACCGGGCCCCTCAGCAGCGGCCTCTTGCATGGTCTCAAGCTCGTGGCCGTCGCCATCGTCGCCCAAGCCGTGTGGGGCATGGCCCGAACCTTATGCCCCGACCGCGCCCGCGCCTCCATCGCCGGCGGCGGGGCGCTCATCGTCTTGCTCAGTTCCTCCGCATTCTCCCAACTGGGTGCCATCCTGTTTGGCGCCGTGACCGGCGCAATCCTCTGCCGACAGCACCCGCCTACTGCCGGCGAACCCACGCCCATCAAGGTCTCGCGCCGCGTGGGAATCGTATCCCTGGCCGCCTTCCTTGCGCTGCTCTTTGGACTCCCGCTGCTGCGCAGCCTCACCCATTCCCAGGCTGTCGCCATGACGGACGCGTTCTACCGTTCGGGCGCGTTGGTGTTCGGAGGCGGCCACGTGGTCCTTCCGTTGCTGCAAGGAGCCGTTGTTGTCCCAGGATGGGTGGACAACGATGCCTTCCTGGCTGGCTACGGCGCGGCCCAGGCCGTGCCTGGCCCACTCTTCACCTTCGCCACGTACTTGGGCGCAGTGATGAAACCAGCCCCCAACGGCTTGGCCGGCGCGACCTTGGCCTTGATAGCCATCTTCCTGCCCGGCCTTCTCCTGCACCTTGGCACACTGCCGTTTTGGGAGAGCTTCCGCCGCCGCTCGGGAACGCAGGCCGTCATGAGGGGCATCAACGCCAGCGTGGTGGGCCTGCTGGGCACGGCCCTCTATTCTCCCATCTGGACCAGTTCAGTCCAAACACCGCCAGACTTCGCGGTGGCCCTGATCGGCTTTATCCTGCTCACGGCTTGGAAGGCGCCCCCGGTGGTTGTCGTCGCCGTCAGCGCACTGGCGGGAGCCGCGTTTGCACGGCTTTAGGATCCTGCGGAACGCGACGCAAACGCTCGCTCTGGGACACTTCTTCAGGATCCCCCTGTCGGGCTAAGCTCCTGAAGTTGCCTTCCTTCTGCTCCCTCTTCGCGTCAATTTGACTGGCGAGACTGGTCGACAGCGGGCATAATTACCTCCATGAGCGGATGCGATGGCAAAATCCCCTGCTTGGGGGAATTGGCTCCAGGCCAGGTGCTTGCTCCAAAGGGCACCGCCCGGACCCCGCCAGCTTGCGATTTCGCCGAGGCTCGCGTGTGGGAGGCGCTCGGCGGCGGCTGGCATTGCCTGAATGGTTGCTACTGCCAGCACGGTGTCAGCGTCGAGTGGCACGATTTCACGTGCGACAAGCCCCGCGACTGGGCCTGGAGTTTTCATCCCGGCAGTGTCGAGCTTTGCCTCAACCTCTCCGGGCACGCCCGGTTGACCTGTCGGAAGGAGTTGGTGCTTCTGAGCGCGAGGACCATCGCCCTCTATGCACCAGCCGACCAGGAACTCTCCGCCTGGCGCTTGCCCGGCGAGCGCCATCGATTCCTCACCGTGGAATACTCGCCGTCATTCCTGGAGCGTCCATTTCAGCCAGGTCTTTTGCGAGACGATGGGCTGCTGCCCTGGTCTTTATCCCTTGGGCTTGACCCGATCCACCGGCATGAAGCCCCCGGTCGCGACCCGTCCCGCCAGCGCAATTCCCCGACAATAATTCGCAATCCACCGGGAGCAGCCCAGGCGGGATCCCGATAGCATGCCGCCATGAAAACGCACACATCGCTATCGTTTCGGGTGCCGGCGGGCCCTGGCCTGCCCGCCTTCACGCTCATTGAGCTGCTGGTGGTCATCGCCATCATTGCCATCCTCGCTGGCCTTCTGTTGCCTGCCCTGGGGGCCACCAAGGAACGTGCCAAGCGCATCAGTTGTGTTTCCAACCTCCGCCAAGTGTATATCTATGCCTCCCTCTACGCCGACGACAACGAAGACTCCATGCCCGTCAAATACGAGGTCAAGAGGTCCACCCTCAAACCCGAAGACATCGCCAAGGGCAAGCGCCTTCAGACCCTCACCAACGGCATTCACACCCTCCTGGCTTCCTACGTCGGGGCCGGTGGGGCTGATCCTTCCCGCGTTTTCGCCTGTCCCTCAGACCGGGGCGATTTCGCCAGCCAGGTGTCCGTCTTTGATCGTAAGGGAACCAGCTTCCAGGTCGAAGGCGTGGACCTTGGCCGCAAGCCTCAAGACCTCTTCAAGAACCGCTTCTCCGGCGCGGTCACCCTCGACATCGCCCGCGACGTGTTTAAGCCGTGGGACTCCGACGACCCGAAGAAAGTGCAGGAGCAGATCGCCAAGGGCGAACTCGGTGCGGTCAAGTGGCACGCCAAGGTCTTTAACAAAGTCATGGGCGACGGGCACGTCATCACCATCGCCAGCAAAGCCGAAGACAAGGATTCCAAGGGCGAAGCCTCCGACGATTAACGCTGCCGTCCCTCTCTCATGAACTCCACTCCCTCTCCCCGCCCCAGGCACTGGCTCCTGCTTAAGTCCCGCCAGTGGCACGCGTGGGCCGGCTTGGTCGCTGCCCTGTTCCTGCTGGTGGTCGGTGTCACCGGCGCCGTGCTGAACTACAAGAAGCCCATCTTCCACGCGCTCGGCTTGGACGAAACAAAGCCTGTTGCCAGGCCGCCCAGGCAGGAGTCGGGTCCGCACTACGCCCAGTCAGATCCTCTGGCGCTGCCCATTTCCTTCACCCAAGCCCTGGCCACTTCGAGCCAGCAGGTGGGCACCGGCCCCATCGAAAGGATCGAACTCAAGCGCGAAGGCGACACCTGGCTCTACAAGATCAAGCGCAAGGGCGCCTCGGAATTGTGGCTGAATGCGGTCACCGGCGCCCACTTCACCAAGGGGGACTACAGGAAAGCGGCACTGGACAAGACTGCTGAGCCCTTTGCCGGCGCCTTCGACTGGGGCAAGCTCTTGCTCGACCTGCACACGGGCAAGATCGGCGGACCCCTGGGGCAGGCCCTTATGACGGCGGTTGCTGTGCTCCTGTTGGCGCTATCCGCCTCGGGCCTCTACATGTATCTGAAGCCGCTACTGCTTCGCCGGGCACGGTCGCAGCCCGGAGCCGTCGGCTCCCCAGCGCTTCGTTCCACAAAGCCGTCCCATCCAGAGCGCTGCCCTGAGGAGCTTTCCCTCCCCGCCTGAAGTCCTACCCATCCCACTTGGCTGGTCCAAAGCGCAAAGGCCTTTCTTGAGGTGTCCTCCTACCATGTCTGGGGGCTGGTTCGCAACGGCAGCATCGGTCTATTGCCTGGAAATGTCCTTCCGAACCCAACCGGCGTGACCATCCAGATAAAGCTCGTTGCGACCTCCGTTGTGCGCTGACCATCCTCCCGGTGGCGGCGCGCTGCTTCCGACGGTCCACGCACCGGCAAAAGGAAACCACGGCCGCTCAAAAAACGGGCTCATCAGCCATTCCTCGTCGGACACACTGGATTTCCGGGCCTGGGCCACGCTTTCCGGTGTCCGGCCCCGGAGGTATCGTGGCTGGTTGGGGTCCTTCTCGGCCAGCTTGTCAATAATGTTGAGTTAAAAGCCCTCGCGAAGGCCGCGGGCGTTGACACTAGGCGCTCAACTCAACATTCTTGACCACTCAACATTCAGTGTTGACCAGAGCGTGCGGCTGGAGGCGGGTGACCAAGAAGGGGTGCAGCGCCCGATCCAGTACTTCCTGCGCTGCCCCTTCAGCCAGACCCGGATGAACGGCAGCCGTCGGCGGGTGCCGGAACGGGGATTCCCGCCCGCTCGCCCACGGCACGCGAGGCTCGCAAAGGCTGGGCCGCGCTGATCAAACAGGTTTACGCAGCGGACCCAATCTGCTGTCCCAAGTGTGGTACGACGATGCGCATCGTCGCCTTCATCGAGCCGCATCAGACCGACGTCATCGAGAAGATTCTCCGGCACTGCGGACTGTGGGAGGACCAAGCGGCGCGCGCTCCGCCCTCGCCGGCTGTCGCGGTTGAGGACGGAGGCTGAAGTCGAGGGGGAACGGAGGGGCGGTGGCCCTGCGCCTGCGGCCGGGCATCCGCTCGACGGTGAACTGCACCCTCGGTGGCCGGCGCGA
>VHCO01000391.1 GCA_016871715.1 Verrucomicrobiota bacterium
CCCCCGGTCCCGACGACGGCGAGCCAGTAATCGCGGGCTTGCAAGGGGACCAGGAAGAATGCGCTGCAAGCCACGCTAAGCCAGGCGCTCAGCCAAGAGGCGGACGGGCGAGGCGGACGGGCGAGGCGGACGGGCGAGGCGGACGGGCGAGGCGGACGGGCGAGGCAGTCTTCATAACCATGAGTGGAATTACGGTGGCACTTAGATCACCGGTTCTGGGAGTTGTCAAGCAGGTTTTCCAGGCGAGAGGGACTCCAGATTTAGGATTTAGGATTTAGGATTTAGGATTTGGAATTCGCGCAGAGTTCGGCGAGGAGAGTCGCCCGAGCCCCAGTAAGCTTCGCGGGTTTAAGTCTGCGCGCCGAGGGGAGGTTCGCTGGGCGTCTCGCTGCCTGCCTCGCTGGGACTCAGGGCAGCAGCACCGCGCGGTACAGCCGCGCGGGGGAGTGGCCCCAGGCGGGATCGTCGAGCACCTGCGTGTCCGCTGTCAGGGTCACATTCGTCCAGACCGTCCATTGGGCCAGATCGTGGCTGACTTCGAGCCGGTACGTCCGACTGGGAATGCCGTGGACCGTCACTTGACCTGTGCGGGGCACCGTCAAGTACGTCTCGAGACTTCCGGTGTGCTGAGCGTTGCGCTGAAACTGTGGCCAGGAGCTGTTGTCCGGGCCGGCCTCACCCTGGATGGCGAACAGCTTCCCGGCAGCGGTTCCGACGTAGATCGTGCCATCCGGGGCGAGCGCGGGAATCCCGACGGCGCTGCCCAGGTCCAACTCCCACCGCGGCTGGCCCTGGGTATCGACGGCCAGAAACGCCCCGCGGCTGGTCCCGAAGTACACGTTCTCGTGCAGGTCCACTGCGGCGCCCAGGATTGCTCCATAGACTTCCAACTGCCATCGGATTCGGCCGTCGTCAGGCCAAATGGCGTAGAACGGCCGCTTCCACACGAAATCCTTACTCTCACCGAAGTAAACGGCACCCGAATGCCCAACCACGGGGGCGCTCGGGGAGGAGTACAAGAACGAGTCGACCGGCAAACCCTGATATCGCTGAGGTCTGCCATCAGAAGTGCTGAAAACAGCAGCGAGCAAGGATCTTGTGGGCGCCAACACGGTTCCGTCTGACCTGATCGCCACCGGGCCGATGGTCGACCCGCCGATGCGCCAGCGCTGCTCGCCCTCCGGACTGAGCACCCAAAGAAACGACCCTCCGAGTTCAAAAGACCATTGCGCTCGCTGTGGGGTATTGGTCAAAGCCAAAACACTACCGTCGGGGTAAATAGCCGGGGCAACGAACGCGCCCGCCGCAGCCGTGCCGCCAAACTGCCACAACAACCCACCGTGACGATCCAGCGCGTGCAGCGACGATCCACCCAGCGACGACGCATAGACTCGGCCACTTGCGCTCACCGCGAGCGCCGGACCGGTACCCAGTTGACTACGCCACAGCTCACGCCCTTCGGGGGACACCGCATAGACACGGTAGTTGCCCACGTAGATCGTGCCGTCCCCGCCCACTACCGGCCATGTATAGAAATACCCCGAGGCCGAAAAAACCCACCGCGTCAGCCCTTTCGAATCCAGCGCCCACAGCCGCCCTGGAGCCGTTGCGACATAAACCGCGCCATCCAGTCCAAGCGCCGGTGCCGTCAAGGCCTCCCCGTCCAGTTGGGCCTCCCAACGCACCTGGCCCGGCTCCGCCGCCAGACCGATCAGGGCCGAGAGCACCAAGCAGCCGAGGCTCATCCCGCAGAGCAGGTTTGCCCTCGGGGCACGCCGACGCATCCTCCGAGGCAGCCAGGGACCTGAATCCCCGGGCCGGGTTCCGCATCCAGCGGCGAGGTAAGGGCCTCCAGCGCCGGCTTGCAGTCCGTCCGCGCCACGCTCGAGGCTAGATCCTCGGCCCCCTGCGAACCGATCTCCAGTCATAGCATCGCCAGGATTGTAATCGTCGAGAGTCATGTTCGCCAGAGCTAGTAATACGGCTGGAAGTGCAGGTTAACCGATTCCCATTCGTCGGGCGCCGGTTTCTCGCTCCAAAAGGATTCCCCCACGTTGAGCATCGGGTCGTACGGGGACCACGCGCCACTGATGTAAGTGAATTGCGTATAGGTGTAATTGACACCTGGATTCATGCGATAGACCACGTCACCATAGCGCAGCGGAAAGTTGAGGTCGTAGACATGGCCCTTCTCCCAGAGGAACGCGCGCCATTGGCCATTGACGAGTTGGCTCGCGCCGACCACTTGGGCGAAGTTGTTGACAGCGAAAGCGCGGCTTGTGCTTCCGCCCAACGTGCCCAAGTCAGTGATGGCCCCATCCTCCCAAACGCAGGCGCGTTCGAGGCCACTGGCGAGAGTCGAACTGCCAGCGATCAGCCCGTAGTCGTTGATGTCGTTGGCGACGCTGAAGGTACCACCCAAGGTCAACAGATCGACTATGCCCCCATTGTCCCAGCGGAAGGCGTGGATCTGGCCGGCAGCGGTCCGCGCACAGCCGACGATTTGTCCCGCATCGTTGATCCCGTAGGCGTATCCTTCGCTCCCGCCCAGTGTGGGAAGGGCTGTCATCACGCCGTTCTCCCACAGGAACGCTCGCGCGTTTCCTCCGGCGTCGGCTGAATGGCCCACAACCTGGCCCATGTTGTTGATCGCCGTGGCCTCGCTCCACGAACCGCCGAGCGTCCCCAAGTCCAGGACCGTACCCTGGTCGAGGAAGGCGCGCCATTGCGCATTGTTGCCATCGCCTGCGCTGTCGTCGTCTTGGGCCACCCGGTACTGGTCGGCAGGTCGATCCCAAATGGGCACCCGATAGACCGCAAGCACTGTGTCGCAGTCACTGCCTTCCGTGGTCATCATCATTCGGGTTGCCCCGAAACTGGCCCACCGCTTGGACCCCAGCCGCGTGTGGACCGCACTGAGCTCGATGCCGGGCGTTGGGCTTGATGAGCATTCGTGTTGCCCCGCTAGGCCGGACGGGGGGCCGGGGACGGCGCGGGGAGGGCGGCGGGACCGGCTGGGCCAGCAGGGAGTTCGGCGGGGGCAGGTCGGAACGGCTCGAGTTCTTCACCCAGACGCACGAGGCGGGCGCTGTTGAAGACGACCAGGAGCGAGCCGGCGTTGTGCATGATGGCGGCGACGATGGGGTTGATGTAGCCAAAGGCCGCCAGGGTGAGCCCGCCGATGATGAAGACCACGCCGAAGAGGAAGTTCTGGTTAATGACGTTGCGCGTGCTGCGGGAGAGGCGCACCAGGAAGGGGAGCCGCCGCAGGTCGTTGTTCATGAGGGCGATAGTGGCGCTGTGGATGGCCACTTCACTGCCGGCAGCGCCCATCGCAATCCCGATGTCGCCTGCCGCCAGAGCGGGGGCATCGTTCACGCCGTCGCCGACCACGGCCACGCGGTAGCCCTTGGACCGGATCTCGCGCACGAAATCGACTTTGTTCTGCGGCAAACACTCGGCTAGGACCTCGTCGCAGCCGATCTCGCGGGCGACCCGGGCAGCGACGGGTTGGCGGTCGCCGGAGACCATGGCCACCCGCCGCACGCCGCCGCCGAGGAGGCCGCTGAGGGATTCCTTGGCTTCCTTGCGGGTTTCGTCTTTGAGACCGATCCAGCCCACGAACCGGCCGTCTCGGGCGACAAAAATGAGGCTGAACCCTTCGGTCTCGTTCAGGTCGACGGACTTCATCACGTCGTCGGTGATGCCGTTGTCCTTGAGCCACTGGGCGCGGCCGATGATGACCTTGGCGCCCTCGACGTTGGCCTTGATGCCGCGCCCGGCGGTTTCCGAAAAATCCTTGGGTTCGAGCAACGGCACGCCGGCCTCGCCGGCGAGCTCGGCCAGGGCCTTGGCGGTGGGATGGTTGCTGTATTTCTCGGCCGAAGCGGCGAGGCGGAGGAGTTCGGAGGCTTTGACTTCGCCGAGCGGGGCGAGTCGGCTGACGGCGAGTCGGCCGGTGGTGAGCGTGCCGGTTTTGTCGAAGATGAAGGCGTTGATGCGGGCGGCAAGTTCGAGGTCGGCGACGTTTTTGACCAGGATGCCGAGGCGCGCGGCGGCGGACAGGGCGGCGACCATGGCGGAGGGGGAGGCGAGGATGAAGGCGCAGGGGCAAGCGACCACGAGGACGGCAATCACGCGGTTGAGGTCGTGGGTGAAGGCCCAGACCAGAGCGCCCAACACCAGCACGAACGGCGTGTAATAGACCATGTACTGGTCGACGATCCGCATGAGGGGCAGCTTGGTCTTTTCCGCCGCCAGGATGAGTTCGCGGACGCGGCCGAGGGTGGTGTCTTGGCCGGCGCGCGTGACTTTGACTTCGAGGACGCCGGTGAGGTTTTGGGTGCCGGCAAAGACCTGGTCGCCGGGGTTCTTGTCGACGGGGAGCGATTCACCGGTGATGTTGGCCTGGTTAAAGGAGCCTTGGCCGGTGACGATGGTGCCGTCGGCGGCGACGTTATCGCCGGGCCGGATGCGGATGACATCGCCCAAGTTAAGCTCTTTGGCTGAGACCTCCTCTTCTTTGCCGTCGGGCAGGAGGCGGCGGGCTTTGGTGGGGGTCAATTTGATGAGGGACTCGATCGAGGCGCGCGCGCCGGCGGCGGTGCGCGTTTCGATGATTTCGCCCATCAGCATGAAGAAGGCAACCAGTCCAGCAGTTTGGTAACCGGCGGCCTCGCCCGCGGCGCCGAAGGCGCCTTCGGCGAAGGCGGCGAGGACGGCGATACTGACGAGCTCGTTGATGCTGAGGATGCCGCGGCGGAGGTCGCGGTAGGAGGTGAGGATGATGGGGGTGGCGAGGACGATGGCGCCGATCATGGCGCTGGCGCTGGCGACGATTTTGCCGCCTGGGAACAGGCTGCCGACCACGTAGGAGTTGATGATGAGGATCAGGCCGATGAGGGTTTGCCAGAGTCGGACGGGGATGTGCTCGTGATCGTGGGCATGGCTATGGCCATGGTCATGGTCATGGTCATGGTCGTGATCGTGGTGATCGTGCCCCGGCGCGTGGTGGGGGTGGGCGTGCCGCTGCTTACGACTGAGGAGAGAAGTGACCTGCATGGCCTAGTGGGCGTTGAGGGGTGCGGGGTTAACGGGTAGCCGGGACTTCCCGTTTGAGCGGCTCGCGGCTCAAGAGCAGCCGCAGCTCGTCGATTCGTTCCGGTTGAAAGAACTTGTCTTGGGCGTTGGTGAGGACGCGCTCCATGGTGGTGGTGAGGAGGCGGTTTTCGAAGAGCCGCGGGTCCCGGCGGTAGTAGGGCAGTTGGTCTTGGAAATAGCTGGCGAAGGCGGCGAGGTCGGACACGATGCGGTTGCTGCTGACCAAACCGCTGCTGAGGATCGCCTGGGCTTCGCCGACGGCCTTGCGGGTGACTTCGTCGCGGTAACCGCGGGCG
>VHCO01000392.1 GCA_016871715.1 Verrucomicrobiota bacterium
GCGAACTGCGGGCAGCGCACCGGCAATGGAGGGGCGAGCTCTGCGAGCCCGACGATGGAAATGCAGTCCTCGGCGGGCTGCGGGCAGCGCACCGGCAATGGAGGGGCGAGCTCTGCGAGCCCGACGACAGAAATGCAGTCCTCGGCGAACTGCGGGCAGCGCACCGGCAATGGAGGGGCGAGCTCTGCGAGCCCGACGATGGAAATGCAGTCCTCGGCGGGCTGCGGGCAGCGCACCGGCAATGGAGGGGCGAGCTCTGCGAGCCCGACGATGGAAATGCAGTCCTCGGCGGGCTGCGGGCAGCGCACCCCGGCTGCAAGCCGCGGTCGGTTCAGAGGTCTCATCGGTCGCCGGGCCATCAGGCGACTCCGCTCGCCGCTAGCTCGCGCTCGACGATTTGGACCGCGGCCTTGATGGCCTCCGCCCCCACCTCGAGACTGGTCACCGCCCGGATGGTTTCCGGCCCGGTGCTCAGGACGCGCACCCCGACCGCGTCGAGTCTTGCCGCCAGGTCTCGGGCCGGCACGCCGCGAACGCGGCACAGGACCATGTTCGTCTCGACACTGGCAGGGTCGAGTTCAATCCCAGGGAGCCTGGCTAGGCCGGTGGCGAGGGCCTGGGCGTTGGCGTGGTCTTCGGCCAACCGCGCGCGATGGTGTTCGAGGGCGTACAAGGCGCCGGCGGCGATGATGCCTGCCTGCCGCATCCCGCCCCCGAACTGTTTGCGGAACCGCCGCGCGCGCGCGATGAGATCTGCGCTGCCGGCCAGCGCCGAGCCGACGGGCGCACCCAACCCCTTCGAGAAACACACCGTCACGCTGTCGAACAGGGCGGCGTACTCGCGTTCGGGGATGCCCGTGGCAACCGAGGCGTTCCACAGCCGTGCGCCGTCCAGATGCAAGGCGAGGCCGTGGTGGCGCGCCACGGCGGCCACGTCGTTCAGCCGGTCCAAAGGCCAGACCTTACCGCCGCCCCGGTTATGGGTGTTCTCCAGGCAGACCAGTCGGGTCGGGGCGAAGTGCGCATCCGGGGGGCGCAACACCGCGGCGAGGTCGGCGCCGCTGAACAGCCCGCGTTGCCCGGTCACACACCGGCACAGCACACCCGAGAGTGCGGCGGGCGCACCGGCTTCGTAGTAGTAGATGTGGGCGTTGGCCTCGACGACGATCTCGACACCGGGCTCGGTTTGGGCGCGGATGGCGAGTTGGTTGGCCATGGTGCCCGAGGGCACGAACACCGCCGCGGGTTTGCCGAGGAGCTCCGCCGTGCGCGCCTCGAGGCGATGGACGGTTGGGTCATCGCCGAAAACGTCATCCCCGACCTCCGCCTGCCCGATGGCCGCGCGCATGGCCGGCGTGGGCCGGGTGACGGTGTCACTGCGCAAGTCGATGGAGATGGATGGGCCAGCGCTCATAGCCGGCCTCCAGTGAAGCGGAAACCTGGCTGAGGCGGCAATCTCCGAATGGGCTGTTGGCGGGACGTGACTTTAGGCGGGGGGCGGGGTAGTTTGGCGACATGAAGAAAGTGGCAGTCATCCTTTCCGGGTGTGGCGTGTTCGACGGGGCGGAGATTCACGAGTCGGTGCTCGTGTTGCTGGCCCTGGATCGCGCCAATGCCCAAGTCACCTGTGCGGCCCCTGACGTGGCGCAACATCACGTGGTCAACCATCTCACCCGGGAACCCGCTGCCGGCGAGACGCGCAACGTGCTCGTCGAGTCGGCTCGCATTGCCCGCGGCAACATCATCCCGCTGCGGCAACTGCGGGTGGATCAAGTGGACGCCGTCATTCTGCCCGGCGGGTTTGGCGCCGCCAAGAACCTCTGCTCCTTCGCCCTGGCCGGCGAACAGTACGGGGTGAACCCCGAGGTCGCCGCGGTGCTCGAGGCCGCGCATAAGGCGGGGAAACCGCTTGGGTTCGTCTGCATTGCGCCGGCGATCGCCGCGAAGCTCTTCGGCTCGGCCCGGGTCGAATTCACGATCGGCAACGATGCCGGCACGGCCACGGCGTTGGCCCGAGCGGGCGGGCAACACGTCAACTGCACGGTGCACAATGTGGTCGTCGACCGCCGCCTCAAGATCGTCACCACGCCCGCCTACATGCTCGCAAGCCGGATCGCCGAAGCCGAGGCCGGCATCAACAAACTCGTTCAAGCCGTCCTCGAAATGGCCTAGCTCCCGCTGCGCCGGCGGGTCCACGGCGTGAAGGAGGACGAGACCATGGCGATGGCAGCAGACGCGCGCATCTATGTGGCTGGCCACCGGGGCTTGGTGGGCAGCGCGATTTGGCGCGCCCTCGAAGCCCAAGGGTTCACCCGGTTGATTGGACGCACGCGGAGCGAGTTGGACCTGCTCGACGCCGCCGCAGTCCGCTCGTTTTTCGCGGTGGAGCGACCGGAGTGGGTGTTTGTGGCGGCCGCCCGAGTGGGCGGGATCAAGGTTAATCACGAACACCCGGCCGAATTCCTGCGCGAGAACCTGCTGATCGAGGCGCACCTGGTGCACGAGGCCTGGCGGGCGGGGGTGCGCAAGTTGCTGTTCTTGGGCAGTTCGTGCATCTACCCCAAACTGGCTCCCCAACCGCTACGAGAGGAGCACCTGTTGAGCGGGCCGCTCGAGCCCACCAACCAATGGTACGCCGTGGCGAAGATCGCCGGCATCAAGCTCTGCCAAGCCTACCGGCGCCAGTACGGCTGCGATTTCATCAGCGCCATGCCCACCAATCTCTATGGCCCCAACGACAACTACGACCTCGAAACCTCGCACGTCCTGCCCGCGCTCATCCGCAGGTTTCACGAGGCGAAGTTGGCCGGCGCACCCGCGGTGACCTGCTGGGGCTCGGGCACGCCGCGTCGGGAGTTCCTGTACGCCGACGACCTCGCCCGGGCGTGCATCTTTCTGATGCGGCATTATAGCGAGGAGGAGTTCATTAATGTGGGCTTTGGCAGCGACCTCACGATTCAGGAATTGGCCGATGCTGTCGCCCGCGTCGTGGGGTTCAGCGGCGAGATTTGCTGGGACACCACCCGCCCCGATGGCACACCGCAGAAGCTGATGGACAGCTCGCGGATCTTCGCGCTCGGCTGGCAGCCCCAGGTCGACCTCGAGACCGGCCTCGGGTTGGCCTACCGGGATTTCCTGGCACGGTGCAGCGCAAGGGGCTAGGTCCTCAGTCCAGGTGGCTTGGGCGGCGCGCCGCCTTCTTCGCGGCGTGGTGGGCCTTGTCCGCGAGGATGCGTGCCTTAGCCTGGCGGCTGCGCGGGCGTTTTTGGCGGCGGAGCTTCTCGCGGCGCGCCCGCTCGGACGCCGCACGGCTTTCGCGCATCGCCTCGAGCCGATCAAGCAGGAGCTGCCGGGCCAAGAACCGATTCAGTCCTTGCTGCCGGGTGGTCTGACACTTGACCTGGAGCCGGGTCGGTCGATGCAGTAACCGGACGCAGGTGGCGGTCTTATTGACGTTCTGGCCCCCGGGACCGCCCGACCGGACGAACGTCTCCTCGAGGTCCGCCTCGCGCACGCCCAACGCCACCATGCGTTCCGCGAGTCGCGCTTCCTTATCCGATGTCACCAGGAATCCGCTCATGAGGCCACCTTACTGAGCCATCGCACGCCCAGCAAGGATACCCAGCACGATGCGGGCGCGGTTCCGCTAACGGCCGCGACATCGCAGCCGTCCATCGCATGCATACCGTTCCAAGGCCCGGCGGACGGAGGGAAAAGCAACCGCACCCAGCGGGATCTCCCCCGGGGCGTACCAACGGAAGCCCGCCACCTCCGCCGAAGCTGCCACGGCGCGCTCTGAGCGACTCACCGCCGCCACAAAAAACAGGTCCACCACGGGGTAGGTCACCCCACAGTAGGCGTACTGGTTGACCTCGGAACAGAGGAACCGCAGGCGTCGCACCGCGAGCCCAACCTCCTCACGCACCTCCCGCCGGAGGGCTTGCTCGACCGTTTCGTCAAAGTCGATGAAGCCCCCGGGCAGGGCCAGCTTACCCCGGCCTGGCGGTTTGCCCCGACAAATCAGCAACACCCGTCCTGCCGCGTCGCGCAGAATGACCCCAACTGACACTGTCGGGTTCAAATAATAGACCAAGCCGCAGGCTCGGCACACCAGGGGATTCGCCTGCAGACCCGCCGAGCGTGGCTCGCCGCAGCGCGGGCAATGACGAAAGAGCGCGCTCGGCTCGGTCATGCTTGGGTAGCCGGCGTGGCCGCGGTCCGGCGCCGGTACTCGTCCAGCATGGCTGCTGTGGCGGTCGCACCGCAGCGGGTGGCGCCCAGGGCGCGAACGCGGAGCAGGGCGTCCAGATCCCGCACGCCGCCGGCGGCCTTCACCTGGACCCGCGGCGACACACTGGCCCGCATCAGTTTCAAATCGTGCTCCGTGGCGCCTTGGTAGTCGTACCTGCCGTCGGCACCCTTGACGAAGCCGTAGCCGGTCGAGGTCTTGACAAAATCCGCTCCGGCACGCTCGCAGAGTTGGCAGAGTCGGACCTTGAGGTCATCGCTGGACAGGCCCGCCCCGCCTCGAGCGAGGTAGTCGGTCTCGAGGATGACCTTCATGATCGCCCCGCGTTCGTGCGCCACCCCGCAGACCAGGCGTACCTCCGCCTCGACGTAGTCCCAGTCGCCACTCAGTGCCTTGCCCACGTTGAGCACCATGTCCAGCTCCGTTGCGCCATCCCGGCAAGCCACCTCCGCCTCGTGCCGCTTAACCTCGCTCGCGCTGCTGCCGTGGGGAAAACCCACCACCGCACAGACCTTCACCCCGCTTCCCGCCAGCCAAGCCGCCGCCGGACGCACCGCGTAGGGTTTGACGCATACCGCGGCCACGCGGTAACGCGCCGCCAATCGGCACCCCTCCTCCAGCTCCCGGTCGGTCAACGTCGGGTGCAGGAGCGAATGATCGATCGTCCGTGCCAGCTCGTCGTAGATGTCCTGCATGGTCAACCTTCTGCGTTCTGCGCTCGGGTCGCTCGGGCGCGGCAGGGCACGGTGAGCGTGAGCCGCTACGCCAACCCCGAGCGCCTGGCAAGGAAACTCGCGCTCAGCCCAACAAGCAAGCCGGAAGCAGGCCGCGAGACAACCGGCGCGGTTCAACTCCAGCGACTCCAGCCAATTCCAGGTCCGGGTCAGGCCACTCTGGCACCGATGCTGTCAACTACTAAAACCCTGGCAGAATGATATTACTGGACTGCCTACGTTGGCGATCAGCTACTAGCTGCAATCAGCGAAACACGGTCTTTTCACTTGGAGCGGTGCTTGACGAGTGCGCGGAAAGGGATTTGGGGATCGTGCTGGCAGCGCTCTTGGAGTTCTGGCCAGGAAGGCTCGGGGTGTAGGTCCACTTTAAGCGCCAGCAGGCACACGCGCAGGG
>VHCO01000393.1 GCA_016871715.1 Verrucomicrobiota bacterium
ACGGTGCGGCGGGCCTATCCTTCGCCGATGGCCATTCGGAGATTCACCGTTGGGTTGGCAGTAAGATCAAGACCTTCGGCAAAGCCGGCAACACGGGACTGAATGTGCCGGCCGGCGATTCCTTGATTGATGCGAAATGGTGGTCGAAGGTCACCACGGTCGGCCCGAATTTTCCGTGATTCGAGGATCTGCAAATCGGTCAACCTCATCTACGCAGTCCGCCGTGGCATGAGCGTGCCACGGCGCTTTTCGTTTAGGGCGTCAACTGGTAATTGAGCCAGGCGGTGCCGTTGAGGCCGTCGAAGCCGTCAACCACGATGTAGTAGGTCTTGGCGAGGTCCGGCACGAAGGAGACGCGGCAAGCGGTGTGGCCATCGTAGTTGACCACGCCACAGACCACCGGGACCAGGCTGGCGTAGCCCTTGCCCAGGCCGTCGTCGTAGTAGACCGCCAGGACGGTGGGGAAATTGCTCCCGATGGTGTCCAGGGTGACCGTGCCCGCGGCTGGCGCCGTATAGGCGAACCAGTAGGACGAACCTCCGAGCTCGCCGCAGTGGTTGGGTTCGCCAATGTCCTTGCCGGGGAGGTTCTGAAAGACCTGGTTGCCTGTGTAGCCGCTATTGGGGTCGCCAGCGAGCGGTCGAACGCGCCGCCCCAAGGCGCTCAGTTCCGGCGCGGCCGCGCGGACCAACGAGATCCGGCGGGTCAGCCCGTTACCCCCTCGAGCCTGTGCGTCAGCGAGTTTGCCGTAGACCGCGGCGGTAGTGTCCCCCTGGGTGTTGAGCTGGAGATCGACCCAAGGGCTGCGGACCGTGCCCGCGGCCGTCCTGAGCTCGAAGTAGTACGGCCCCACGTCGTCGGCTGAGAGCCGGGGGATCGGGTAGGGCCGGGGAACGGTCGAGAGCTGGACGTGAGTGTTGTGTACGATGCGGTACCAGGTGACGGCTGGCGCGCCGCTGAGCTCGGCGGGCAACGGGATGCGGACCGTGTCGCCGACGTTGGCCACGATGACCTCGGGAAGCAGGGCGGTACGGATCTCGGGCAGAGCCGTGCGGGGAGCTTGGTCCCAGACCAAGGAGACGCTGCCGGTGATCCCTTCGTCTTGGCCGGGAGGTCTGTCCGCGCGAGCGGCGCCGGTGCCGTCTACGGCGATAGCGTATTCGACGCCCGCGCGGGCGTTGAAGGTGACGGCGCTGGTGGCATAACCGCTGCCGTCGTCGTCGGAGGCAACCAAGGCCAACTTCTTGACCTGCTTGCCCGTGTAGACGGCTAGCACTGTGTCGAAAGAAGAACCCGCCGTACTGAAGCTCACCGGTCCATCCGCCGGGGCGACCCAGGCCAGCCAGATGGACTTGCCCTTGCCCTTGCCGGCGTGCGTGGGTTCGGACTTCTCCCGCGTGGCGTCCGCATTACTCGAGGCGCCGTAACCCCACGAACCGCTAACGCGGCCACGCCGGTTGAAATCGTCCGCGAAGGGCAGTTCGTCCACGGCGACGATGACGGGAAAGAAGGTCTCGGTGACGTTGCCCTTGCTCTGGATGACGAGCGAGAACAGCCCGCCGTCGGCGGGGCCGATCTGCTTGAGTTCGAGCTGAGGTTTACGGGCGCCGGGGATCAACTGACCGTTGAGTTTCCAGGCATATTGGACCTGTGGGGGGGGGAGCGTTTCGATTTGGAGCGTCACGTCACTGCCCACGGCCACCAGGCGAGTCGGGAAGGTTGCCGTTCGGGCGTAGCCGTGTGCTGGGGGCCGGTCGTCGTCGGCGTGGCCCGGTAGGGCAGGGAGGGGCACGCCCGCCAGAGCCGCCATCAGCAGGCCAACTCTCCACGGTCTGAGTTTCTGGGCATCATAGCGAGGCTCATCGGTTATCGGCATGGCAGGGCAGGGCTAGAGATCGATTGTTGGCTTCAGGTTCGTGACGTTGCGCCACAGTAGATCGCTCCGCGGGAAGTTGACAAGGCGTTTTCGGCTTGTCGCCGCACCCGCAGGGACGGGTCCAGAACCATCCGACACCTGGCGGCTGGGATGGACCCGCGACTGTCAACGATTATAAACACGGCAAATATGAGCAGACGGACGCAAGGTAGCGGGCGAGACGCCCGCTCTCCGTCTTGGGTTGGGGGGGGGTGGCCCGCACTGGGCGGGATGGGCGGGATTGGGGATTGGGTGGGTTTTGGCGGGTGGGGGCGCTGCCATCTTGGCCGCGGGGTTGGACTGTCAATGACTAAAAAGACGGCAGAATAAGGCAGTGGCAAGAGTGGCTGCGGTGGCTGCGGGGTAGCGGGCGAGACGCCCGCTCTCCGTCTCGGGATGGGAGCGCGGCTTCGTGAGGTGGCCGCGGTGGACTGGACGGCGCGCAGCGGCGCGCGCGCCCTGCTACCTGGAGAAACCGCTTTCGATGCCGAATCCTCGGGAGGGGAGGAACGTGTCGGAGACGGAGTTGGGGTCGGGCTTGGGGGGCAGGGTATGACCGGGGTGGGGTGGGGTGAGCGGCGCGCGCGTGTGTGGGTGTGAGTGTGAGTGTGAAGGGAGGGGGTGGATAGTAGGGGACTGTGAAAACGCAAAAAGCCGCAGCGGGGGGAACAACCGCTGCGGCTGGGTTATGAGCGAGAAACGCCTAGGCGGTTTGGACCGCCCAGGCGCTTCGGGTTACTGAGTCAACTTGTAATTAAGCCAGGCGGTGCCGTTGAGGCCGTCGAACCCGTCCACGACGATGTAGTAGGTCTTGGTCAGGTTCGGGATAAAATTGACGGCGGAGGCTTCGAAACCGTCGTAGTTGACCACACCGCAGGTGACGGGGACGAGGCTGGCATAGCCGTTGCCGAGGCCGTCGTCGTAGTAGACGGAGAGGATGGTGGGGAAGTTGCTGCCGATGGTATCGAGGTTGACTCGGCCAGCGGCAGGTGCGTTGTAGGCGAACCAGAATGAGGAGCCGCCCAGTTCACCGCAATGGTCGGGTTCACCGATGTCTTTGCCGGGGAGATTCTGGAAGATCTGGGCGCCGCTGTAGCCTGGGTTGGGGTCGCCAGCCAGGCGGCGCACGCGCCCGCCCAGGCCCGCGGTCTGGACGGAGGGGCTCTTCAGAGAGGGGCTCTTCAGAGTGACGGCGGCGGTGGTACCGGCAGGGGCGTTGAGTTGGGAATCGGCGAGTTTGGCGTAGGCGGCCACGGTCGAGTCGCCCTTGGTATTGATTTGGACGTCGACCAGCGGGCTGCGCGACACGCCGAAGGGGTTGCGGGCCTCGAAGTAGTATTGGCCCACGTCCTCGGCGGAGATGCGGGGGATGGAGAAGGGCGCGGCCGAGTTTGAAAGCAGCCGGTTCGAGTTGCGCACGAGGCGGAACCACTGGACGGTGGTGTCGGCGGCGACGGCGATGGGGAGAGGGATCTGGACGGCCTGCCCGACGTTGGCGACGATGAGCTGAGGCAGAAGGGCCGTGTTGATTTTGGGCACAGCGCCGGTGGTTTGTTGTTCCCAGACGACCATGACGCTGCCGGCCATGCCGGCGGTATTGAGGCTGGTGACGGTGGCAGCGCTGACGCCGTCTACGGCGATAGCGTAGGTGGCGTTCTTTTTGGCGTTGAAGGTGACCTCGCTGGTGGCGTAGCCGCTGCTGTCGTCGTCATCGGCCACGCGCGCGAGTTTGTTGACTGCGCTGCCGGTGTAGACGGCTAACACGGTGTCGATGGCGGAGCCTGCGGTCGTAAAGGTCACCGGGCCATCGGCCGGGGCGCGCCAGGACAACCAGATGGACTTGCCTTTGCCTTTGCGGCCGTGGGTGGGTTCACCGGACTCGCGCGTGGCGGTCACGTTGTTTGCGATGCCGTAGCCGGATGACCCCGTGACCGTGCCGCGACCAATGAAGGAGTCGGCGAAGGGGAGTAGATCGGCGGCGATTTCGATGGGGAAGACGACTTCAGTGGTCGCCGTGCCGCTTTTGACCGCGGCGGAGAAGAGGCCGCCGTCGGCGGGGCCGACGGATCGAAGCTGGAGGACTTCGCCGCTGGCGCCCGGGATGGGTTCGCCGTTGAGTTTCCAGGTGTACTTGGGTTGGGCGGAGCCGAGGTTGACGATCTGCACTTTGAGTTTCACGTCGGCACCCACGTTGGCGATTTGTTTCGCGAATGGGACCACCCCCGCGCCAAGTGAGACGTTAGCCACGACATCGACGCCGCCCTTGGCATAGACGGTGTCAGTTGCGGTCAGGCCGATCCCCAGGCCAACTCCCACGATCCAGCTTCCCCACTGCTTGTTCTTCATACTCATCAACGGTTTTGGCAGGCCGTTCATGTCCTCTTGACCTTCACTTTCACTGACTACTGCGGCGCAACCGGGGCAACCTACGTCGCTTTGGGCGACCGCCACTATGCGGCGGTTGGCCTGCCGGGTTAACTGCCGGCCAGCGTGATGGCCTCGCTGGAGCTCCTTTGCGGATCAGCCTCCTCGAGGGGTCTTACCCGTCACGCCGCTCAAGGTGGCACACCCGCTGCCGCTTTTCCAGTGGCATCTTTGCTGGCCTTCCTTTGCCCGCGGGCTTAAGTAGAGCAACCGGCGTGCCGGATTTAGTTTGCGGATCAGTGAACCTCGGGATAACCATGCCGCTGGATGCGTCGTGAGCTGGATGCCTGCGCGCTGGGCCTAGCAAGCCGGCGTGGCGTGGTCCAGGCTTGGACCACGGAGTGGACCGCTTGGTCCAGGATGGACCAGTGGGCGTGCGGGCATCTGTGGGGTGGCGGGATGGGTATGGCGGGGTTGACGGTTTGGCAACGAGGAGGTTGGAACCGCTGCGCGGTGTTGTGGAGGGGTAAGGTTCGCAGGCGGTGAAGCCGAAGTTCCTCAGCCTGGTTTTGGAGGACGACCCGTTGTGCGCGGAGATCTTGCGCGAGGTGGTGCGGGCGGAGGGGGGCGAGGCGGTGGTTTGCGCCACGGTGCGAGCGGCGGAGGAGGCGGTCGAGCGGCTGTGCTTCGATGTCCTGATCCTGGACAACATGCTTCCGGATGGGACAGGGGCGGACTTTTTTCGCGCGCTGCAGGAGCGGGGGGGCACGCCGCGGGCGATTATGTTGACGGGGATGCCGAATTTGGAGGGGGCGGTCGAGCTGACGCGGGGCGGTTTATTCGATTACCTGGCCAAGCCGGTCGAGGTGAGCGAGTTCACGCAGCGGTTGCGGCGGGTGTTAGGTTCGTTACCGCATTTGGATGTCGAGGATGCGCTTTCGGACTTGGTGGCGCAGTCGGTGGCGATGCGGGATGTGCGGCGATTGGTGCAGCAGGCGGCGCAGAACCGCGGGGCCACCGTGTTGCTGACGGGCGAGACCGGCTCGGGCAAGGACCTGGTGGCGCGCAGCATTCATCGATTGAGCTTTCCG
>VHCO01000394.1 GCA_016871715.1 Verrucomicrobiota bacterium
GGTCGCGCCCTACCGTTCGGCGCGCCCCGCTACCGATTCATGCGGTAGGGCGAGGCTCCTGCCGAGCCGCGACGGGCCCGCCCAGTTCATGGCCCCCATGCGCGCCAACCACCTTGGCTTCAAGGCTCCCCATGAACCTTCCGTACCGCCGACTTTCCAGTCGGCCCGATGCCGGTTGGGTTGGTGGGCGTGTGCCTGGGCGTGGGGGGGCATGCTGGCGCCTTTGATGGCGGCGGTGGTCATCAACGAGATCCATTACGACCCGGACGTCAAGACCGAGTTGGTCGAGTTCATCGAGCTGCACAACCCCGACTCGACTGCAGTCGACCTCGCCGGGTGGGCGTTTACCGACGGCGTCCAGTTCAGCTTCCCTCCCGAGGCCGTGCTTGGGCCGGGGGCTTACCTCGTCGTCGCGCAGGACCCCGCGGCTCTGCGCGCGAAGTTCGGCGTCAACGCCCTCGGCCCCTGGCGCGGCCGCCTTGCCAGCGGCGGCGAGCGCATCGTCCTGCGAAACCAAGCCAACCAGGTCGCGGATCAAGTCGACTACCAGCTCGGCTTTCCGTGGCCGACCGTGGGCGACTCGCCAGGCTACTCGATCGAGTTGGTCAACCCAGCCCTGGACAACGACCTGGGCGGAAGCTGGCGCGCCTCGACCACCACCGGCTCCACGCCAGCAGCCCAAACGCTCCTCGAGAGCGGGTCCACCTGGCGCTATCAGCCGGGGCGGGCCGAGGCTTCGACACCGCGCACGGCTTGGCGCGCCTTGGCATTCGACGACGGCGCCTGGCCCAGCGGGGCCATGCCGGTGGGCTACGGTGAAAATCTGGTTGCCACGCCCCTGGCCGACATGCGAAACAACTACACCGCGGTCTTCTTCCGGAGGACGTTCACCGTGCCTGACCCAAGCCTGGTGACCGCGTTGGACCTCGAGGCGCTCTACGACGACGGCTTCGTCGCCTGGATCAATGGTACCTTCGTGGCCAATCGCAACGCGCCGGGGAACGACCCCGCCTACAACGCCACCGCCAGCTCGGCCCGCGAATCGCTCAACTTCGAGACCATAACCCTGCCGACACCGGCGGCTTACTTGTTGCCAGGCGCCAACGTCATCGCCGTCCTCGGACTCAACGCCTCGATCGGGGGGAGCAGCGATTTCTTCATGGACTTTCGCCTCATCGCCCGCACCGGCCCAGCCGACCGTGGCCCCACCCCCGGCGCGCGCAACTCGGTCTTCAGCCAGACCTTGCCCCCCCACCTGCGCCAAGTCCGCCACCAACCCGACCAGCCGCGGACCGGCCAACCGGTGACCGTCACGGTGAAGATCACCGATGCCGATGGCGTGGCCGGAGCGCAGCTCGAGTACCAAGTGGTCGAGCCGGGCAATTACATCGAGTTGACCGCGCCCGCCTACAAGACGGGTTGGGTTACCGTGCCCATAAACGATGCGGGGACCGCCGGCGATGCCCAGGCGGGTGACGACCTCTACACCGCCCTGCTGCCCGGCAGCCTCCAAACCCATCGCCGGCTCATCCGCTACCGGCTCGCTGCCACCGACCGGCGCGGTCAGACCATCGCGGCGCCTTACCCGGACGATCCGCAGCCGAACTTCGCCTACTTCGTCTATGACGGTCTGCCCGCGTGGACCGGCGCGATCCAACCGGGCAACCCCAACCCAGCCCGCGGCCAGCCCGTCACCTACGGGCCCGACCTCCTGGGGCGCTTGCCTGTGTATCACTTGCTGACTACCGCCGACTCCGTCATGCGCTCCCAATTCCTGGACCGCTACGGTGGAGACGCCTACCGCTGGTTGGGCACCCTCGTCTACGACGGCCGCGTCTACGATCATATCCGCTACCGCGCGCGCGGCGGGGTTTGGCGCTATGCCATGGGCAAGAACATGTGGAAATTCGATTTCAACCGCGGCCACGACTTCCAACCGCGCGACGATTACCGCCGCCGCTACGACGTCGGCTGGACCAAGTTGAACCTCGGCGCCTGTATCCAGCAGGGCGATTACCTCCACCGCGGCGAGCAGGGCCTGTTCGAGTCGGTCGGCTTCCGCCTCTTCAACCTCGCCGGCGTCGAGGCCTCGAAGACTCACTTCGTCCATTTCCGCGTCCTGGATGATGCCCTCGAAGCCGACCCCGACGACCAGTACCAGGGCGATTTCTGGGGGCTCTACCTCGCCACCGAACAGCTCGACACCCGCTTCCTCCAAGAGCACGGGTTGCCCGACGGCAACTTCTACAAAATGGAAGGGGGCACCGGCGAACTCAACAACCAGGGCGCCACCGCCGTCTCCGATAAGTCCGACCTCAACACCTTCATGAGCGCCTACCGTGGCAACCCGACCGACGCCTGGTGGTGGGCCAATTTCGATGTCGCCCGCTACACCAGTTACCAGACCATCGTCCAGGGCATCCATCACTACGACATCTGTCATGGCAAGAATTACTTCTACCTTCGCCACCCCGAGAGCGGCGTCTGGTCGCAACATCCCTGGGACCTCGACCTGACCTGGGCGGACAATATGTACGACCGCAATTGCGACGGGGTGGACGAGTTCAAGAACCGCCTCTTCAACCGCCCGACCTTCCGGCTCGAATGGCAAAACCGCATCCGCGAGCTCCGCGACCTCCTCTTTAACGAGGATCAAACTTGGAAACTCATCGATGAATACGCCGCCATGATCGATGACCCGGCCGGCGGGCCCTCCTTCGTCGACGCCGATCGCGCCCTCTGGGACTACCACCCCATCATGGCCTCCGCGTACGTCAACCCCTCCAAGTCCGGCCAAGGCCGCTTCTACCAGATCGTCCCGAGTAAGGACTTCCCCGGCATGGTCCAGAAAATGAAAGACTACGTCCTCACCCGCGGCGCTTACCTCGACAATATCGCCCGAGACAACCTGATCCCCGCCCGACCCACCATCGCCTACACTGGAGCAGCCAGTTACCCGGTCGATCGACTGCGCTTTCAGACCAGCCCCTTCAGCGCTAGCGCGCCCTTCGCCGCCCTCGAGTGGCGCCTAGGCGAAGTCTCCCCCGCCTACAACCCGCCCTTCGATCCCGCCGCCCCAAAACGTTACGAAGTCCAGCCCGCCTGGACCAGCGGTGAACTGACGACATTCAACGCCGAACTCTCCGTGCCGTCCGGCGTGGCCAAGGTCGGCCACGCCTACCGCGCCCGGGTCCGGATGAAAGACGCCACCGGCCGCTGGAGCCAGTGGTCGCCGCCTGTCGAGTTCATGGCCAGCTCACCGGCCCAAACCGAAGCGCTGCAGGATTACCTGCGGGTGACCGAACTCATGTACAATCCGCCGGCCGGAGCCCAATTCGAGTTCATCGAACTCCATAACCCGACGGCGACCAATCTCCTCGATCTGAGCGGTCTCAAGTTCACCGCGGGCATCGATTTCACCATCCCCCCCAACACCACCCTGGCCCCGGGCGGTTACCTCCTCGTCGTCGGCGCCAACCCAGCCAATGACTTCAGCGGTTTTCGCGCCCACTACGGACTCGGACCGGCAGTGGCCATCGTCGGGCCTTACCAGGGCGCCCTAGCCAATGAAGGCGAAACCGTCACGCTCAAGACCGCCGCTAACGGCCCGGTCATCTTCTCCTTCACCTACAACGACGGCCGCGGTTGGCCACTGGCCGCCGATGGCGCCGGGCATTCACTGGTGCCGCTGACGCGGTTTGTGCCGGGCCATTTCCAGAAATACATCGGCTCGCTGGACTATGGCGGCAACTGGCGGGCCAGCGCCTTCCTCGATGGATCGCCCGGCCGCCCCGATCCCACTCCTGTGCCAGGCTTGCTTATCAACGAATTGATGGCGCATACCGACTTCGCCGATCCCCTGTTTCCCGAGTATGACTCGAACGACTGGATCGAGTTGGTCAACGTGGCACCAGCCCTCAACCTCTCCAACTACTTCTTGAGCGATGACGCCGCCAACCTCAGAAAATGGGCCCTGCCCACCCGCCAACTCCCCGCCGGCGCCTTGATCAGCTTCGACGAAGTCACTGGTTTCCATGCCCCCATCACCTCCGGCTTCGGCCTCAACAAGGCGGGCGAACAACTCTTCCTGTCCTATCTCACCGGCGGGCCCGAAGATCGCGTCGTGGATGCCGTCAGTTTCAAGGCGCAAGACGCGGAAACCTCGTGGGGGCGCCGCTCGACGCGCCATCCCTATTGGGAGCGGCAGTCACCCACGCGAAGCCAAATGAACCAAGGCCCTATACCCGCGCCGGTCATTAACGAGATCATGTATCGGCCCCTAGGGACCATGACCCCCACCAACTGGATCGAGAGTCTGCGCGACGAGTTCATCGAACTGCACAACCCGCTCCCAGTCTCGTATCCCTTGTTCGATACCAACGGCACCTGGCGCCTCAACGGCGGCGCCGACTTCCAGTTCCCGCCCGGCACCACCCTGCCGCCAGGCGGTTTCCTCCTTGTCGTCAACTTCGACCCGGCCGACCCCGCCCAACGCGCCGCCTTCCGCCGCCGCTACGGCCTCGCCGACCAGCCCACCCTCCTCCTCCTCGGGCCCTACTCAGGCAGCCTGGCCAACACCACTGACCGGGTCGCACTCGAGAAACCCGAGGCGCCAGACCTGCCTGGCGAACCGGTGGCGTGGGCCATCGTGGATGAAGTGATCTACTCGGACCAAGCGCCGTGGCCTTACCAAGCCAACCTGCTGGCCTCGCTCCAGCGCGGCAGTCCAACCCAGTACGGGAACGACCCCGAATCGTGGACGGCTCGCTTCCCCACGGCCGCCGCCCCGAACTACGCTCCATCCGCCTCGGACTTCGACGGCGACGGTCTTCCAGACGAATGGGAATACGCCTCTGGCCTCAGTCCAACCGATCCCAACGGCCGCGACGGTCCGGACGGCGATCCCGACCAGGACGGCCTGAGCAACCTGGCCGAGTACCGCGGCGGCACCGACCCGATCCGACTCACCCTCCGCTTCAGGTCGCTTTCCTTGCTAGACCAGCGCGTGCGGCTCGACTTCCTTGTGCCCGCCTCGCGCACCGTCACGGTCGAGTACACCGACGCTTTCGTCACGCCGGCGGTCACCAATAGTCTGCCCTGGCCCTATCCGAAGACCGTTTGGCAGCCGCTGACCACCTTTACCGGCGAAGCTACCCCCAAGCCGGCCACCGCGTTCGACACCACACCCAACCGCCCGCCCCAGCGTTTCTACCGCCTCTTCTCGCCCTGGCAGTAGGGGAGGGAGGCGCGAGTCGAAGGATGAGCGTTCCAGTGAATGCGAATGGCAAGTAAACTGCTAATTCTGCCTCTTCACCTGATTCCGTCCG
>VHCO01000395.1 GCA_016871715.1 Verrucomicrobiota bacterium
GACCTCGGCATCCTCTACTGTCTGCTGGATGAGCTGCCGGCCCGGCTCGAGGGTGTAGCCCTGGCGCTGTGCAACGACTGCTTCTTCGTCGAGCGGATTGCCCATCGGGCCAAGGACAAAGGGCTCAAGGTGATCTGGTCGGGCGAGATGATGTGGCATCACATCCAGGAGGCCGAGGCGTTCCGGGACGGTGTGGTGGACAAGGTGCTCTACGTGTCCGAGCTGCAGCGTTCGGCCTTGAACGGCGCTCACGGCACCGTGCCCCGGACGATCACCGGCAACTACATCGACCCGGAGCTGTATCCGTTCCGTGAACGGCGTTCGGAGACATTCACCATCGGACGGCTGTCACGGCCGGCGCCAGAGAAGTACCCGCAGGGGTTCCCCATGTTCTATGAGCGACTCGAGCTGCCGGACACGCGATTTCGGGTGATGGCCTGGAGCGCCGAGTTGACCTGGCGATATGGCTGGCATCGATTCGACGAGCGCTGGGAGCTCCTCCAGGCCGAAACCGAGGGGGTCGTCCCGTTCCTCCACAGCCTGGACTTGTTCTCCAGAGCGACGCCTGTGCGCCCGGGAACCAGCGGCCCGACCGGTGGGGTTGCCCGCTGGACGAGTACGCCTCGCTGATGCGGGCGATGGGGGTCTGGAGCCGGGCCATCTTCAACGTCAATGCCGGCTTCTGGATTGTGCGGCGGGAGGCGATCGGAACCCTCTGCCGGTTGGCCCTGGAGTTCTGGGCGGTGGCTCGCAGGCAGGGCTACGAGTTCACCGAGGAAGCGCCGCTCGCCTATGCAACGCACCTGCTCTGTGGGAACCCGCACGAGCACACGCTGCGAGCGACAGCGGACCTGTGGGCCTCGGACTGGACCGACTGCTTTGCCGGACGACTGCCGAACGGCCAGCCGTGGTGGTTTGTGGACTACTTCAGCGGCGAACGGTTCCTGGTCAACCCGGCGATCGTTCACGCCATGCGCAGCAAGGAGGCTCTGGTCGGTTGGGGCCAGTCGGTGGATTCGCCGGACGGCAGTAAAGGGGTCGAGCCGACGGGGGTGGGCGCCGAGCCAGGCATTGCCTTACCGGCCGAGGCCAACGACTAAACGGTCTCGGCAGCCGTGTCCGGGTAGACGTCTGCCACGGCGAGTACGAATGAACCTGAACGACCTGGTCTCGGATGCAAGCCGCCTTCGGAAGCACGGATGAACGCGCCAAAGTGGCGGTCTGGGTGATTCGCGCACCGGCACCGGCCGCTTCAGCCGGTTGGTGCCACCGCACCTGCACACCGTGCGTGAGGGGCGCGGCTCGTCAGAGCCGCTTCGGTGGCTGCCCTCCTCCCGTGGCGGAGGTGACCGTCCGCGCCCCGATGGTGTGTCGCGCGCAGCCATGGTCCGGCAACTGGGGGGGGCAGGGAGTGAGCGGCGAAACCGGCGGCGACAAACGGGCGGTGGTCGGTTATGCTGCGGTCGCGTTTTACGAACCCGAGGTTGTGCGGTACACGATTGCCGAACGGAAATGGTTGCTCGAGCTGGCTCGGCGGGCGGTGGCCGAGGCGGTGACGGCCAACCGCATGCCGCAGGTGGCCGAGGCGGAGGTGCCGGCGCGGTGTCGGGAGGTGAGGGGCTGTTTTGTCACGCTCACCAAGGCGGGGAGCTTGCGTGGCTGCATGGGCAACCTGGACCCTCGCGGGCCGCTGTACCGGGCCGTGCTCGAGAACGCGCGCAGCGCGGCCTTGCGCGATCCGCGCTTTCCGGCGGTGGGGCGGGAGGAGTTGGGGCAGTTGGAACTCGAGATCAGTGTGTTGACCGAGCCGCAGGCGTTGGCGTTCAGTTCACCGGAGGATCTGTTGGCGCGGCTTCGGCCGCTCGAGGACGGCGTGGTGTTGCAGGTGGGGGAGCGGAGCGCGACGTATTTGCCGCAGGTTTGGGAGCATCTGCCGGACCGGGTGAAGTTCCTCGATAGTCTGGCGCGCAAGGCAGGCGGTGAGCCGGGGGATTGGCGGGGGCCGAATGTCCGCGTGCTGACGTATACGGCCGAGGTCTTTGGGGAAGGTGAGACGCGGTAGGCGCAATGGGCGGAGGGCGTGGTGAAGGCGCTTCGTGAGGCTGGACCACTCGAAGGCGGGTTACCGGCGCGTTGGTTGTTGGTGGCGGTTGGGGGGAGGGTCCGCTGCGCCCACTGCCAGACGCCGATCGCTGGGGTGTGGAGCTAGTCAGCGGAGGGTTTGAGCGCCGCGGACCACGCCTTCAAGGATGGTCTGGCCAAGGGTCTCGCCGTAGAAGCACATGCTCGCTTCGTAGCCGCCCCGCCGGTACTCCTCGGCGGGCAGGATGTAGCTGATCCATTCATCGGCGAGGCCGCCGATGGTGACGTGCTGGGCGCCGGTGAAGGCGCGCACGCGCGCCTTGGCTTCGAGACCCAGGGCGGCGGCCAACTCACCCGGCACACCCAGGACCACCAACTGGCCCAGGCGAAGGCTGGTGCTGGCGGTTTCGGCCGGCACCAGGCGCTCGACGAGCCCGGCGATGGACGCTTCGCTTAAGCCGTATTCGGCACCGCCCGTTTTCATGAACTCCGGATGCCATTGGCGTTGGGGCAGCGCGATCGGTTGACTGTGGCTGGCGAATTCTGGGGCCGGGCGGGGCTCGATTTGCTCCCAGGTGCGCCAGGCCCGGATGGCCAGTTCCCGACCATACCGTTCTGCGCGTTCCCAGTTGCTGGCGGCGTCTGCGGGTGGCACGGGCGATTGGTCGCCTTGGGCCCCGTTGTAGAAGAGGGCGGTGACGCCTTCACCGATGAGCGCCTCGAGGGTGCGCTGCAGGTGGCCGGGCCAGTCGCCGGAGAAGAGTCTGTCCTCGGCGCCCATGAACGTGGGGTGCGCCGTCCAATTCACCAGGACCGCCAAGGGACGGCCGGCGTCGGTGTCGATCCGGGTCACGGTCAGTTCTGGATCGGTGGCGGTTCCGCCGGCGCGGCGGTTACGATTCCGAGTTGCGAGCGTGACGGATGCGGTCCCGGCACGCACGGCGGTGGGATGCTGGCTCGCTTGCTGGACGAGTCGCGCGAGTCGGTCGAGGGTGAAGTCGAAGAGTGCTTGGTGGAAGACGCCCACCTGCGGGATGGCGAAGGCGTTGCCGGGGTGGAGTGCCGTCATGTCGATGCTGGTGTGCGTGTGACTGGGCAGGAGGAGCAGGAGCGGGGGGGCTTGTCCAGCGGCGGCGAGGCGCTCGCGTAACGCGGCTCTAAAACCAGGGGGGAAGGCCAGCACGTCCGCCGTCACCACGGCAACGGTCTGTTGACCTTGCCGTAGGACCAGGGCTTTGGCCCAGACCGCATCGTGGACCCCCTCGGCCGGTTGGCTGAGGCGCGCGCCGTAGCCGCCCAAGGCGGCCTTCAGTTCGGGTGGTGGGGTGAGGTTTACGCGCGCCACTCCGGCCTCGAGGGGCGGGTGCGCCGTGGCGGTGGCGGTGGCGGGGTCCGCTGTAGCGAGGCCGAGGAGGAGGGCCAGGCACAGCGGGCGGCTCGCGGCTCGGGTCAGAGCACCGACGAGCGTTTGGGCTGCTGAGTTAAGGGTGAAGAACCGCACGGGGTTGGGCGATGTGTTGAGATTGGTGGAGCCGAGGGGATTCGAACCCCTGACCCCGTGAATGCCATTCACGTGCTCTACCAACTGAGCTACGACCCCAATCCAAGAGCGCCTGGACTGTAAGAGGCGGGCCTGGCTTGTCAAACTTTTTGGCTAGGTCTCGAACGAATGCCCACAGCCGCAGGACTGGCGGGCGTTGGGATTGCGGATCTTGAAGCCGCCGCCGGTCAGGGCGTCGCTGAAGTCCACCACCGCACCGCGCAGGTACGGGGCGCTGAAGCCGTCCACGACGAGCGACACGCCGTGCTGTTCGGAAGCGAGATCGCCGTCCCGGGCTTGATCGAACACCAGGCCGTACTGCATCCCGGAACAACCGCCGGCCTCGACATAAACGCGCAGGTGCGGCCCGGGCGAGGGGTTGGCGCGGGCGCGCATGCACTTGATTTCGGCGGCTGCCTCTTCGGTCACTTCCACCACGCATTCGGCTACGTCATTCATAGTATTAATCTTGACGCCAAGCTAAAGGTTGGCCGCAAGCCTGTCAACGGCTGGGCCCACTTGGGGGTAAGGCTCCGGTTGGGTCGCGCCAGGCGAACGGGGGTCGACGAGTTAGCGGGCGAGGATGTATTGGGTCCGCTCCCGGTACCACTCGAAGTCTTTGCGGCCGTTGGCGTCGAAGGGTCGGGTGCTGAACGCAAACTTGACGGGGTATTTCGAGGTGGCGCTGAGCCAGCGTTTGATTTCGGCGTGGCCATCGGCGAAGGAGAAGCCGCAGGCGCCGTTGTGGTAGGAGGCCGGCAGGTCACCCCACTGGGTGGCGTTGATGCCGACGATGAAGAAGCCGTCGTTGATCGAGTCGGGATGCTCGTCCAGGGTCACATAGGTCATGGCCGGGTTGGGGACGTCGCCGGTGCGGATGAACTGGCGGTACCGGCCGCTGTCGTACCAACTCAGGCCAAAGGCGGTGTAGTCGCCCGGGTCGTTGTTCGAGCGACCGAAGAGGGCGTTCATCGAGTTGCTGCGCAGGCGCGAGGTCCAACCGCGGGCGCGTTGGTTGGGATGGACGAAGCTGTCGGCCGGGCATTTGTAGATGCCCAGGGCGTTGGCGGTGTAGCGGGCGAGGACGCCGTTGTAGACCCACTCGACGTTGGTCACGCTTTGCCCGGCGACCCCGCCGGTATCCCAGGTCATGACGTTGTTGACCCAATTATTGAAGGTGCGCGAGGTGATGGCCTGTTCGGTGCCGGGAATGGTGAAATTGTTCGGCCAGCGTTCGTTTTGGTCGCCGGTGTAGAGGTGCACGGCGATGAGCAGTTGTTTGTTGTTGTTCAGGCAGGCGATGCCTTGGCCTTTGGCTTTGGCTTTGCCGAGCGCGGGAAGCAACATGCCGGCGAGAATCGCAATGATGGCGATGACGACCAGCAGTTCGATCAACGTAAAGCCCGACCTGGTCCGTAGTCTTGGGTGTGGGTGCATTGGGTGCATGGCTAATCTTGCGTATTCAACGAGGAACCTGCCTCAAAGCCCCATGCGCCTTCAAGCTTTTTCCAACCCGAAAACGGGGGCCGCGGGGGCAATGCACGAAGCGTTCTGGGCTCGGCAAGGTGGCGGGAGAAGGATCGGCGTGGGCCTTGGCTTGGTGGCGTCTGCTGCGGCCAGATGTGGCGGGGAAGCATCCAGGGAGGCGAAAATGCCGT
>VHCO01000396.1 GCA_016871715.1 Verrucomicrobiota bacterium
GTTCGACCTGGCGGCGGCGCTCGAGGAGTGTCGGGATTTGCTGGTGCGGCACGGTGGGCACGCGATGGCGGCGGGGTTGACGATTCACCCGGACCAGGTTCCGGCGCTGCGCGCGCGGCTGAACGAGATCGCTCGGCGGACGCTTCGGCCGGAGCAACTCCAACCGCCGTTACCGTTGGATGCCCTGGCCCCGCTGGGCCAGCTCACGGCGACGCAGGTGCGGGAGTTCGGGCGGTTGCGGCCCTTTGGCCAGGGCAATCCTGCCGTGCAGGTCCTGGTGCCGGGGTTGCGGCTGCGCCGGGCCCCGCAACGCATCGGGCGGGAACAGCAGCACGTCAAGTTCTGGGTAACGGACGGTCGCACGGGTTGCGAAGCGGTCTGGTGGGGCGCGGCCGAGCGGCCTTGGCCCAGCGGCGTGTTTGACCTGGCTTGCGCGCCTCAGTTGAACGAGTTCAACGGTCGTTGCACGGTCCAGTTGCGTGTGTTGGATTGGCGACCGGCGGGCTGACCTGGCCGCGCCCCGTTTCGACTTTGGAGCGGCCAAGGGCGGGCGGTTTTGCGAACGGAGACTAACGATGATGCCATGGTACGCATTGACGTGGACGCTCGCGCTGGGGTGGCTTGCCACCCTCGCTCAGGCGGCGTTGCCCAGTTTCGATTTCACCCGGGCCGCCGATCGCCAGGGTTGGACGGCCACACATGATGTCGGTCCGTTGTCGGGCACGGCTGAGGGGATGACGGTGACCATCACGGGTCCGGATCCCTACATCACGGGGCCGGCGCGCGACTACCCGGCTGGGACGCCGCTGTGGTTGCGCCTGCGGTTGAGGAGCGAGGCGGGGGGCATGTGCCAGGTGTTCTACTTCCGCGGCGGCGCTACGGAAGAGAACTCCGTGCGGTTCTACGTGCCACGGGGCGAGTGGCACGAGGCGAAGGTGCGGATGCCGGCGCTCGGGCCGAGCTATCGGTTGCGTGTGGACCCGCCGGGCACTGCGGGGGCATGCCTTTTGGGGCAACTGAGCTTCGAGGAGCGGATGAGTTACGTGTCGCCGGCTTGGCCGACGCCGGTCGCCCCACGGCTCGGGAGCGATGCGGTTTGGCTGGAGTCGGGGCCGGTGCGGTTGGTGCACGGCGGGGGTGGCTGGGGCGCCTTCGAGGTGCGGGTGGGCGAGGACCGACTGGCGTGCGGGAACACGGCGCCCCTGGTGGGGTACGTGGCGGGGGGGCAACCGCGCTGGTGGGCGCCCCATCAGGATCCGGGAGTGCGGGTGACCGTCGAGAGGCAGGCGGAGGCGGGGGGCGGCGCGGCGATTCGCTCGGTGACGGAGGGGCGGGATACGGACGGCGCCCAGTGGCGGATCGAGCAGTGGTTTCGCGCGGGCGATGCGGGGGCGGTGGCGGTGACGACCCAGGTCGAGGTCGACCGCGACCGCGAGGTATTGTACTTGCCGGTGCTGACGTTGATGGCGGGATTGGGCAGCTACGGCACCAACAAGACCCAGGCCTTGTTGGCCGGGGTCGAGTACCTCGAGAATGAGCCGAGCAGTTCGCGCGCCGATCTCAACCCGCCGGCTTCGGATCGACAGGTGCCGGACCTGCTCAAGGTGACGTTTCCGCTGATGGCGGTGAATGCCGGGGGCGCATACGTCGGGTTGGCGTGGGATCGCCACGAGCATGCCGAGCTGTGCGCGGTTTTCGATTCGCCAGACCGGTTGTTCCAATCCGAGGCGCACCTATTGGGTTTGCTCATCCCCGGGTCGGACGGTCTCCAACGCGAGGAGAGCAGTCTGGTGCCCTATGGCACTTGGCGGCTGGCGGCTGGCCAGGCGCTGACGGTTCGCGCGCAGATCCTCGGCGGTCGCGGCTCGAGTGTGGTGCCGGCGGTGGCGCATTACGTGCGGTTGTACGGTTTGCCGGCGGTGCCGGAGGCGGAGGTTGGGCGAGGGAGCTACGCGGCGCTGGCGGCTGGTGGCTGGCTGGATTCACAGATTCGCGAGGGCGATCGTTACCGCCACGCTGCGCCCGGGTTCGGCGCTGGCCCAGCGGCGGACGCGGCCTTGTACATGGATTGGCTGGCGCAGGAGGTGTCGGATGAGGCATTGGCGGGGCGATTGACGGCGGCGGCCGGCCGGGCGTTGGCGCAGGTGCCAATTCCGCAGTATAACGCGGCCCAGGTCGGCCATGTGCGGTATCCGGTGCCGGCGTTGGTCTACGGTGGGGTGCAGGAGAACTTGGCGCGGGCGCGGGAGCAGGGCCGCGGTTTGCTGGGCCGGTTTCAACCGGATGGCACGGTGCTTTACCAGAAGCCCAGTAGCGGTCTGGACTACGGCAAGACGCACTGGGCTCCACACGCCAACGGGTTGACGGCGCAGGTGCTGGCAGGGCTGCTCGAGGCGGCGGTGTTTGCGGGGGACCCGTCGTTGCAGACTGAAGGGCTGCGGTTGTTGCGAGCGCTGACCCGGCTGTATGGGGACACGGTGCCGCGGGGGGCGCAGACCTGGGAGATTCCGCTGCACACGCCAGATATTTTGGCGGCGGCGCATTTAGTGAAGGCCTACACCATCGGCTATGAACTGACGGGGGCGCCGGAGTTTCTGGCCCAGGCACAGTATTGGGCCTGGACGGGTTTGCCGTTTGTGTACTTGACACCGCCGACGGCGCAGCCGATTGGGGTCTACAGCACGATCGCGGTGTTAGGGGCGACCGCCTGGGTTGCGCCGGTTTGGATTGGGTTGCCGGTGCAGTGGTGTGGGTTGGTTTATGCGGACGCCTTACGCCGCTTGGCGCCCTACGACGCGGCGGGTCCGTGGCGGCGAGTCGCCGATGGGATTGCGGTGGCGGGCGTGCAGCACACCTATCCGGTCGGGGACACCGAGTACATGGGGTTGTTGCCGGACAGTTACAACCTCAGGGCGCAGTCGCGCAATGGACCGGCCATCAATCCGGCGACGGTGTTGGCGCCGGCGATTCCGGCGCTGGGCGCCGCGCCGGTGTACACCTTTCGCGCGTTCAACCGGCATGGGTTACTGCTGCACGCTCCCGGGGCGGTGGAGCAGGTGGACGAAGGCGCTGCCACGCTGAGGCTCACGGTGGCGGGTTGGTCGCGTCGGCCTTACTGGATTTTGATGAGCGGTTTCACTCAGGTGCCGGCGGTGCGGTTGAACGGCCTCAGACAGTCCCTGAGCGCCCCGCACGAGTTCCAGCCTACGGAAGGCCGGTTGATCCTTCGGGCCGAGGGCCGTGTGACGATCGAGCTCGAGTATCCGGCGCAGGCGGCGGTGGGCATCGAACCGGGGCCGGGGAGCGACGAGGTGCGGGTCGGTTGGCCGTCGTTGGCGAGGGCGTACGCGCTCGAGTCGGCCACGGAGTTGTCGCCCAGCGCGGCCTGGTTCGAGGTGGCGACGAGGCCGGATTGGGTGGGCGCGAGGCTGGTGGTGCGGGAGGCGGTGGAAGGCCCACAACGGTTCTATCGGTTGCGCCGCCGGTTCGAGTGGGGCGGTTGGGCTTACGACGCAGGCTTATGAAGCGAGAGTCCAGAGCGATGGCTGGCCGTGGCCGGAAGAGGGTCGCCCGATCGGGGCGGCGCCCAGAGGGTCCTCGGGCGGAGGACATCCGGACGGGGCTGAGCCCGGAGACGATCGCGCGCGCGTATCGGGACAATCTATACTATTTGCAGGCGCGGTTTCCGAGCGTGGCGACGCTCAACGACCAGTACATGGCGCTGGCCTATACGGTGCGAGACCGGCTCTTGCACCGCTGGGTGCGCACTGCCGAGACGTACCGCGAGCGGGAGAGCCGCACGGTGGGCTATTTGTCCGCGGAGTTTTTGTTGGGGCCGCAACTGGGTTTGAACCTGCTGAACTTGGGGATCGAGGGGGCTGCGCGCGAGGCGATGGCGTGCTTGGGGATCCGGTTGGAGGACTTGCTCGAGCACGAGGAGGAACCTGGGCTCGGGGGCGGTGGATTGGGGCGGCTGGCGGCATGTTTTCTCGAGTCGCTGGCGACGCTCGAGATCCCCGCCATCGGGTACGGCATGCGCTACGAGTTCGGCATCTTCGACCAAGCGATTCGGGACGGTTGGCAGGTCGAGGTCACGGACAAATGGCTGCGCTTGGGGAATCCGTGGGAGGTGCCCCGGCCGGAGATCACGTTCTCGGTGCCGCTGGGGGGGCACACCGAGTCGTACACGGAGGAGGGCCAGTATCGGGTGCGTTGGATCCCCGACCGGGTGGTGCGCGGGGTGGCCTACGACACGCCGATCCTGGGCTATCGCGTCCCCACGGCCAACCTGTTGCGGCTTTGGAAGGCTGAGGCCGTCGAGTCGTTCGATTTCCAGTCGTTCAACACGGGCGACTACTACGGCGCGGTGCTCGAGAAGGTCGTCTCCGAGAACACCACCAAGGTGCTCTACCCCAACGATGGTCTGCCCCAGGGCAAACGCCTCCGGCTCGAGCAGCAGTACTTCTTTGCCTGCTGTTCGTTGCAGGACATGATCCGGCTGCACCGGCAGAAGGGGGCGGACATTCGCACGTTCGATCGGAAGTTCGTGGTGCAACTCAACGACACCCATCCGGCGATCGCGGTGGCGGAGTTGCAGCGGCTGTTGGTGGACGAGCACCGGTTGGGGTGGGACGAGGCGTGGGCCATCACGGGCCGTACGTTCGCCTATACCAACCATACGTTGCTGCCGGAAGCGCTCGAGCGCTGGGGGATCCCCTTGTTTGCAGCGACGTTGCCGCGTCATCTCGAGATCGTTTACGAGCTGAACCATCGGTTCCTCGAGACGGTGCGCCGGCGGTATCCTGGGGATGGGGCGCGGGTGGCACGAATGTCGCTAATTGACGAAGGCGGGGAGCGGTCGATTCGGATGGCTCACTTGGCGTGTTTGGGCAGCCGCGGCATCAACGGCGTGGCCCGCCTGCACACCGCGCTGTTGCAGGCCAGCGTGCTGCGCGACTTCCACCAGTTCGCCCCCGAGAAGTTCAGCAACAAGACCAACGGGATCAGCCCGCGCCGGTTCTTGGCCTTGAGCAACCCGGCCTTGGCCAGCCTGATCACCGAGGCCATCGGCGAGGGCTGGATGCGGGACTTGGAACAACTGCGCGCCCTCGAGCCGTTAGCCGAGCAGGCCGAATTCCGGCGGGCGTGGCGCGCGGTGAAGCGGGGCAACAAGGCAGCGTTGGCGGACTTGATGCGTGCGCGGACCGGGGTGGGCGTGGACCCGGACACGCTCTTC
>VHCO01000397.1 GCA_016871715.1 Verrucomicrobiota bacterium
CCTTGACCGTCCAGCCCAGCGGGTCCTGGAACCAGAGCTACGGCTACGACCTGGACAGCCAGCTCGCCAGCGCCTTGGGCACGGGCGGACAGTCGACCGAGAACCTGGGGTACACCTATGATGCGGGCTGGAACTTGGCGCAGCGCACCCAGAACGGCGTGCCGACGGCATTCCAGGTCGATGCGCTCAACCAGCTAACATACGTGGGCGCAGCGTCTTACGCTTACGACAGCAACGGCAACCTGACCGCCGAGTACGGCGGAGCGGGCCGCAGTTTCGGCTACGACGACGAGAACCGGTTGGTGTGGGTCCTGTGGGGTAGTGGCTGGTACCTCACCGAGTTCACGTACGACGGGCTTGGCCGGATGCGCAAACGCGTCGAGAAGTACTACAGCGGCGGTCAGTACACCACCTACGACACGGTGTACTACGTCTACGACGGCATGCGGGTGGTCCAGGAGCGGAACAGCTCGAATACCCCGACCGTCGCGTACACGCGCGGCAGCGACCTGAGCGGAAGCCTCGAGGGTGCGGGCGGCATTGGCGGTCTGCTGGCCCGGTCGGACCAGTATAGTGGCGGGAGCTGGAATCGGCATGTGTTCTACCACGCGGACGGGAGCGGGAACATCACGGCCCTGGCCAACTCGGCCGGCACGCTGCAAGCACTTTACCGCTACGATCCCTATGGGCGGGCTACATACACCTGGGGCCCGCTAGGTGGGGCGAATGTCTATCGCTTCAGCTCGAGGATGTTCCACGGCAGCTCGGGCCTCTACTACTACGGTTACCGCTTTTATGATCCTAATCTACAGCGGTGGCTAAACAGGGATCCTATCGGGGAGTTGGGAGGCATGAGTCTGTATGGGTTCGTGCGTAGTAACCCGATAAGCCGGGTAGACCCGTTGGGACTGTGGTATTTATCCAACCCATTTACGTGGTTCGACGATGAAGGGTACCAAGGGAGCGGTTTGGAATTCTTCGAGGGCAGTGTGTTCGTCGACGGCCTCCAAGCCACAGTGGACGGGTTCAATCCTTTTGGAGACCCTCAGGCCAACCGGTTCCACTTATATGACCCTTGCGATACTCACTTCAAGATGAGTCAGGTAATAGCAGGATTGGCTCGTGAGGCAGCTCTCACGGCGGTCGGGGGAGCCGTTCTCAAGGGTGCTATGAGCGCCGAACAGTACTTGCGCGCACCAGCTCTGATGCGCTATTTCGCAAAGGGAACTGTGCTCACGAATCTTCTTACGAGCGAGGCGTCGCCGGTTTTAAGAGCATCGTACGGGGCTATCGACCTACTGATAAACGGCGTACATTATGCGGATCTCTTTGGCACGATAGTCGACTTTACAGACGAAACGTTCTAGAGCACGTGTATAAGGCCTGAAGTGACCGCGCCTACGGAGTATGAAGGCACGCTTATTAGCAATATGGTGGTTACTCTTCGCCATTGTCTTATGGCCCGGCGCAGTCTTCATGATAGTACGGGAATGTGGGTTAAAGGGGAGCGCCGCAGCCGTTGTGAGTATTGTGCTCATCGTTGGTATGATAAGTTACGTCATGGACCGAGTATTGCGGTGGGTGAAGTAAGGGAACCGTCAGGGGCAGGCCTTAAGAATCAGGTTAACTGCGGCGGCCGTGGGGGCCCGCCCACGGCCGGCTCCGTGCGACCGCGGTAGACGCGCGGAACAAGACCACCACCTTCCTGCAGTACCTGGACGAGGTACCCGATCGGCAGGCGGTGGAGCTGTTGCGATACCACGCCGGCTGGAACTTCGCCTTGAACCGGCAGTTGGGGGACGAGGTGTTTCATCCGAGCAGCCTGGTGAACTTTGGTCACCGGCTGCTGGAGCATGAGCAGAGCGCGCTGGGATTCACAACGATTCTGGAGGCCCTGATGCAAGCGGGGTTGGTGTCGCGGCAGAGTCGGCAGCGCTTGGATTCGACGCAGATGTTCGGGCGAGTGGCGCGGACGAGCCGGTTGGACTGTGTGCGGGAAAGCCTGCGGTTGGCGCCGCAGGAACTGGCGGGGGTGGTCGAGGCGGGGGCACGACCGGGGTTCTGGGTGGGGCTGTGGGAACGGTATGTAGAAAGCCAGGTCGACTATCGGGGCAGTGCGGAGACGCTGGGGCGCAAGCTGGGGGAGGCGGGAACCGATGCGTGGCAGTTGCTGGTATGGGTGCGCGGGCCGGAGCGTGAGGCGTGGGCCCAGGGAGTGCAGGTGCAGTTGCTGGCGCGGGTGTTCGGGGAACAGTTTGAGGTGGTGGATGGGCAGGCGGCGACGGTGGTCGTGGAGAAGGAAAGGGTCGAGGTCCCAGCCCCTGCGGCCCCGGCCCCGGTTTCGGAGCCGGAGGCTGAGGGTGGGACCCCACCGCTACCGGCCGCCTGCGGGGAGGGACATCCGGGAAGGGAGGCCGGTGCCAGCGCGCAATGCGAGTTGAGTCTGTCGGCCGCCGCCCCGGCGAGCGTGGTGGTGCCCAAGGGCAAGGGGCAACTGGCATCGGATCGGGTGCAGAATCCGCACGATCCTGAGGCGACCTACGCGGTCAAGGGGCAAGGGAGCCAGAAGAAGGAGCACGTGGGCTACAAGGTGCAGGTGGCCGAGACGGTGAGCGAAGCAGTGCTGGCGCCGGGGGAACCGACGCGGAATTTTCTCACGGGGATCGTGACCCATCGGGCGCAGGAGAGTGACGAAGTGGGCGAAGGGAAGATGGAGCAAGAGCGAGCGGCGATGGGGCTGGAGAAACCGCCGGTGCAGTATGTGGACGGGGCGTACGTGTCGGCGGAGAAGTTGGCGCAAGCGCAGGCGGAGGGTCGCGAGTTGGTGGGGCCGGCGCAGTCGGCGCCGCGCAAGGAGGGCCGGTTCAGTGTGGAGGACTTTCAGATCCAGGTGGAAGAGCGCCAAGCGGTGTGCCCGGCGGGAAGAGCGAGCACGCAGTGTAGCCGGCTGGAGGTAGCCGAGACGGGCAAAGTGAGTTATCGGTTCGAGTTCAGTACCGCCTGTCATGACTGTCCGCTGCGGGAGGGCTGTCTGGGGGAGGGGCAACGCCACCGCACGGTGGTGGTGGGGGAGCATCACACCCTGCTACAAAGCCGGCGGCAGGAGCAAAAGACCGAGGCGTTCCAGCAGCGGATGAAACAGCGCAACGGGATCGAAGGCACGCAAAGCGAATTGGTGCGTGGGCATGGGCTGCGGCGAGCGCGTTCACGGGGCTTGGCCAAAGCGCGACTGCAAAACTACTTCATTGGTGCGGCCTGCAACGTGAAGCGGTGGATTCGGCAGGAGGCGTGGAAGCTGCGGCAGGCGGCTGCGGCGTTTGGGGCTGGGCCAGAGGCCGAGGCGCTCAGCTAGGGGTGGGGGTGGGCCCAGCGCCCGCCTACCCGCCGACTTGGGCGCGCCCCTGAGCGCACCCGCAAGATCCCGGAGCTCCGCAGGCTGGCCGCAGAGGTCCGTCCGTCTATTATCTCCTCTAACCGTTAGGGCAACGAGCCCCCCCGGATCATTCCCGCGGCCTCGGGACGCTGCTGAAGAACTACCCCCCTCTCACAGGAATCGTTAATGACAACTCCGGCTCGAACAACCGACTGCTCGCGGGCGGGTGGGAGAGTTCTCAGTTATCGGTTATCGGTTATCGGGGGGGCCAAAGGCAAGTTCTCAGTTATTGAGCGTTAGTTATCAGGGGAGGTGGTGTCGGGTTCCGTGGGCGGCACTGGCGGAACTTCCGGGTCGCCGGGTGCTTCGTGCCGGGTCTGGGCCGCCTTCTGGAGGTAGTGCAGGTAACCATTCAGGACTTTGACGGCGTCGGCCACGAGTTGGCGGCCGTGGTCGAGGTACTCGCGCGAAAGCAGGCCATCGTCCTGGCCCGTGACCAGGTGATCCAACACCTCCCAGCAAGACCCGCGCGAGTTGCTACAGAACTTCGCGTTGTCGAGGAAATGGAAGCGGCCGTAACCCTCGGCAATATTCGCGGTGGTCGACCTGGCGGCGCGGAGCATCTGGTCGCCGAGACGATAACGCTCGTCCTTGGGCAGAGACGGCACCGCTTGCTTAGCCACAAAGAGCCGCAACTCGCGACACTTCTTCCAGCACTCGAGGTCTTCGAAGGTGCGGATGGACATGGGGGGCTGGGAGGGCCAGTTGTCGGTTATCAGGGAGAACTGGTTCTTAGTTATCGGTTATCGGTTACCAGGGGGGCGGCGGGCAGTGTTTCAGAGATCGGAGGCCGGAGGTCAGTGGTCGCTGGGCTGACCGCCGATCACTGACCGCTGATCTCTGATCTCTCGCTTCTCGCCCGACGTCATTGAAGCGCGTGAGCTTCCGCAGATTGCGGTAGTTGGAGATGGGAGATAGGAGATGGTGGCGCCCGGGAGGGTCTCGTGGCGTTGCTCGGCCTCGCCGATGCGGTACACCTTGCTCAGGCGGTCAACGCGGATGGCCACTTCGTTGCTCATTGACGGCAGGGGGAAGGCCAAAGGGCGGCGGAGAGTGCCTCAGAGGCGAAGAACCTCCTTGAGCCTGCTCTTGATTTGCTGTTGGCGCTCCCAACTCACTTGTCCGAGAGTGGAGTGAAGACCTGATTTCGGCAGCGCGTAGATGAAATCGCACTGACAAATGGTCGGCATCTGGAAACCGTCCACTCCGTTGAGCCGCACCGAGAGTTTCGGCGGGTCGCCTCGCAAGGTCCAGCAGGCCAGCCCGTTCACCAGGAGGTGTCGCGGCTCGTCACAACGTTCCTGGCCGCTAACGATCACGAACCAATGGTCCCGCTCGAAGCCTTCCGGCCGGCACTTCCACACCTCCCATTGGCGGGTTTTCACGAGTCCAGACGTTGCGGAGCCTTCGCCATGGCCGCTTCCAGTTCCAACCAATCCGCCGGCAACGGGTAATCGTCCGCAAAGTAGCCCTCCGGCCGCTGGGCTTCGGCGCTGCTCGCAACCAACGGCAGTCCGGCCCGGATGGCCAGGCGCAACACCGTGTCGGTCTGTTCGTGGATCAGGAAGCCGGTCCGCTCCACCTCGGCGGCCAGTTCGTCATCCAACTCAACGCTCGTCTTCATATCATGAGAGTGAAAGGGGCAGTCGCGGAATTCAGAAATGGGAGGCCGAACGCCAGTTATCAGGGAAAGCGCGTTCTCGGTTATCAGGAAGGGGAGAGCGGGTTATCAGTTATTGGTTAATAGTTATTAGGGGGGGGCAAGGGCAGGTTCTCAGTTATTGGTTATTAGTTATCAGGG
>VHCO01000398.1 GCA_016871715.1 Verrucomicrobiota bacterium
TAAATCCTAAATCCTAAATCCCAGCCCCCTCCAGCTCCCCTGCCCCCGCCAAATCCTAAATCCGAAATCCTAAATCCGAAATCCGAAATCCTAAATCCTAAATCCCCCGGCTAGTTGATGAGCAGCGGCTCGAACTTGCCAGGTTCTTCGAGGGCGGCCTTGAACATGACGGCTTGTTGTTCGAGCTGCTGGCGGAGGGTGGTGCGGTGGCCGACGCTTTCGCTGAGGAACTGCCGCTCCATGCGGCGTTCGTACTGGAGAAAGAACTTCTTGCGCCCAGCCTCGTTGAGGAAGACACCGCCGTTGCGCGACTCGAAATGATCGGCGTTGAGGATCTGATGGGAGAAGAGGTCCAGGGCCAAAGCCTCGACCAGGATGGGCCGGAAGGCCTCGATGAGGTCTAAGGCAAGAGACCAACGGCCGTCTTCGGTGCTGTGCAGCAGACCCAGTGCCGGGTCGAGGCCGTGCGCATGCGCGAACGCGACCGATTCGTTGTACAGAATGGTCGCGGCAAAGCTGATACAGGCGTTGACGGGGTTGAGCGGGGGGCGCGTGCTGCGCCGCTCGAAAGGGAAGTCCACCGGCAGAAAAGAGGCCCACGCGTGGAAGTATCGGGCCGTGGCCGCGCCCTCGTAACCGCGAACCTCGTCCACGGAACGCGCCCCGCGCAGCGGTTGGAAAAGACCGTCCAGCCAGGCGAGGGTGGAAGGGATTTCGGGTTGAGGATTGGCGGTTTCGGATTTGGCCAGGCCGGTCGGAGTGGGCTGGGTGGCCCCTGCCGGGTGCGAGGTCCGGTCGCTTTCGGGCTGCCGCGTTCCGCGTTCCGCATTGCGCGCTTCTTCCCGCGAGGCGTGGAGGCGTTGGAGCACGCGGCGCTGGTTGTAAAGCTTGGCGGTGACGATGCGGCCGGCGATCTGGAGCGCGAAGGCGGGCTCGAGCGTGCGTTGGTACTGCCGCAGGCGCGCTAGGCCGTGGTGGTTTTGGGCGGGAAGAAAACTCCCCAGGAACCGGCCCGACCAGGAAAACACCTGCAAGGGAATGCCGCGATCCAAGAGAGCGGCCAACGCGGGCGTGGTCAGGTGGACCGAGTCGCTCAGGATGACGCGGTCCAGGTCGCGAATGGGGATCTCGCGCAGCAGTTCGTCGCGGTCGGTCGCCTCGTTGCGGCCATGGACCTCGAGCCGTTCGCCGGCCAGGCTGACGCGGATGTTGGGTTGATTGAGACAGGCGGTGGGCACGACGGGAGGGGGGGATTTAGGATTTAGGATTTAGGATTTAGGATTTAGGATTTGGAGGGGGGGCGGGGCGGCCATCGGGGCAGGTCGGCCGCACCGGTCCTTGAGCCGGTGGGCACGCCGGTGGGGGACGCCGGGTTGGACCTGCCACGATGACTGCCTGGCCGTTCTGCACGGGGACAAGATCGCCGGTCGGGCGGCGTATGGCGAATGGCGGGACGTCGGGCAACGTCCGTGGGCCAGTCGACTCCGGCGCGGGCGGTTGGGGGTGGCGGCCAACGATCCGCTGCGGGCAGCACAGGTTCTGGTCGTGAACGTGAATGTCCATCGTAGAGTGATACGGCGGGCCGAGGCGTAGTCTGACAGAAAAGTGTAGGATTGCGGAACCGCAGCGCCGCAGGCTCTGAACCGGAGCGGGGTAGCCCGGCGGAGGTGGATCGTGGCAGGACGAGGCCGTGGGGTGGTCCGGGAAGGGGTGGGAAACGGCGGCGTTTCCTCGTCTTCAAACGACGGCTCGAGAGGTGACTGGACTTGGTGGGAGGGCGGGCTTGGGGTGGCAAGGGTCCGTTGGGCGGCGTGAGGCGCGCCGCCTGATAGCCTACGATGCGAAAGGGCTTCTGGGGCGAGTCGTGCAAGTAAGCCAGCCGGTTTCGTTAGGTTTTCACCTGGATCAGAGGTCCGGGTACGGCCAGCGAGAAGCGGCCTTTCGTGGGAAGGCACGGGACGAGAAGGTAGGCGTTGCCGCCAGCGACGCGCAGTTTGCCTCGTAGGCTCGCCAGGGCGCGGCGCAGCTCCTGATCTTCAACGTCGGACTTGAGGGTGTCCCCGTGGCGCCAATCGGCGAAATCGTTGACCGGGGCGGCGGCGCGGAGATCGTTGCGGAACTGGTTCAAGTCGGCGAGGCCTTCCTTCTGGGCGAGGTAAGGCGGGTCACTTCGCTTGGCCCGCGTGGCCAGAAACAGGAGCACCAAGTGCTCGCGCGGCGCCAGCCTGACACGGGTACCGTTGACGTCGATCTCCGGGCGTCTCTGCTCGACGACCAGGCGGACCTGCTCGCCGGCATGCTGGCGGACCTGCTCGCGGCAAGCCTCGACCAGAACGGCAAAGCGCCCCGCTGGGCGCCCTAACTCGCGCTGGAACAGGTTGCGCAGCGGGACAAAGGGAACATCGGCCAACTCGACTACGGGGATGTCGGACTGCGGGTTTCGAGGTTCGGGTTTGGCGGGGTGGCCGGAGGCGGGGGTCTCAGTCGATCCAGTGCACGCTTCGCGGTGCGCGGCTCGGGTTGCTGCTTTCTGCCGTCTGCTTTCCGTTCTCGAGTCGGGTTGTCCGGGAAACCAGAACCCACGCTGGTTCTCGAAGGGCTCGTTGACGAGCACATGCGTCAGCCGGTCGGTCTCGCGGCCGACCAGGGTGAGACAGGCGTAGAGCAGCGCGCCCATGGTCTTGCGGCCCCCGGCCAACGAGGCGATCAGGCGGGTGTCGGGATTCTCGACAATGGCGCGGACTTGCTCGAGGAGGAAGTCGGCCGCGGCTTCGTTGTCGGACGGTGAGCGCAGGTCGGCCAGCTCGCGGGTGCGGCCGGTAGTGGGGTCAGGAGCGGAGATGACCCGCGGGGATTCGAGCGTGAGCGGCGGCACCCCAGGGTGCAGTCGCGAACCCGAGGTGGGGTCAGCGAGCAGGGCCGCGGCAGGCACAATCTGGTCGCGCAACGCTTGCCAAACCGTGCGGCTGCCGAAGGCGGGGAGCGGCGTGAGCAGCTCGCGCTCGAGGCAATCGCGACCGCTGGCGGTCGTCACAACGATGACACGGTCCGGGATCACAGGCTCGGGCTCATGCGCCAAAGCCCATACGGTCTCGGTCAAGACCGCCGGCGACATGCCCGTGACGGCGAGTAAGACGATTTCGGGTTTCGGATTTCGGATTTCAGGTTTGGGGCCAGCCGATTGCGCAAGGCCGAAGGCGGAGGGCGGAGTGGCTTGGCGCGCGACGGATTTCGCGCTGGGATGTTTCGGCGATTTAGGTTTGGTGGTTTTCATCGTTGCAGCCGGTTTGTTCAATCGGGCGGTGCTGGGCTTCCGAGGTGCTGGTTTTCAATCCGCAATCTGCAGTCCGTAATCCGCAATTCAATGGGGGGCGTGGTTGAAAACCTCCACCGGCCCGGTCACCGGCGAATCGCAGAACCGCTTGCGGGCGCGCCCGTCGAGGGCGTGAGCCAGGCGGAGGTAAAGCCACACTGGGCCGCGGCCCGTGAGCGTCACGTCCGCGCCCGGCGAGACGAGTTCGTTCACCCGCGCTTCGTAGGTGGGCAGGTCCGCGAGCTTGGCCGTGCCGGTGGCGGCGTAGAGGGTGGACCTTCATTTTCAATTGCGGATGGCGGATTGCGAATCGCGGGTTTGTCGGCGGCGTCAGGGTTTTGGGAACTGCGCCGCCAAGCTGGCCAACTGCGCGGAATCGGCGGGGCGCTTGGGAAACAAGAGATCTCGGAAGCCCTCCACCAACTCCCGTCTTGCCACGATCGCGATGTGGTTATGGTGCGCGTATTGGGCGACTTCGTCCGGCAAGTCAGCCTTGCGAACGCAAATGACATTACCCAGAAGTCCGCCGGCCTCGCGCACGGCCAAGAGGTCTTCCTTCATCACCTTGGTCTGACCGATGGACAGCTCCTTCTGGATGCGCGCGAGGAGTTCATCGGCCTGGGGATTGAGTGGACGGGGCAGGCAGCGGCGCAGATTCTCGGCGAGGTCTTCGGCGGGCATCCGGTCCCTGCAATCCACCAGCCAGAGCCGGCCGTTCCAGGTGAAAAGAAGGTCAATTTCGGCGTGTGGCAGACGCGTGCCAGTCTGCTGCGACGACTTCACTTTGAGCCGCAGACTGCGCTGAACACGCTTTACCCCCAGCCGCAACAGAATGGCGGCGGCGGCAAACTCCAGCGCATCGCCATCTTTGGCATCCCGATCCGCCTCGCCCGTGATGCGGAGCCAGGGCCGGGCGTCGTTGCCGCTTTGAAGGCGACGAAAGAAATCGCCCTCAGCAAGTTTCTGACCGGCGTCGTTGAGGAGGATCGTCTGACCGGGACGCTGGACCTCCGAAGCATCGAGCTGGCAGCGCAGAAGGGCCACAGGGTCGAGATTATCAGTGAGCCTGCCGTCGAGTTGCTCGCTGCGGGTGACCATCTTGCCGTCAGGCGCGGTGAACCAGGTCAGTTGGTTGCGGCGTTCCAAGTAGAAAGCGCGGGCGTGCCGGGCGGCCCAACGAAAGGCGGCCGTGGCCATGAGCTTGTTGCCGCTGGTGAAGTTCACCACGCAATCCGCCAGCGGGAGTTGCTGATCCCGCTGGAGGTCATCGAGCCGGCGTTCGATGGCGGCGAAGTCCGAATCGGAAATCAACTCCAGACGCGTGCCGCCTTTGGGCACAAGACCGGAATCGTCGAAGAACCGCTTTAGCCTTTGAGCGGGGCCCCTGGACTCGGCGACGTCTTCGCTGTGGAGCAGGAATACACGGTTAGGCTTGAGATGCGCCACGGCCAGCACTTGCGGCCAGATTTGTTTGGAAGCAAGGGAAAGGAGAGTCATGGGAATTGTGGATTGTTCATTGCGGTGCCAAGGCGGGCATTGCCCCGTTGACACGCGGTTCGGAGGGGATTAAGCCCTTCTGCGTTATGACTGTTTTGAAAGTCGAAGCCAGACCCTCGGCCGGCAAAGCGCGGCCGGGCCGGCGTTTGAGTGGGCGCGAATTGGCGTCGCTCCTGGAGCGACTGGACGCCGCCGGGACGCCGGCGGAACGGAAGCGATGGCGGCGGGAATTCATGCGCGGGTTCTACGGGGCAAATTGCGGATTGCGGATTGGCGATTGGCCATGAGCGATTGGTTCTTTGCGTTTCTTTGTGTTCTTTTGCGGCGATTGCCCGGTTCAGTTTTCAGCGAACGGTGGTCGTAGCGCGCCCAAAATTCCTCGCGCGTGAGCGGGGCCGGTTCGGGGCTGATCTT
>VHCO01000399.1 GCA_016871715.1 Verrucomicrobiota bacterium
CCTCCATCCGGTTTGGCGCGCGCATAGGGGCCGTGAACCGGTAGGGCGCGACCGCTGGGCGCGCCGAACGAGGCGGGTCACCGGGCTCGAGCGGTCGGCCCGGCGCGGCCCTATCTGGCGGTTGGTGGGCGAGGGCATTATGAGGCGTGGCGCGGCCCTGGCAGTTCCGGCCAGAGCGAGCCGGGATGAGACGGCCGGCCGGCCGGTTGTGTCGGGGCCGTTGGGGGAGTGTCGGCTACCGGTGCGGGCTCGGCGGTACGTGCCCAGACCCCTGCCAGGACCTGGGTCAAGGCGTTTCGTCCGTCCTCGATCAGGGTGTAGAAGACAGGGATGGCGAGGATGGTGAAGAGGGTGGCGGAGGTCATGCCGCCGATGAGGACCAAGCCGAAGCCCTGGAAGTTGATGCCCATGCCTTCGGAGGAACCGAAGGTGAGGGGGATCATCCCGCAGATGGTGGTCAGCGCGGTCATGAGGATGGGCCGGAAGCGGGGGATCGAGTCAGGGCCGCCAAATCGAGCGTAACGGGTAGACCTTGAACGTTTGAACCTTGGCCGGGCCGCCGATGGCCGAAAGGCCGATGTTCCTGATGGCAGCGCCGCCGTCCATACGGGGTTCGGTCTTGTACACGTCGCCCTCGCCGCCACAGATCTCGTAGAGCGGCCGGTCGACGATGACGCGGAACTTGAGTTGGCCCTGGGCGAGCGGTAGAGGCATTTCCTCTAGCTTCGCGGCGGCGACGTTGTACTTGAGGACGGTGGCGCCGAACTGGAGGTGGATCTCCTGGGCGGCTCCGGGTTCAGCCACGACGACGATGTCGAACAACTGACCGTCGGTCTGGAGGCGAATGGGCTGGTCGGGGCTGAGCGTTGCAGGGGCGGCGGCGAGGGGTTCGCCGCGGAGGACCTCGAGTTCATCGATGGGCTGCGCGTGGAGGCGGAGGCCAGCCTGGGTCGATTTGAGGGTGAGTTCGGTGGGCAGGCTGAAGGTCTGGTTGAACGACATGCCGGGCAGGTCCACTCGGGCCCAGCCGATTTGGACGACGCGGCCGTTAGGCAACTTACTGAAGCACTGCGAGGCGTAGTAGGCGCCGTAGTGAACGCGGTGTTTGCCTTCATGCTCGGGTGTGAAGCTGCGGCCGTCGAATCGGCCCACTGCATACTGGGCATCGGCGCCAAAGACGATCCAGCGGTGATGATCGGTCTGGCCGTCCACGGGCAGGCGAAACAGCTCGGGACACTCGAAGTAACCGGGCAAATGGCTTTGTAGAGTCCATTCCTTGAGGTTACCGGAGGTGTAGAAAGCGATGTTGCGGCCGTGTCGATCGTGCTCGTCGTACACGGCGATGACCCAATGGCCGCCGCGCCGTTTCGCGGTGTCGTCGAGGGGCGTGTCCTGCGGGCCGTAGGGGAACCAGACTAGTTTGGGATCGCGGCCGCGGTGCTGGATGACCGGATTCTCGGGAATGTAGCGCCAGGTGCGGCCGCGGTCGTTGCTGACGGCGATGGCTTCGCCTCGGCCGGTGTCGGTAAAGGCGGCCACCAGCGGGTGCTCGGCGCCGGTTTGCCAACCGCCGGTGTTGAGCTCGTCGACGTTGGCGCTGCCGCTGAAGCAGGCCCCAGCCGCCATGACCCGGGGATAGAGCGCGTAGGGCAGCTCTTCCCAATGCACCAGGTCGCGGCTGACGGCATGACCCCAGTACATATTGGCCCATTTCCAACCGAAAGGGTTGCTCTGCCAGAACAGGTGATACTCGCCCTGGTAATAGACCATGCCGTTAGGATCGTTGTTCCAGCCGCGCATCTGGCTGAACCGGAGCTGAGGCCGCAAGGCTTCCTGGTACAGGGGCTGTAGGTGGCGCGGGGCAGGGGAGGTCTCGACGCGGCTCAAGCCCAGCGAATCGGCCGGCAACTTGTCCACCTTCACCACGGCCGTGCGCCCGGCATAGCGCGACAGGTCCAGGTGGCTCCACCAATCCACCTTGTCGGAGGGCAGATTGATGTCGAAGTCGTGGATGCGTTGGCCATCGACCAGGATGGTCAGGCGGCAGGCCGGCGCGTTGTTGCCGATGGGGAAGAGGAGGTAGCGCTGGTCGAGGATCAGTTGACGCGAGGCGGGACCGACGGCGGCTTTGGCCTGGCGATCGCTCTGGACGATCTGGTCGATATTGATGTGGCCCCAACCGCCTTGTTGCGCGTCCACGATTTGGAGCGTGGCGTACTTGCCTTTGAGGTCCTTCACGTCCCAACTCGCCCAGTCGAGCCGTTCGCTGCCGCCCGGCCGGTCATTCGGCCCGGTGACGGTTCGCTCGACGCGCCCGTCCACCAGGAGGTTCATGCAGGTCTTGCCCGGGTGCATGCCGCCTCCGACCAGGAAGTTGATGAAGTCGCGTTGGATCTGGAAGGGCGGCGAGGTGAGCGTCCCGGTCGAGTCGTCGCCGCCCCGGAAGCTGTTGACGAGACCTTGGCCCAAGAAGCCGTCGACTTGCATCTGCCCCGGCAGGGTGCCGCGCGCCGGTCCGGTGCCGAACGCGTCGCCCGAGGCTTTCCAATCGCCGTAGTCGGCGCCTTCGAAATCTGCGATGAGCAGGTCCAGCGCAGCCGCGCCGAAGGTTGCTTGGCTTAGCCACACTGCTAAGACCACGGTAGGGCTTCGGTTCATCCTAGGGTTTCCTTCCAGAGGTTTGGGTTAAAGCGGCCATGGCCCGACACCGTGTCGGCGATGTTGTCGTTGATTTTTCGAGTTATCTTCGCGCTTTATCGGGGAGCCGGGGTCGGCCGCGGCGCGTTGGCAGTGGCAGGGCGAAGGTCGCATGATCTTGGCCCTAGCCTGAGGGCTCCTTCCGGCTTGGAGCAAGTGGATTCGCGGTTCAGGGCGGGTGTTGGCCACGCCCACCGGCGAGCCTGTGAGCGTTGCGCGAAGCTCGCGGCATGACCCCTGTGGGATGTTGTCCCTCGGCCCGGGGGAGTCCGCGCTTGGAGTGCCGCCCTCCCGGTCCTGGCGAGAGCGAGAGGATGGGGACCGGCAGGAGCCTCCTGGATCACCGAGTCGGTATGCGGAGGCGATAAGACCGCTGCGCCGAGGTCGGTGCGGATTCGAGCCAGGAGTTGGTGACCGGGGTAACGGCTTGGTTGGTGAAGACGGCCTGCCAGGGGCCGACGGTCAATGACGATTCCCGGCGTTCGAGAATCTGCGTCGCTCGTAGGCCACCCTTCCAAGTCAACTCCAAGCTCTCCTGACTGAGAGCGATACTCACGAATCCAAGAAACGACTGTCGGTCGGCCGGGTTGGTGTCAGCCAGGACTTCATGACCGTCGATCATGCCATCACCGTCCGTATCGGGGACCAAACAGGACGTACCCCAGTAATACTCGTCAGCATCGAGCAGGTCGTCCCGATCAGCGTCGCTCGACCCATCGCTGCGGGCAAGATCGCCCAACTGGTCACGCTCCCAAGCATCCGCCATGCCGTCTTGGTCCTGGTCTACGTACTCGTCAGCGCCGATGTCCCGTGGCCCAAGACCAGCGGCCCCCTGAAGCGGGTGGTCCCAAGGGAGTTCACCGTCCAGATCCTGCGCCGAAGCGTCGCCGCCGGCGTCAATGCAGGGCGAGTCGGGCCGTAAACGGAAACCGAACACCAAGCGTGGCTCCTGCGTGAGGACCTCCCTTCCGCCCGGGTTGGGAACGATGCAGCAGTGACTATACTCAGGGGCGGCGTCTTGGTGGAGGTAATTGCCTCCCTCGTTGTAGTAGATCATGCAGCCGTCAGCGTGAGGTTGGAGAAAGGCCTCGCCACCGGCGAAGTACACTCCACCTCCGCCCTCGGTCGCACGATTGCGCACGATCGTGCAGTAATCCGCCCCGCCGATGAGCACGGCGGCCACCCCGCCGCCCTTGCGCGCGGTGTTGCCGTGAATGTAGCTGGTGTTCACCGTCCCTCCCCAGTCGCAGCAGACGCCCCCCCCAACATCCGCTTGGTTGTCCGCGATGACGCACCGCGAGGCTGAACTGCCGGAATTGTTGAAGTGAACGCCGCCACCACCCCTCTTTGCCACGTTGCGCTGGATGCGGCAGCCCCGGATGCGGGCATAGACCTTGCCCGTATCGAGGTTGAAACACGCGACACCGCCGCCGTCCCTGAGCAGGGTTCGGTTGTCGATGATGACGCAATCGAGGACGTTGCCGCCGTGGTAACAATAGACGCCGCCCCCGGATTGCAGGGCCTGGTTGTCGGAGACGGTGCAGCGGACGACCGTCCCGCCGCTGACGCCCTGGGCGTCGATGTAGACGCCCCCTCCCGCCCCCTCAGCCCGGTTGCTGCTCACAAGGCAATTGGTCAGCACCCCGCCGCGCAGGTACACGCCTCCACCGTGCCCTTGGGCCAGCCCTCCACGGACCGTAAAACCATCCACGACTGCTGCGGGATGCTCGAGTCGCAGGCATTGCCGGGCGTTCTCGCCGTCAATGACGGTGGTCTGAGGGCCGTTGAGGCTGCGCAAAACTACCGCCCGCCTCAGGACCAAGGTGGGCTCGCGGTAGATGCCATCCGCCGCCGTGATTTGGTGTCCATCCGGCGCCGCGTCCAACGCCGCGGCAAGGTTAGTGGCCGCCCGCTCCCAAGTGTCGTAGGGCCATTGGTGAGCACCGCCGCCGGCGACATAATGCTGGTCGGTCGCGTAGACCGTGACCAAATTCGGCGCGGTGAACGTGGCGGTCTGGCCGTCGGCGTTCAGCACGCGGAGCGCCGCCGCGTGTCGGCCACTGTTCGTATAAACGTTCGTTTGAGTGGCTAGATCCGCGCCGGACGCGTCCACCAGACCGTCATTGTTGAAATCCCACTCGTAGGTCAGACCGGCAAGGTTGGCGCCACTGATTCGGGCAATCAATGCGACGCTCACCGGGGCTAGCCCCGAGGCTGGCGAAGACTCGATCCCGCACCGGAGGGGCCCCATTTCGAAGCAGCCGATGTCCACGGCGTTCTGAACCACGCGCGCCGCTCCGTCCAGGTCAGTGGTTTCGATCGAGGCGGCTACATTCGTGCCCGCGTTGACGCAGGGGGAGTCGGCGGCTAAATGGTAGTCCGAGTGGGAGAGGCTGAGGAACTGCGGATCCCGGTTGACGTTGCCATTGATTTCAGCAACGCCTGCGTAGCAGCAGTGCTGGAAGAAATGGTAGTTCGCCCCGCCCGCGAGATCGTATCCGTCCTCGGCTTGGTTATGATAGAT
>VHCO01000400.1 GCA_016871715.1 Verrucomicrobiota bacterium
TTACGCCCCCAAGACCCAACAAACCCAGACCCGTTCACCATCGTCACCATTAGGTGCAGTATGAGACCTTCGCCTTGCCGCAGCGGGTGTACCAGTACCACCACCGGATTGGCGACCGGTTTGGGCGGCGGGTGGTGACGCTGGTGATCTTGGGGGACAGCCAACCGGGCTGGTGTCCCAGCGTGTACGAAGAGGAGACATGGGGGTGCCAGCTACGGTTCAAGTACTTGGTGTGCAAGCTGTTGGACCCGACACCGGACCGGGCCCGATTGGAGCGGGACCCCAATCCGGGGGCGATCATCGTGGCGTCGCACCTGGCTGCGCTCCAGAGCGCGGCGGACATGCCCTTGCGGGAGCGGCTGCGGTGGGAGTTGACGGTGCGCCTGCACGAGCACGGGTACGGGGAGAAGGACGCCCTCGAGTTGATGCGGTTGGCGGATTGGCTGCTGCCGTTGCCGGAGGAGTTGAGCTTGCGGTTTCGGGAAAAGCTCATAGCGTATGAGGAGCAAAAGCGTATGCCCTATGTAACCAGTTACGAACGGATCGCCCGGCAGGAAGGCCGGCAGGAAGGCCGGCAGGAAGGCCGGCAGGAAGGCCGGCAGGAACGGGCGTGGGAAGACATTCTCGCAGTGCTCGAGGTTCGCTTCGGCGAGGTGCCGTACCGGGTGCGAGAGCAAGTGCAGTCGATTCAGGATGAAGGGCGGCTGGGCCAATTGTTGCGCTCGGCCAGTATCGTCCCGAAGCTCGAATTGCTTCAGGCGGAGCTGCAGTGATGCGGCCGACCTCCGACCTCCCATTCGCCGAGGGTGACAAGGTTAGGGACTGACCCCTCAGCCGATGTTCAGTGTTCGAAGTTCGAAGTTCGAAGTTCAAAATTCGACGTTCGCTCCGCCGCCCCGCTGACCGGCCCTCCGCCCTCCGCCCTCCGATGTCCTAGCCCGGACCCCTCAAATGCGTCTGAGAATCCCCGCTTGAAAGGCCCCACAGACCGGGCAATATTCAAACATGTCGACCGCTGAGCTTAAACGGACTGCCGAAAGTCTTAACGCCGAGGAACGAGTCTTCCTCGCCGCCTGCCTCAAACACTTGGCGCGCGTTGACGATCCTGCTTATCGGGCCGAGTTGACCCGGTTAAACGACGAGCTCGATGCCGGCAAGAGATTTACGCTGGCTCAGGTCCAGCGGATGCACGAGGCTCTCCAGGCTGAAGGACTGTGACCGGAGATTGGCAGTTCATTTTGAACGAGAGCTCTGTAGAGTTTCTCCTCGCTTGTAAGGCCAGGCAGCGCGAGGGTTTATTGAAAGTCTTGCACGGATTGGCAGCGAATCCTTACCAGCGCGGTGATTATGAAGGGCGCGACAGCACCGGACGGCCAGTGCAGATCACCCTGGCCGGCGGGTTCTTAATCACTTTTTGGGCGGATAGCTACGTAGAGGAACTGCGCGTGATTCGCATAGAAACCGTCTGATCTCCAGCGGTTCCGCTGCGCAGTCCACGATCCGCAGACGCAGGGTTCCGCTTTCCCACTGCCTGACCTCCAGCCCCTGATTTTCCGGCGTATGCTATTCATAACGAGCATCGAACCCCGTGGCCGCGCCGAACGGCGGCGACAGACCCTGCGTGACAACATACGGGCTGTTCTGGAGACGCGTTTCGACACGGTGCCTTGCGGTCTGCGAGAAACGATCCAGGGCGTGGCGACGAGGCGGCCTTGAAAGACCTCCACCGCCAAGCCGTACTGGTGGCCATCTACCTGCTTCGTTGCCTCCCCGGTCCCGTGGTCGCCGAAGAAATGCTAAAATGCTGAAATGCTGAAATGCTAAAATGGACCGATGAGGCTGAGTGAGGAATTGCGAGCTCGTACCAAGTCCTACGCTTCGAGAGTGGTGCGGTTCTACGTGACACTGCCCAGGTCTCGCAAAGAGGTTGACGTGCTCGGGCACCAGTTGCTGCGGTCGGGCACCTCGGTGGCTGCCCACCCTCGAGAGGCGTCGCGTGCGCGCTCCGACTCCGAGTTCTGCTCAAAACTGGACGGCCTGCTCCAGGAGGCGGACGAATCGCAACTGTGGCTGGAATTGCTCCGTGACGATTGTGGCATTAGCGCCGATGACCTGGAATGGCTTCATCGAGAGTCAGGCGAATTGATCGCTGTCTTCACGACCATGGTTTCAAGGCTCCGAGGGCGTGGCGGCTGACTGCAGTCCTCCAGGAATCAAAAAACTGAAAAGCTGAAAACTGAAAAGCTGAAACCACCAAGCACTTCCCAGTCCCAGCTCTTCAGCGTTTCAGCATTTCAGCGTTTCAGCGTTTTGCCTCCGCCCCCTGATAGCAGAGAACTGATGACCGATGACCCATTCCCCCTGGTCCCGTAGTCCTGTGGCCCCGTAGTCCACCCTTTGCCCCTCTGCCCCTGAACTGGCCAAAGGAACGAAGGCCTACGACAAGTTCAGGCGCCTGGGATGAATCCCTACTGCTTTTCCTCCCTTATTTGGCGCTTGGCAGATGTTAGCACCGATGTAGATTGATTCTGGTATGAGCAAAGCCGAATTGCTGGCTGAGCTGCCCAAGCTGTCCAGCCGTGAACGACGCGAGTTGGTGGAAGCCGTTTTCGATCTTGAAGCAGAAGCGGGCCTTCTGCACGACTGCGACCGCCGTGCCGACGAGAGGTTTCTGATGCTGGACGCCTTGGAGGCTGAACATGGCCAGACCCAGTCCTCATGAGGTGTGGCAGCTCGATTTGGGACAGGCAGCCAAGGTCCGTCCGGCTCTGGTCATGAGCGATTTTCCCGCCGCCGATGAGTTGGGTCTCGTGGTCGTGATTCCGCATACCACAGCCATTCGGGGCAACCGGTGGGAGTTTGTCTGTCCGAAGCCCTTTCTGCGGTCTGGTGCGTTTCATCTGCAGCAGATACAACCCGTTTCCCTACCTCGCCTCGAGCGGAAACTGGGAGAACTTACGCCCGCTGAATTCAGTGCCCTCGGCACACAACTCGCCGAGCTGTTGCACCTGACGGAGTCGCGATTCTAACGCACCGCCGCACCGCCCACCGTGGTCCGTGCTCGGTAGTCTTGTGCTCCCGCCCTTCGCCCTTTGCTCTTGGCGCTTTGGCCTTTGCCCCACCGCCCACTGCCCCCAGTCGCCTGTTGCCTGTTGCCTGCCCTCCCTTGGCCTCTTGGTCTCTTGGTCTCTTGGTCCGTGGTCCGTGGTCCCGTGGTCCGTAGTCCGTCCTCCGTCCTCCATCGTCCGCTTTTTGTGGCTCCCCCTGATAACCGATAACCAATAACCGATAACCTGCTTCCCCCGATTTCAGCATTTCAGCGTTTCAGCGTTTCAGCATTTGCCTTTGCCCCCTGATAACTAATAACCGATAACCGAGAACCAGCTTTCCCTGATAACCGATAACCAATAACCGATAACTCGCCCGCCCCCCCCCCGCGCCCCCGCATGCAATTCGTCGACCTCAAGTCGCAATACCAGCTTTACAGAAGCGACATCGACCGCCGCATCCAGGCCGTCCTCGACCACGGCCAATTCATCATGGGCCCCGAGATCGCGGAGCTTGAGGGAGCCTTGGCGTCCTACGTCGGCGTCACGCACTGCATCACTGCCGCCAGCGGCACCGACAGCCTCGGGATCGCCCTGCGCGCCCTCGACATCGGCCCCGGCCACGAAGTCATCACCGTCCCGTTCACCTGGATCAGCACCGCCGAGGTCATCGGCCTGGTCGGCGCCAAACCCGTCTTCGTCGACATCGACCCCGCCTCCTTCAACATCGACATCGACCTCATCGAACCCGCCATTACCCCGCGCACCAAAGCCATCCTGCCCGTCAGCCTGTTCGGTCAAATGCCCGATTACGATCGCATCAGCCAAATCGCCGCACGCCACAGCCTCGCCGTCATCGAGGACGGCGCCCAAAGCCTCGGCGCCACCCAGCGCGGCCGTCGCAGTTGCGGCGTGACCCTCATCGGTAGCACCAGCTTCTTCCCCGCAAAACCCCTCGGGTGCTATGGCGACGGCGGCGCGCTCTTCACCAACGACGACGCCCTCGCCGAGCGCATGCGCGCCATTCGTACCCACGGCGGTCTCAAACGCCATCATCATCCCTATCTGGGCATGAACGGCCGCTTCGACACCCTCCAAGCCGCCGTCCTCCTGGCCAAGCTCCCGCACTTCCAAGCCGAGGTCGAAGCCCGCAACCGCATCGGCGCTCGCTACACAACCTCCCTTTCCTCCGACCCTTCGCCCTTAGCTCTTTGCTCTCCGCCTTCTGCCCTCCGTCCTCCGTTCTCCGATTCTCCCACCGCCTCACCGCCCACCGACGCACCGACGCACCGACGCACCGCCCTCTGTCCTCCGTCCGTCGCCCCCGGCAACACCCACGTCTACGCCCAGTACACCATTCGCGTGCCGAACCGCGACACCGTCGCTGCCCAACTCAAAGAGCGCGGCATCCCCACTGCTGTTTACTACCCGAGATGTCTCCACGAACAACCCGTCTTCGCTAACAGCGGCTCCAAGTGGGGTGATTTCCCTCAAGCCGAACGTGCCTCCCGCGAAGTCCTCAGCCTCCCCATGCACCCCTTTCTCAGCGAGGCCGATCAAGATCGGGTCATCGAATCGATGAGGCAAGCGGCGATCGACGGGCACAGCAAAGAACCAGGACCTAAGAGCTAAGGGCCAAGCGCAGGGCTCGTCAGTAACCATGAATTCAACCGCAGATGAGCCAAGCGTCGATAGCTCCCGTAGCCGTAGGCCACACTGGCGGTTCGAAGACCTCGAAATATGGCGGTTGGCCCGACAACTGGCGGTGCGGTTCCATCAGGTTGCTGACCGGTTGGATCGGCGCAGGCTTTATCGATACGCCGAGCAGCTCCGAGCCGCTGGTCTGTCGCTGTCCAACAACATCGCGGAGGGTTCCGGCAGCAGTCACAAACAGGAGTTCATTCAGTTCCTTAACGTCTCACGCCGCTCGCTCTTTGAGGATGCTTCCATGCTGTTAGTCTTCGAGACCCTCGGCCTCATCGAGACCGCCGAAGTCGATGAATTGCTGAGTGCGTGTGATATTCTGAGCCGCAAGATCGCCAATTTCTCGCGCACCCTCTAAGAGCGGCAAAGAGCAAAGAGCGAAGCGCAAAGCGTCCAGTCCTTGCCCCCAAGCCCCAAGCCCCCTGCCCTTTGCCCTTACCCCTTTGCCCCCTGAGA
>VHCO01000401.1 GCA_016871715.1 Verrucomicrobiota bacterium
TACCCGCATCGGTGACCTCGATCATCCGGGCCTGGCTGAAGGGGCAGCGCAGGAAGTATTGGATGAGCCGCTGGACCCCGCAGCAAAAGGCCCAGCGGCTAGAAGTTGACAGACCAAGGATCTGGCGGCGAATTCTTCCACACCAACTGGACCGGCACCAGTGGCCGCGTGGCCAGCAGCACTTACACGGTGTAGCCTGGACCAGCACGAAACCGGTCCGCGCGTTGCCCATTTGCGCAGAGGGCGGACTCTAATGCGGACCCTCTTGGCGTGCGGGCATCCGGCTCAGGCGCGCGTTGGCGGCTCAGTTGTTCACCGGGGCTGTCCCTTCCACGATCTGAATCTCGTCTTCGGTCAGGCCGTAGAGGCGATAGACGATCTGGTCAATCAGCCGGTCGGTGAAGGCGGTCTGTGGCTGCACTGCCAGAATGGCGGTCCGGGCCTGCTCGAAGCTGGAGCGGAGCTTCCTTTCCGCGGCTTCCTGCAGATCCACCTTGGCCGCTCTGAGCACCTTGGCGTTCTGGTGCAGGTGGGCGAAGAAGGCGGGCGTGTCCAGCGTCCAGAACTCGTCCAGCCGGGTCTTGGGCGTGAGGGCGCGGGCCTCGATGCCGTGGAAATCGCGCAAGTCAGTGAGAAACTGATGAGCGGTGGCGCGCTTCTTCCGGTTCAGTTCCATCATCCGCTCCGCCAGAAAGGCCAGCAGGTCATGCACGACATCCGCGCGCTCCGGTTGGGCCGCCAGTTGCGCCGCGACGAAGGCTAGCACCGCCTCGGCGCTTTCGGCCTTCAGGTCGCGCCGGCAAAGCAGTTTGCCCTTGCCCCCCAGCGCGGTTCGCCTCTTGTTCGGCGTGGAGAATTCAATCGCTCGGATGGGCCACTGCTCGATCCATTCGCCCTTCAACTCGGGAAAGACGGCCTTGAAATCACTCAGCACGACAGACCAAACCGCTTGCGTCAGACGCGAATTCAGAACGGCCGCCACGTAATAGGGAGAAAGCTGATCGGCCTTCAAGATGACGGCAAAGATGTTGCCAGTGATGCAGTAGGGCGCCTCGTCCACCGCGGCTTGAGGCCAACGCCCGACTTGCTTGAGGAGTATCTTGCCTCGCTTGAGGTGGATCTCGGCGTCCCAGCAGCCGCCGGCCGTTCGTCCCGGCTTCTCGAACAATACATATTCTGTCGGCGGCTCGATCCCGTATCGCTGAACGTCCGTGCCGGTGCCGATCAGATGCCATTTCGGCCCTCGTTTCTCGGGGGAAAAGTACTCCTGCCGATTCCCGGAAATTAGCCCCCGCTTGATGAGGGCCAACTCGCCTAGCCGCTTTGCGTGCGCCGTCAGGGTACGCACCAGCCGGGCAGAATTGGCCTGCAGGCGGATGCTCCACGAGTTGCCATCGAAGGCGGCCAAGTCGTGCTGTGGCAGCGAAACGAAGCGCCGGCGCGCCAGCACTTGCTCGAACGGTTCAGCGGTTTCGTGGACCAAAATGTCCACGCTGCTGCTCGGTTGGGGCTGCGCTTTGCGTGCGACGATAATCGCCGGGTGTACGTCGGCACCACGAAACACCATCTCGGCGGTGGCGGCCAGAAAGCGGATGAAAGTGTCCGTCCACAAGTCCGCCACTTTCTTGTAGGGCGCGAGCCGCGGCAGGATTTCAGTCTGCCAGCGCCGCTCCTTGTTCTTCACGGCGTCCACGTCCCGGCTGGCCTCGCCTTCGATCTGGTGGATGCCCTGGATGGTCTCCGCCACGGCGCGTTTGAAGTCTGGGCCAAACGTGAACGGCATCTGCTTCGTCTCTGCGCGCTCCTTCTTTTGCGGCAGGCCGCCAAGCTGGTCAAGCTGCGCGCCGATGAGCGCGTTGCCGCAACGAAGGTGGTGGTCAAGGAAGCTGAGCGGCTGGTCGCCGGCGATGCAGGTCAACCAGAGGGACAGCTTGGCCAGTTCGACCGCCAGCGGATTGAGGTCCACGCCATAAATGCAAGCCTCCACCACGCGCCGCCGCCAATACGCGATTTCCTCCGCGTCTTTCGATTTCTCCGAGAGCCGCCGGGTCGTGGGGTGAAAGACGATCTGCTCCGCCAGATGCATCGTGGCCTCGACGAGAAAATGGCCCGAACCCATCGCGGGGTCGCAGAGGTTCAGGGCCAAAACGGCGTCAGCGAATGAATTCTCTCGGCCGGCTTTGACCTCCGGGCGCTGTTCGATCTCCGCCAGCAGCGGCCCCAAGGTCTGCTCGACGATGTATTTGACGATGTAGTCGGGCGTGTAATAGGTGCCGGTCGCCTTGCGCTCCGCCTTGTCGGTGCGGAGCTCAAGCTGCCCGGCGGCGTTGCGGACGAAGTGGTGCTCAAGCAACCCTTCGTAAATGGAGCCGAGTTGCTGGACACGCAGGTCGCCAAAATCCACGGCATGGACCGGCAAGGCCGGCTCGTGGAGCCGGGGCAGCGGATCGAACATCAGCCCGCGCAGCACGTTGGCTAGGTCGGCGTCGCCGATGCTCCAATGCTCCAGAGCGGGATGCGCGGAGGGGTCAAACAAGCCGCCGTTGTAGCGCGGGACGGTGTACTCGTCGTTCTTGGCTTTCTCGGTGCCGTTGACGAGCTGGAACAGCTCGCGGACGTCCTGGCCCAGTCGCGTGCGCGTGTGGCTGTCGTAGGCGGAGAAGTTCTTGAGGTCCGGCTTGAGGCGCTCCAGGGAAAGCTCCTTGTAGTAGCGGCGGGTGCGCGGCTCGACGGGCAGGAGGAGGCGGCCCTCGGCGTAGAGAATGAACAGGAGACGATAGAGGTAGATGAGGCAGTTTTCGTAAAGCAGGCGCAGTCCATCGGGTGTGTCGGGGATTGCGTTCTCGGCGCGAGAGGCGAATCCGTTGGCCAAGTCCGTGAGAAGGGTGAAGACGCGCTGGCGAAGGTCCTCTTCCAAGCTCGCCTGGGCGCTGAGGGCCTCCTCGCGGATTTGGTCCAGGCGGCACTTGCCCTGCGCGTCGCCCTGGAAGGCGGTGGGAGAAAAGAGGGCCAGGAAGAACTAAAATGAAATGCCAGCGCGTTCGCACTCGCGGCGACAACCATCAAGCCTCGCCCGCAACGGTTCAATCTGCACCGCGTCAATTTCGTAAGCCGTGATGGAAATCCGCTTGGGCTTTCGCGCGTCGCGACACAACCGGCCAATCAGTGCGGCGGACAACGCGCCCGCACCAGCCCCGGCGTCGAGCAAATGCACTTCGCTCCGGTGAATCTCGAACAGCGACGCCATGAACTCCGCGACCGGATTGGGCGTCAGGAATTGCCCCAACTCGTGCTGTTTGTCCAAGTCGTCCGGCGATACCGGAGCAAAGGGCGAAAGCGTGGGCGTTTCACCGGCAATGACGTTCGGATGGATGGCGGCTGTTGTCACAAGCTCTTTCGATGCTCACTTCGTCAGGCGAAAGAACTTGTTTCCGTCCGTAATTGGATTCGTGACTGTGTAGTTCTGGCCCACAATCACAGGTAGAATCGGATTCGATGTCCAACTCGTCGCTGGCAGGTTCGTTGTGTATTCGAGGGTGAAGCCAGAGACATTGGCTGGCCAAGTGAACACCAAATCACCACCCTGCTTCGAAATACTGAGGTTTGGCCGACTAACGCCAACACCTGATATTGCTCTGCTTCCAGTTCCGCTAGTTGCGTCGGAATTCACCACCAAGTTGTTTCCACCGTAGTTAATCGCGGAGATTGGCGAAAACGTCACGCTCACGTTATGTGAATCGCCCTGCGGAATCGTGCCCGACCAGTTGCCGCTGAATCCGCTAGGATAGCTGATGCTGTTAACCGTCAACGTTGAGTTCCCATTGTTTGCAATCGTCAGTGTGCTTTGCGCAGACGTTCCCACTGTGACGTTTCCAAATGCCAGGTTGCCGCTCAGAGAAATAACCCGCGTGGGCGGCGGTGTGTCATTATCAACAATCACCGCAATTCCTCCTGGGATACTGACCCCGTTGGTCACAACCAAGAGTCGCACATTGCTATAACCGCTAGGAGCGAGTCCGTAATCCACTTGCACGGTCACGTTTTGCGCGGAGTTCGCGTTTACCGAAAACGAACCCTGCGGCGAAATTGAAAGCCAAGGCGCTGGAGTTTCTGCTGAGATTGAGGAGACGGTAATTTGGCTCGCGCTGCTATTTGAAATTGTAACCACGCTTGCCGACAGCACCGCGCTGCGAAACCCAGCCACTGTTGATGCGGTGTTGTTCATCGTGAGAGCGGTGTTGGCTGATGTTGTGGGTTGGCTCTCAGAGATTCCTGTCGGGACACCGCCGTAAAGAACATTGGGGTTCGAAAAATACGGAATACGGGTCGCACCAACGGGCGGATAGGACATGATGTCCCCGTAGGTGTTCCCGCCGGATTGAAAAACGTATCCATACGAATACGAATATGCGCCCGTGTCGGGTTGGCCGCGGTCGTGGGCACAGCCCATGATATGCCCGACCTCATGCGGCAAAGCAAAAAAGCCGTTCATTTCAGGGCGTCTCACAATGCAAAGCGCGTTGCTCTCGAAGGAGTGTGAAACATTCGTCATTGCTTTCGAGATTCCGCCTTGATCTACGCCAGCGGCCTCAACCAATACAACAACGTCAGCACCTTTCTGGTCTCGGAGGATGTGAACGCCATCAAGATGACCATCTGTTTTCTTCATCAGGCGGTCAATGTCTGTGCCAATACCACCGGCAGGAACTGTAGCCTCAGTGTAGTCAACAGTCTCGATGTTCAGTAGGCGCAACCGGTGGTTCACTTGGCTGTTGACGTATGCATCGTTTGATTGTTTCACCGCTGCGGCAATTTCATTGCAAAGATTTGCATCTCCGCCTGCTTCATTTTTTGCGGCTGGCGTGTAGAACACCTGCAAATCAACCACAGACCGGGCAGATGAAGAAAACGCCAAGCTAAGAGGCGAGAGAGACAATCCTTGCGCGGAAGCAGACACAGCTGTAGCCGAGGCTTCAGCGGAATAAACTGACGCGAAGATACCAGAATAGGCAAAGACCCGATAGGTGTAGAGCGTGCCTGGCGTGACGCTGGTATCGTTGTAACCCGTGCTGTTCGCGGCAAGGGTCGCATACGTGGAGAAACTGCCAGCGCCGATTTTACGTTCAATCTTGTAATTTGCTTCCCCCGTCGAGTTGTCCGTCCAGTTCACTTGGATGCTTCCC
>VHCO01000402.1 GCA_016871715.1 Verrucomicrobiota bacterium
CCGGTTCATGGCCCCGATGCGCGCGCCAAAGCGGGTCGAGGCTCCCCAGGAACCGCCAGGTAGGGCCGGACCGCCGGGCCGGCCGCTCGGGCCCGGTGACCTGCCTGGTTCGGCGCGCCCAGCGGTCGCGCCCTACCGGTTCATGGCCCCGATGCGCGCGCCAAAGCGGGTCGAGGCTCCCCAGGAACCGCCAGGTAGGGCCGAACCGCCGCTGCTCTTTGACGGCGGACCGCGCGCTTGGCGCTTTGACGATCCTGCGGTATGGGATCTGATCGCCTCGGGCAACGCGCGAGCGGTGCATCACATCGAGTCGCCGGCCATGATCTCGCTGTGCCGCATGTGCAACGTGCGCGACATCGACACCCTCGTGGCCATCGTCAGCGTCATCCGGCCTGGCGCGGCCAACGAAGACAAAAAGCGCGAGTTCACCCGCCGTTACCAGGGGCTGAGCCCGGTCCGCTATCCGCACCCAACGCTCGAGGTGTGTTTGCGCAGCACGTTCGGCTTGGTCGTTTACGAGGAGCACATCCTACAAATCTGCGAGGCTTTCGCCGGTCTGCCGGGTGGGCGTGCCGATGTGCTCCGGCGCGCCCTGGTGAAGGAGCAGTGGCCGACCGTCGCCGACATCGGGCGGGAGTTCGTCGCCTGCGCCCGGGCCCGCGGCCACGCCGACGACGACATCGGCCGGGTCTGGCAACTGGTGACCGGCTTTCATGGCTACGCCTTTTGCAAGGCCCACAGCACCGCGTACGGCGTCGAGGCCTACCAAAGCGCCTGGCTGAAGCGCTATTTCCCGGCGGAGTTCATGGCGGCGGTGTTGACCAACGGTAAGGGCTTTTACCGGCCGCTGGTCTATGTGCTCGAGTGTTGGCGCCTGGGCATCCCACTCCTGCCCCCGTGGGTGAATGAGCCTGGCCCGGCCTTTTGCGTCGTGCACAACGCGGGAGAAACCCCAACGTGCGCAAGCGCCCCCCGCGCCCTGCCACGATCAACCATGGCCCCTCGGCCCTCGGCTATGGGTGCGCCAAGCGTCGCACCCTCGGCTCCTGTTCCGCCCGCTGCCCTTTCCCAAGCGGCCATCCGCGTTCCCGTCACGGCCATCCAATCCCTCACTCACCCAACCAAAGACCGCATCTTAACCCAGCGCGCCCAAGGCGAGTTTGCCTCGTTGACCGACTTTTTCCTACGCGTGCGGCCATCGGCCGAGGAGATGGAAACACTAGCCCGCGCAGGCGCCCTCGACGGGTTTGGCCGCAGCCGCTGCGAACAGTTCTGGGAAATCCAACAACTCCGCGTCCGCTGGAGCGACGATGCCACTCCTGGACAAGGGTGGCTGTTCGGAACGCAGCACGCGGCACGCAGCACGCAGAACGCGGAAGGGCAGAGGGCGGAGCGGGCGGTCGAGGAACAGGCGTTGCGGTTGCAGGAGCGTGTCGTTCCGTATCGGGCAAGCCCTCCGGAGTGGGATGCCTCCTTACCGCGGCCGCCGGCGGCTTTGACCGAGCCCACCCGGCGCCAGCGCCTCGAGTGGGAACTGGAACTGCTCGGGTTCCCAGCCAGCGGACATCCGCTCGAGTTGTATCCGGACATCGCCTGGGAAACCTATTGTCCGGTCCAACGGCTAGGCGATTTCATCGGTCAAGAAGTTACCCTGTGCGGCCTCATCATCGAGGATCGCGTGCACCACCAATCGACCGGTGAGCCAATGAAGTTCCTCACGCTCTGCGATTGGACCGGGATGATCGAGACCGAACTCTTCGCGCACACCTACAAGACCTACGGTCTGGCCACCGTCCGCTATCCCGTGCTCGAAGTGACCGGGCGGGTCGAGCCTTACGAAAACGGCCGCGGTTGCAGCTTGCGCGCTTTGCGAGCGGGGAAACCGCGCACCCGATCGCCGTCCCCCCGCCCGCGCGCCTTCCTCGCTAAGGATTCAGGCTCTGAATGCATTTGACACTCGGGCAGTGCGCCCGTAAGAGAATCCCCATTCGCACCGGACCGACTCGACCACACATGATGACCCGCATGAAACCGTCTTTGACCCTCACTCCGCGCGTGGCGGTTGGCCTGGGCGTGGCCCTGGCCGCCGGACTGATCGGCTGCCGACCCTCGGGGCCCAGCCCGACCTCAGGCCCCACCAAACCGCGCATCGCCCTGATCATGAAATCGCTCGCCAACGAGTTTTTTCTGACCATGGAAAACGGCGCGCGCGCCCACCAGAAGGCCCATGCCGACCAGTACGACCTGTTGCCCAACGGGATCAAGGACGAGCTGGATGTCGCCCGCCAGATCGATCTGGTCGAGCAAATGATCGCCCAACGCGTCCAAGCCATCGTCATCGCCCCAGCCGACTCGAAGGCGTTGGTGGCCGTGTGCCGCAAAGCTCAAGACGCCGGCATCGTCGTCATCAACATCGACAACCAGTTCGACGCCGCTGTGCTCGCCGAGCGCCAGACCAAAATCCCGTTCGTCGGACCCGACAACCGCAAGGGAGCCAAGATGGTGGGGGACTACTTGGCGCAGCGCCTCAAAGCTGGCGATAAAGTGGCCGTAATCGAAGGGCCACCCAACGCCTTCAACGCCATCGAGCGCCGCCTCGGCTTCCATGACGCGGCCAAGGCGGCCGGTCTGCAGATCGTCAGCTCGCAATCCGGTTACTGGGAGACCGACAAAGCTAATCAGGTCTGCGCGGCGATTCTCACCGAGCAACCCGACCTGAAGGCGTTCCTGTGCTCGAATGACAGCATGGCCCTGGGCGCCGTCGCCGCCCTCCGCTCCGCCGGTCGCCTCGATAAAGTGTTGGTCGTCGGCTACGACAACATCACCGCCGTCCAACAACTCCTCAAAGAAGGCAAAATGCTCGCCACCGCCGATCAACATGCCGATCAGATCGCCGTCTACGGCATCGAATACGCCCTCCAACTGCTCGCCGACCAACGCACCCCCGCCGACCGCGAAACCAAGGTGGACCTCATCGCCGCCCCGAGCGTGGCGACCCCATAGTGATCAGACCTTGGAATCGTCGACCGTTTGCAGCTCAGGCGCGCACTCCGCTGCGAGCCGCCAACGGCTGTGGGCCTGGGAGGCCGCAGCGCGCAGAGGGCTGCGCGCCCTACCGCCGACTTCCGTCCATCTGGGTGACTCATGAGTGAGATGGGCCGGCCTTGGCCTACGATCGTTTCCGCCGCGGTTCAGCGCCCCCGGACCACGCGACCCGCGCCGCCGCAGCCGGAACCGTTCCCGTTCCCTACATGAGCCCGCCCGCGCCGCTCCTGGCCGTCAGCGGGCTCTGGAAGTCCTACGCCGCGCCCGTCCTGCTCGAGGTGGGGTTCGACCTCCGAGCGGGTGAGGTGCACGCCTTGGTGGGCGAGAACGGGGCGGGCAAGAGCACCCTGGCGCGCATCATGGCCGGCCTCACCACCGCCGACGCCGGCCACCTCACCCTGCGCGGGCAACCTTACGCGCCGCGCAGCAAGGCCGACGCCGAACGCCACGGCGTGCGCATGGTGATGCAGGAGCTGAACCTCATCGGGAACCTCACCGTCGCCGAGAGCATCTTCATCGAACGGTTGCCCCACCGCTGGGGCTGGATCGATTACGCCCGCCTCGAACGCGACACGCGCGCGGTCTTGGCGCGTGTGGGCCTTGCGGAGTTGGATCCTGGCCGGTTGGTCAAAACCCTTGGCGTGGGCCAGCAACAACTCGTCGAGATTGCCGCCGGCCTTTCCCGCCAATGCGATGTGCTGATCCTGGACGAACCGACCGCGGCCCTGACCGACCCCGAGATCGAGCGGCTCTTCGCCCAAATCGCCCAGCTCAAGGCCGCCGGCACCGGCATCGTCTACATCTCCCATCGGCTCGAGGAAATCCAACAGATCGGCGACCGCGTGAGCGTGTTGCGCGACGGTCGCATGGTCGCCACGCGCGCGACGGCCGGCCTGACCCTCGAGGCAATGGTCCGCCTCATGGTCGGGCGCGACCTGGGGGAGGTCATTCACCGGGTGAGTCGCCCCCCCGGACCGGTGGCCTTGCGCGTCGAGGGCTTGCGCTGCAAACCCCTGGTCCAAGACGTCAGCTTCTCACTGCACCAAGGCGAAATCCTAGGCTTCGCGGGCCTGATGGGATCGGGGCGGACCGAGACCATGCGGGCCATCTTCGCTGCCGACCGGCCTGAGGCTGGGGCCCTGTTTTTGCGCGGGAGCGACCGCCCCACGCGCGTGCGTTCGCCCCGGGAAGCCGTCCGGCACGGCCTGGCCTTACTGACCGAGAATCGCAAGGAGCAAGGCCTCTGGTTGCCTCTCCCGATCCGTGCCAACGTCACCCTGATGTGCCTGCAACAGCTCAGCCGGTTCGGGGGCTGGCTTCAGCCAGGACTCGAGCTTGACCAGGCGCGGCACTGGACCGGCAAGCTCGCCGTGCGCAGCGCCGGCCTCGAACAAGCCGTGCGCGAACTCAGCGGCGGCAATCAGCAAAAGGTCGTCATCGCCCGGTGGCTGTTTCGGAACTGCGACATCTTGATCTTCGACGAACCCACGCGCGGCATCGACGTCGGCGCCAAGTTCGAGATCTACCGCCTGCTCAACGACCTGGCCAACCAAGGCAAGGCCATCCTCATGGTCTCGTCGGACCTCAAGGAACTCCTCGGCTTGTGCGACCGAATTGCCGTGATGTCCGCCGGCCGCATCGCCGCGGTGTTCGCCCGGGGCGAATGGACCCAAGACAACATTATGACCGCCGCTCTCAGCGGTTACCTCAAGGAGACCGTCGCTTGAGTCTGCCCTCACACTCCTTCATCCTGCTGCCGTCGTTGTGCCGCTCGGCTGGCCCTCGGCTGGCGATCCAGCATCGTCGGGCAGCCTCCTGCCTACCAAGCTCACGGCCAGGCGTGCGGATCAGCCTCCCAGATCAACCACAGACCGACGGTAGGCCGCGCACTCCGCTGCGCGCCGCCACAGTCAGTATCCACCACGATCTGCGGCGCGCAGAGGACTGCGCGCCCTACCGTCAGGCTCTCGTCCAACACGCTGACTCCTGCGTATGATCCAAGCACAATCCCACTCGACGATCGCGAAACCCCGCGCGGCCTGGCGCAGGTTGGTGGTGGACTACCTGGGGCTGGTGACCGCGCTGGCGGCGTTGATCCTGGTGTTCAGCCTGAGCACGGAACATTTC
>VHCO01000403.1 GCA_016871715.1 Verrucomicrobiota bacterium
GACCGCCGCGTGGTTGGCCCCGCGCCGCGAGGGCTTCACCGTAATCCACGAGTTGGTGCCGCCGCGATTTCGATACAGGCGATTCGGCTGCCCGGTCCAGTTGTTGGCCACAAAGAGGTCCAGATAACCATCGTGATCGATGTCGTCCCAGCCGCACCCGTAGAAGTTGCCTCCATCGGTAACGGCGATACTGGTGGTGATCCAGGTAAAACCGCCGCCGCCGTTGTTCCGGTAAAGCAGATTCCTGCGATCGTCGGGCCGCGTCAGGAAGAGGTCAAGCCAGCCGTCGTTGTCGTAGTCCGCCCAGGCGCAGGAGAGCCCATAACCGTTGGCCATGCCCGCGCGCTCCGTGAACGTCCCGTCGGCGTTGTTGTGGTAGAGCACATTGAAGCCGCCGTCCGCGTTGGCCAGGCACAGGTCTTGGTAACCGTCATTGTTATAGTCGCCCCAGGCACAGCCGTGGCCTGGAGCGAGGTCGGCCATCCTGGTGAACGTACCGTCCCCGTTGTTATGGAAAAGAAAGCTCGGGCCTGCCGCATTCGCCACGACCAGGTCCAGGTATCCGTCATTGTCATAGTCGCCCCAAGCGCAACCACGCGAGTCGCCGCTGTCCTGGACGATCCTTCCGGCCGCGCTGCTGCCGGCACTGCTGAATGTGCCGTCGCCGTTGTTGCGATAGAGGAAGGCGGGCTGACGGCGATTCGCGACGACGAGATCCACAAAGCCGTCGTTGTCGTAATCACCCCAGGCACAGCTTTGGGATGGGCCGGCAGTCGTGAGCACGGTGTCGGTGATCTTCAGGAAGGTACCGTCGCCGTTGTTGCGATAGAGGAAGCTGGGTTGGTTGTAGTTCACCACGAAGAGATCGAGGAACCCATCGTTGTCGTAGTCGCCCCAAGCGGCAGCGATCGACGCGCCCCCTTCGCCGCCTACGAGGCTGTCCGTTATCTTCGTGAACGTGCCTTGGCCAGCGTTGTGGTAGAGGTCGTTGTTCCCACTCGTCCAGTTCGCGGTGAAGAGATCAGTCCAGCCGTCGTTGTCATAATCGCCCCAGGCGCAACCTGCCGATCCGGTCGGATTGTTCGTAAACGCGCTCTCGTTAGCGCGCACGAAGATGTCCTCGGCCGCGCCAACGGTGCCGGCGAACCCAACGAGCCAAGCGGCTGCGGCGAGACAGAGCAACAAGAACACAGACCTTGTTGTTGTGATGGCCTGCTTGCCTTCGGGGGGACCGAACCGGTTCGGTTGCCGGACGGTGTGGCGCGGGTTGGCGGCGGTGGACGGTCGGTTAGGGCATCGCGCGCCGCTTGGCCAGGCATCGCCAGCAGCGGGGCGCCGGGGTCCCTCGGCCGTCATGGGGTGGTGGTTTTGCTCCGCTCGCCCTTGGCACAGCCCCGGTTTCGGAGCGACCCTCCCGGCCACGGTTGAGGGAAAACGGCTCATAGAGGCCTCAGCACGAGCGATTTGTTGCTTGAGCGCGGTTTCCGGCGCACGTAGATTCCGCCCATGATTTCGACCGCCTCGCCGCCCGAAGCCGTGAAGGAACGTTGGCGTACGGCTGGCCGCTTCGTCGACGTCCTCGAAGCCGAAGTGAAGGCGCGCACCAACGCATACGGGGCGGGTGTCGTTTCCTGGTTGAAGTCTTGTCGCCTGGGCCAAGACGTCGAGGAAGGGATGCTCCTGGCGGAGCGACCCACGGAGGAAGACAAACCCTTGCACCGCGCACTACTGGCGGCTGCGATTGCCAGCGGCGAGGCCTTGCTGCTCGAAGACGCGCCGGCTGACGCGCTTGCTTCGCTTCGTCTGACGGTGGATGGCGTCCGGGCGAAACTCGAGCGGTGGCCGACCGAACTGAGAACCGAGCGGCAGGCGGCCTTGTTCCAGCAGAGGCACGACCGCCTGGTGACGTTCAGGGTTTGAGCTCTCATGCATTCCAGGGTTTACATCGAAACCACGATCCCGAGCTTCTACTACAACCAACGCCCGCAGCCGGAAATGGTGACGGTGATGAATTGGACGCGGGAGTGGTGGGACCGGCACCGCCACGGCTACAACCTGGTCTGCAGCCCGGCCGTGATTGACGAACTGCGCGAAGGGAACCACCCCCAAAAGCAGGAGAAGATTGCGCTGCTGGCCGAGGTTCCTCTGCTCGAAGTGACAGAGGATGTCTTGGAGATTGTGGAAGTGTACGTGGCGCACAAGCTGATGCCTCAGGACCGCCGTGGAGACGCTCTGCACTTGGCCCTCGCTTCCCATTATTCCTGTGATATCCTGCTGACATGGAACTGCGTTCACTTGGCCAACGCGAACAAGTTCCGGCATATCCAGCGGGTGAACTCGCTGCTCGGGTTGCCGGCGCCTGTGCTGGCCACGCCGTTGCAACTGATCCAGACCACCTATGATTCTTGAAGAAGAAGTCGAAAAAATCCGCGCTGTGCGGCAGCGCATCTGGGCGCGCTGGGCCCACGATCCCAAGCGATTGCTGGAGCACTACCGGCAAGTCTCCGAGCAGTTGAGGGCCTCGGGGCGGGTCCGATTTGCGGAGACCGAGCGGAACGAGTCGGTGCTGACGCTCCGCGACACGCCGGCCGGCGGGGCTGCCTAGTGGCCCTGCCCGGCGACGCCTGGGTCCCTGTTGCGCAAAGCAGGTGGCCCGGCTCGGCGCCGTACTCGGGCACAAGGCTCTGGAGGCGACCGTCCTCAGCGGCCTCGCGGTGCCCTGCGTGCGTTCACTAAAGACCAGGCAGGCGTGAACAGCGTCCGCTTGAACCTGGGCGAACACACCCTTCACGGATGCGCCTCGAACCTGCTGGACGGCAGGGGAACACCGGTCTAAGCTCTTGACACAATGATCGAACTGCCGATGACTCAATCCGTGCCCCTCACGCGGGGAGAAGACGGCGTCTGCCACGTCACCGGTTCGCGGGTGACGCTCGATTCGATTGTGCATCTGTTCCAAAGCGGGGCGAGTGCGGAACAGATTCAAGAGGACTTTCCCTCGCTGGCCTTGAGCGATATCTACGCGCTGATCGCGTACGTCCTGCAACACCCGCGCGCGGTGAAGCAATACTTGGACCAGCAGACGCAGGCGGCACAGCAGGTCCGCCGCGAAGTGGAAAGCAACCTCGACACCAGCGGTCTGCGGGAACGCCTGCGAGCGCGCCGGGCCCGCGCCGTGGCCTGAGCGCAGGGGCTTCCCATGGTGCCCCTCCTCATTGACGAGAACCTGAATCACCGCATTCTCCGCGGACTGGTGCGTTCGGTCCCGCATCTGGACTACCTCTTGGCGACCGACACTGGATTGAAAGGCGCCGAAGACCCGGCGCTGCTCGAGTTTGCCGCAAAGGCAGGTCGCGTCCTGGTCACTCACGATATCCGGACGATTCCCAAGCACGCGTACGAACGCGTCAGAGCGAGGCTGCCCATGCCCGGCGTTGTCGCCATCCCGGACGATCTGCCCATCGGAAAGGCGATCGAGGATCTGGCCATCGTCGCCGAGTGCGCGACACGTGCGGAAGTGCAATCGTTGGTGATCTACTTCCCGTTGTGAAAGCTGGGCTTGTGCCCAGGCGCGACGAGCGCTTGCATCGCCCGGCCATCGGGAGCAAGTTCCAGCCATGAAGAACGGTAAGAAGACGGCCAGCACGCGCCGACCGCAACGCATCGAGCTGGGCCAGTACATCGTGGCTGACCCGCAGATTTGCCACGGCCGCGTTACCTTCAAGGGCACGCGGGTGTTCGTGGTGGACGTCCTGGCGGATGTTGAGCGCGGGTTGTCTTGGGATTTCATCACGCACCGCTGGGGCGGAGGCAAGATCAGCAAGGGCGCCATCGCCGAGGCGTTGCACCTGTCCCGCACCGCTTGGCTCAAAGAAGACGGACGTCTTTCGGCCCAAGCGGGCCAGGTGGCCATGCCTAAAGCGGCGTGAATCTGCTGGACGAGAACATCCCGCTCGACCAAGGGGAGCTTCTGGAGGGATGGGGCATCCGGTGCCGAATGATCGGCCAGAACCTCGCCCGTTCGAGCATCGGGGACGACAACATCCTCACGCTGCTGCACCGTCTCAAACAGCCCACCTTCTTCAGCCGCGATCGCCATTTCTTCCAGCGGCCGCTTTGCCACGGGGGCTACGCACTGGTCTGGCTCGACCTCGTGCCGGAGGAGGCGGCCCTTTTCGTCCGCCGCTTCCTGGCCCACCCTTGCTTTCGTACCAAGGCCCTCCGCCTGGGTGTGGTCGCACGCGTGCATCATGACGGCATCCATTTCTGGCAGCGCAACCGCCAGGGACTGCAACGAGTTGGCTGGCTGAGAGGGTGAGTGCGGGGCTGCTATGGCGCTCCGGCGAGTGCCGTTGAAATCAGGGGCGAACGCCAGTTCGCCGGGCCCCGCGGAAGAAGACCAACGGTTGCACCGCCCATTGCTTTCCACGGCGATTGCCAGCGGCGAGGCCTGTCTGCTGGACGACGCGCCGCCGGGCGCGCGCTCCCCGCTCCGTCTGACGTTTGACGGTGTCCGCGCCAAGCAGCCAGGAAACTGCACTGCAGCCCTGCCTGGGCAAAGTGGGCGGGTCAGTGTTGCGACTGGAGGATGACCGCCCAGGCGGTTGTCGAACACAGCAAAGCCTACCCGCTCCACTAGCAGCGGGAACCCTGCAAATGGGCTCAGCGGCATCCTGAAGCTCCGCAGGCTGCCAGCAAAGACCGGCCAAGGGGGAACAGCGTCCGCTTGATCGCGAGCGACAACGCCGCTTGCATGGCTCGGCCATCGGGAGCAGGTTCCAGCCATGAAGAACAGGAAGAAGACCAGCCGCGCGGGCCGACCGCAACAAATCGAACTGGGCCGGTACATCGTGGCCGACCCGGAGATTTGCCACGGCAACCCAACTTTCAAAGGCACCCGCATCATGGTGTGGCAAGTCCTCGATGACGTCGCCGACGGGCGGTCATGGGAATTCATCTGCCACACGCGTTGGGGTGGCAAGATCCCACTGGCCGCCGTGACCGAAGCGGTGAAGCTGGCACAACAGGCCTGGCTCGAAAAGCACGGCAGCTTGTTGAAGCTCGGCGCCGCCAAGGAACCTTCGCTCGTAGCGGCTTGAACCTCCTGGACGAGAACTTCCCGGAGGATCAGGCGCCCTTGTT
>VHCO01000404.1 GCA_016871715.1 Verrucomicrobiota bacterium
TGGCGGTCGGGCGCCGGACCTTAAACAGCAGGCCAGAGGCTGTCCAATGTCATGCCGGGACTTCCGAACCGAGCGGGGTGCACGATCCGTGGGCTGGACCGCCCGCCGCGAAGCGGCTTCGTTCAACAAGGGCGCTGCAGCGAACCGCCGCCCCGCTGGGCAGTTGACCGACTTGTGAAACTTGGACATCATCGTTGCAGACAGAGTCCCGCTCCGGCGGTTGTGCCTGTGCTGGACCGTTCGACCTGAACAAGTCACGGTATGGCACGGGTCTACATTGAAACGACGATCCGCAGCTTCCTCGCGGCGAGGCCTTCCCGCGACGTGGTCATCGCCGGCAAGCAGGAGACGACGCGAATATGGTGGGAGCTGCGAGCGCCACGTTTCGAGCTTTTCGTCTCGCCGTTCGTCTGGGACCAGGCTGCGCTCGGCGATCCGGAGGTGGCGCGGCGGCGCTGCGAGCTACTGACCGGCCTACACGTCCTCGCGGTTGACGAGGAGACGACTCGCATTACGGATGCCCTCTTGGCTTCGGGAGCCATTCCAGCCCAGGCGGCGACGGACGCCTCGCATATCGCGGTTGCCATCCGCCACGGGATGGATTTCCTTTTGACTTGGAATTGTGCACACATTGCCAACGCGCAAAGCATGCCGACACTGCGCGCGGTCGCTGCATCGCTTGGGTACGACTTGCCGACGATCTGCACCCCCGACGAACTCATGGAGGACCCCAATGATTGACGATCCAATCGTCTCTGAGGTGCGACGGAACCGGGCGACCATCCTGGATTCGCATGGAGGAGATCTGCACCGGTACCACACCGCAATTCAGCAGACTCAAGCCGGGCGATTTGCCCGACAGCTTGTCACCATCGAACCACGAACGCGGGGCGAACGGGCCAGTTCAGCGAACGGGAGCCAGCCGGTTCGCTCAAAGACAAATCGAACGTCTTCGGCGGCCGGCTCCGGGCGCTGACCTTTGCGTGCGACCGACTCGCCATGACCCGGGCCAAGGGGCGAAGTGCCACTCCCGATTTGCTCTTGCTGCGGCCGGCTTCGTGCTCGTCGCGGCAGGGCTGGCGGCAGCCTACTGGTGGCACTACAAGCTGGCTCCGATGCGCCACTTGGCCGATCCGGCATGGCTTTCCGCCCATTCCGAAACAGCGCGATGGGAGGAAGAGCAGAAGGATTACAGACGATTTGGAAGTTCACCGGATTTGTGCTTTGGCGGGGATCGGATCGGATTCTACGGTGACAAGCGATTCCGGATTCGAGCCTGGCAAGTTCCTGGTGTCCACCCGAAGAGGACGCCAGACCCAAACCGGGTCGAACCATGCGCTGCACCGAATGGCGGCCCCGCCAGGCGGCTTGGAAATTCGGGAGTCGCGGAGGGGCCGCCATCGGTGAGCTGAGTCGTTAGCCCAGTTCGCACGTCCTGAGCAAATCACGCGTATTCCTTGTTGCTGTTCTGATGCTACTCGTCGGAGGCGGCATCACCGCAATCGTGACCCATCAACTTCATGTCACCAGCGCAAAGAACAAGGGCAGCATTGACAACCCGGTGGTAGTGCCCGACGACATGATCGGGAAGGTCACAGGCAAGGGAGGATTCAGCGGGAGGACCATCAAGGCGGAAGTTTACAGCGGGACAGATTGGGCCTTGACTGACGTTGACGTGGTTCTCTCCAACAAGAAGTAGGGACAGGAGCGCAGATTCCGGTTGGAGATTTGGGACAAGAAGATTCAGTGGCAGAAGGATGCGAGAGGCCCAAACACCACGAAAACGAAGATGACGCTCACGCTGTAGCCGTATTTGGCTTTGGGGGCTTGCTCCATTTCGCCCTCGAAGTAGGTGCTGGTTCTGGACGTGGACAGTGGGCGGATCCTCTGGGTCAGTCCGGGGCGCGGAAAGGCCGGTTTACAGGGCTTTTGGCGGCGTTTGCGTCGGCACCGGGCGCGCATTGGCGCGGCGGCCATGGACATGAGCGGGGCCTACTACGCGGCGATGTGTCGGTTGCTGACCCAATGGTGCGAGCAGGCCCAAGAGAACGGCGTGCGACTCTGCCAGCAGCGGAAGATGATCCGCTGCCACATGTGGGCCAACGCCCGCACCGCGGTGTGATGGGAGGCACCCTTGGTCGTTCGGCCTCCCTCGTTCACCGGCTTGACTTCGGTGCATGTCTGGACATGATCCCGTCCATATGAAGGCCATGACCTACACGGCGGCGCGGGAGGGCTTGGCCTCGGCGATGGATCAAGTCTGCCGAGATCGGGCTCCAATGGTCATCACGCGAAATCGCGATCAGGCGGTCGTGATGATGTCACTCGACGATTACGAAGAGCTGGAGGAGACGGCGCACCTGCTCCGGAGCCCCACGAACGCTCAGCGGTTGCTGGCCGCCATTCAGTCACTGGAAACCGGGAAGGGCAAAGCACGCAAGATCCGTTTCGAGCCATGAGACTGATCTTCGCCGAGCAGGCTTGGGAGGACTACCTGTTCTGGCAGCAGACGGCCCCCAAGATCGCCCGGCGAGTTCACGAATTGATCAGGGACACGACACGACATCCATTCGAGGGGATCGGCAAGCCGGAGCCGCTGCGTCATGCCTTGTCGGGGTATTGGTCGAGGCGGATCACGGGTGAGCACCGCATGGTCTATAAACTCGTGGGCGAGGATCTTCTGATCGCTCAGCTACGCTATCACTATTGATGTCCAGGCCAAACCGCACGGCTACTACGGATCGAGACAGGAAGGGCTGGGATGGAGGTTTCGAGACGAAGTGTTCGAGGTTTGCAGCCTGGTGCTCCAGCAGCCGCTCATGTGGCGCGAGCGGCGCGGGGGACAACGGCGCGTCAACTGTCCCGTGTTTCCCTACTACCTGGCCTACTTCATCCGGGGCGACTGGATCGTGATCGCTGCCGTGGCCCATGGACACCGACATCCGGACTACTGGAAGCAACGAGGAAGGCAGCACTGACACCGACAAGTCGGTGGAGACGAACCGCCGCCCCGCGGCTCCGTTTCGATTGCACCGGACGATCGGACGCTGGATTCGCTGCCAGCACCCGGTTTCAGCGGCGGTCGGTGAGCTCGGTCGTTCGGCAGAGGCTGCGGTCGGCCTGCGACAGCTTGAGATTGAGCTTTGGCAGCCTGCGGGCATGCTGCGCCCATGAGCATGACGATTGAGCTTGATCGAGAAGAAGACGGCCGGTGGCTGACCGAGATCCCGGAGCTTCCTGGAGTGATGGCCTACGGCTCGACGCGGGAGGAGGCAGTGGCGCGAGTGAAAGCGTTGGCTCTGCGGGGTCATGGCGGATCGGCTGGAGCACGGCGAGACGATTCCTGAGTTGATGGATGTCTTCTCGGTGGCGGCATGAGCCCGTGGGGATCGAAGAAGGCGCGCGTGGTCCTGGCTGCGCTGCTGAGGGTCGGTTGGCAGCTCAAGCGACAGTCGGGCGGTTCGCACCGGGTACTGGGGCGCGTCGGGTGGCCCGACTTTGTGTTTCCGTTCCACGATGACGAGGAGGTCGGGCCGCGCATGCTGGCGCGGATCGCGAGACCCACCGGCCTGCGACCTGAGGACCCGTGAGGGGATCGCCAAATCGGTCCATCGCCCAGCGGCCCCGCACGCCGGTTTCGGCTGGCCTGGATTTATCGGACGCTGGATTCGCTGCCAGCGTCCCCTCCCGAGCCGCTGTCGGTGACCTTTATCGTTCGCTCTTATGAAATGCTTTTACCATCCGGAACATGACGCCGTGGCCATGTGCAAGAGCTGCAGCCGAGGCCTCTGCTTCGAATGCGCAGCTGACGTGCCTCCGGGAGTGGCGTGTCGAGGCAAATGTGAGGCAGACGTCGCTGCACTGGATCTCGTCATTCAGCGCAGCAAGACTGCATATCAGAAGGCAGGAGCAGCCCACCGCCGGAATGCCCTCGGCATGTTGATCATGGGTCTCCTTTTCGTAGGTTTCGGTAGCCTTCTCTTGATTCTCTCGCCAGACTCTAGTGGCATTTTATTTGTGCTGCTTGGGTGCGTAATCTTGCTTTGGGCATTCTTCAGCCACCGTAGCGGCAGGCAGATTTCCGAAGTCGATTATCGGAGCGACGCAGGCGCTTCACCGACTGGCGGCCCTGCCAGGCCGGTTGGCAATTCGGCAGTCACGGAAGGGCCGCCATCGGTGAGCTGATCGTTCGGTGGCTTGACGTGGGGCGAGCGCTGTCGGAGAGTTCAACCATGAGCTTGAATTACCCGGCCATCTTGAAGAAATCGGAGGAAGGCTACGCCGTTGGATGCCCGCCACTGCCCGGGTGCTGGTCGCAGGGTGTGACGGAGGAGGAGGCACTGCAGAACATCCGGATCGCGATTCAGGAGTATCTGGAGGTACTACAGGAAAACCTGAAAGGCGAGGACGTGCGTTCGGTCACCGTGAGCGTATAGCCGTGCCCAAGATTCCAGGCATTCACCATCTGCAGGCAATCCGGGCACTCCGTAAAGCTGGCTTTGTAGTGGTGCGCGAGGGCATAGCATACCGTGATGTCGGACGGCGCTCGGACTCTGACCATTCCTCGGCACAATCCGATCAACGCGTTTACTATGGGCGGGATTGCCAAGGACGCTGGTATGGCGCCGGAGCAGTTCCGTGAGCTTGTGTGAGAGCCCCAGATGGTGCAGCGAATCGGAGCCAGCCGATTCGCGCTGAGACAAATCGAACGCCAGTGGCGGCTGGCTCCGATCGCTGGCCTTTTCGTTCGACATGAAGCACGCACACTGAGGTATGCAGCCGAAGATCACTTACAACGACGCGTGGGAGTCAATCCCTTTGCATTGTGTGCACGACGTCATAGAGCTTTTCGACCGAGAGCTTCAACCCACCCACCCACTCCGGTCTTTCAAGTTGTTCCCCGTCGCAAAGTGCTGCCGACGTTACAAGTTCTTGGTTGAGGAGGAGGAACCGAGCGACATCCTGTGGGTTTTGGACATGCACCGGAAGAAGCGGATTCGAGGCAAGACCTGTTACTACTTCAAACGCCTCGAGACACAGGAGGAGCTTGATGCCATGCTGCGAGCCGATTACGAGGCATGGGTTCAGTACATGAAGGA
>VHCO01000405.1 GCA_016871715.1 Verrucomicrobiota bacterium
TGCGGTTGGCGGGCGCCCAGGCCGCGCAGTGCTTGGTCTGTCCTTGCGACGTTGGCGACGCGGCGGCGGTGGCGCGAATGGCGGGGCAAGTGCTCGCGGCGTTCGAGCGGGTCGAGGTGTTAGTCAATGCGGCTGGCACGAATGCGCCGCAGCGTGCGCTCGAGGTGTTGTCGTTGGCGGATTACCGGGCGATGCTGGCGGCGAATCTGGACGGGGCCTACTATTGTGTGCAGGCGTTCCTACCCCAGATGCGGGCAGGCGGGTCGGGCACGATTGTGAACATCGTGTCGGATGCCGGCAAGGCCGCCAGTCCTAAAGCGGGGCCGGCGTATGTGATGTCGAAGTTCGGCCTGGCGGGCTTGACGCAGAGCATCAATGCCGAGGAGCGAGCTCGCGGGGTGCGGGCTTGTGCGGTTTTTCCCGGGGACATCGATACGCCCTTGCTCGACAAACGCCCCCAACCGCCCGACGCTGCGGCACGGGCCAAAATGCTGCGGTCCGAGGAGGTGGCACAGTGCGCCCTGTTCTGCATCCGCATGCCGGCGCACGCGATTATCGAGGAGCTGGTGGTGCGTCCGCGTTGACGGACACCAACCGGATGGGATTGGCGTAGACCCAGGGGGTCCACTCCCCGCGAATGCGGAGCTCTGCCTCGACGCGATAGCGTCCTGGGTGAGTGGGGGTCCACTCGACCTCCCGCCCTTCCTGGCGATGGACGGGCTCGCCGTCTTTGAGGATGGTGAACCGGCACCGTTGGGGGGCGAGGGCACGCAAGCGGGTCTGGGCGGTCCAGGGCAGCGTTTCTCCCATGACGACGCGGGCTTGTCCGTCTTGGGCGAGCCAGAGGAAGCCGGAGCTGTCGGCGATCATATCGAAGCCGACGAAGGCCCGACCGGCGCGGAGGGCGTCGAGGAGTGCGGGCTCGGTGAGTTCGCGGGCCAGGAGGTGGGTGGTGACGAAGCGGACCATGCGTTCGTAGGGGTCGAGTTGGACGCGCCAGAGGATACGGTCGGGTTCGAGCCGGCCGAAGCACAGGCGGGCCAGGAGCCGGGTGAAACGGTTCAGGCGCAGTTCGGTCAAGGTTTCTGGGCTGGTATCTTCCAGGCGGATGGTGCCGGCCTCGGTGTAGCGGGCGCGGAGGCCGGTGTTTTGGTGGCAGTCGTTGCCGGCGATGCCGGTGAGGGGCCGGGAGCGATTGAGTTGATCCCAGCGCGCGAGGTTGGCGGTGGGGGCATCGAAGATGCGACGCATGACGTGGTCGGGGTACCGTCGCTGGTTGACCAGGAGGTCGGGCAGCAGGCCGGCCAAGCCGCGGGGTTCATCTTTGAGGTCGGCGTGGAGGTTGTAGATCTCCATGCCGGTCAACTCGGGGCGATCCCAGGCGCGGGGTTCTTCGGGATGGGCGTAGAACAACACGCCGCCGTGTTCGAGGACTTGCCGGGCCAGCGCTCCGGCCTCAGTCCGGTTATCGAGCACGACACCCGGGGCCACGCCGAAGGGCATCAGTCCCTCTTTCATCTCGAAGCCGGGGATGAACAGTTTGCCCTGATACAACCCGCGCCATTGGAGGTCGAAGTCCGCGCGCCCCTCGATGCAGTGGTCGCTGAGGCAGATGAAATCGCGCTGGGTCGCGATGAGCACGCGCAGGATCTCGTCGAAGGGCACCTCACAGTCGTGGGAGTGCTCGGAGTGACTGTGCAAGACGCCGCGATATTCCTGCCAGTCGCTGCGTTCGGTCACGGGTTGGCGATTGGCGCGGAGGGCAGCCCAAGCGGCTTCCTCTTCCGGGAACCGCACGAAACGGTTGTAGAGTGCGCCGCGCAGATAGAACCCCACGGCGAGCATGCCGAGCAGGCATAGCCACGCGCAGGCGCGGAGGGTCCAGCGCAGCGCTCGGCGCAAGCGCCCTCTTTGGTTGGGTCGGTTCATGAGTTGTCGCGCGGTGTCGTTAGCAGTGGCGCCGCCGTGCCCGACCGTGACCGGGGTGAGCGGCCGGCAGCGGGCGGTGTCCCGGCCGAGGGGACGGAGCCTAGCGGGGCGGGGCTCACGCCGGGAAGGCTAAAGGGAGGCAATGGTCAGCGGGTGCGGGGTCGTTGCGGCGCGCAGGACCGGGCGGCCTGTGCCACAAAACGCACACTTGCCCTGCTTGCGCGCTTTCCTCTAGAGTGCGCCTGCACATGCGCTTGCCCTTGCGGACCCCACGGTTTACGCAGCCCGGGAGCTTGAACGAAGACCGGAGCTTACCGATGAGACCACGGGCGCGACGGTCGTTTAGCGTTACCGGTATGCCGGTGGTGAGAATGGCGGACCTGGGAGGCGGCGGCGCGCAGAGGACAGGATGCCCTACCCCTAGCTTGTCGTGCGGGGCGATGCCGGATGAAGAGTGAGCAGAGCGATGGGAAGGCGATAGCGGAACAATCTAATGAAAACTGATCAACGAGAGCGGGCGGCGGTCGTCGGGGGCCACGGGGTCTGGCGGCGAAACGGTTTCACACTGATCGAGCTACTGGTGGTGATTGCCATCATTGCGATTCTGGCGGGGATGCTGTTGCCGGCGTTGGCGCGTGCCAAACAGAAGGCGGCGAGCATCTCGTGCATCAACAACCTGAAGCAGTTGGTCACGGCGGCGATCGTCTACAGCACCGACTACCGCGATTACTGGCCGTTGAACAACGAGGGCAACTCGACCCTGAACTTGGCCAATCCGCCCGCCAACCACGTGCCGGATGTGTGGGCCGAAGGGCGCGACTCCTCGAACCTGACGGACGATCAGACGGCCACGGGCATGGTCTCCGAGAAGGTGTCGCTGCTGGCGCCCTATATTAAGGAGAAGGCCAGTTTCCGTTGTCCGGGCGACAAGAAGTTGTACCGGGTGGGGAACAAGATGGTGAGTTGGCCGCGCAGCTACGGGATGAATTCTTATGTGGGGTGGAGCCGGGTGCCGTACAACAACATGCCCGACGACCGGCGCTACACGGTTTTCAAGAAGACTTCCGACGCCGGCGCCAGCTCGCAGATCTTTATTTTCGGCGAGATCCACCCTGACAGCATCTGCCGGCCCATGTTCGGCATCAACATGGATTCCCAAGCGGTGTATCATTTCCCGGGGAACTACCACGGCCGCACGTCGAACTTCGGGTTCGTGGACGGCCACGCCGAGGTGCATCGGTGGAACTCGAGTCAGTTCAACGACCCGAAGCCTGCGCCAGCCAGTTGGCACAGCCACACCAGCATCCAGGTGCATCCCTCGGCCCGGGGCGACCTGCAGTGGTTGAAGGATCACGCCACGGTGCGGCGCTAAGCGGCGGGCGGCCGGGGTCGCGCTTGCGCTCCAGCAGTGGGCGCGCGAAGCAACGCGCGCTGGTGAGGTCGACCCGCAGGCGCCAGGCGGGTGGGCGGCACGATGACCCATGAGTCAGCGCGATGGACTATTCACCGGCGGCAGGACGCGAGTCGGGTTGACCGACTGGGGTTTCACGCTGATTGAGCTTTTGGTGGTGGTGGCCATCATCGCCATTTTGGCGGGGCTGCTGTTGCCCGCGTTGGCGAGATCCAAGGAAAGCGGCCGCTCGGCCGTTTGCCGGAGCAACATGCGTCAGCTCACGCTGGGCGCACTGCTGTATGCGGACGACAACGCGGACACGTTGCCGTGGTCTGGGGGCGTGGATCGGAACCGGCCGGCGGATTGGGTCTGGGGAGGGCAACCGGCTGCGGACACGGCGAACAAGGCTTACTGGTTGCGGCCGCCCCCGAGCTTTGGCCACCATGCGGAATCGGGATCGATTTTCTCCTTGGTGATGAACCAAGACCGAGTCGTACCGCGGGCGGGGCAAAACCACACGGATTGGTACACGAACAGCTTCGCGGTCTATCGGTGCCCGAGCACCGGGGTGTTGGGCCGGGCGTTACGCGTGACCTACAGCCTCAACGGGTTGATCGACGGAGACATTTCGCCACCTCGAGGAATCCGGGTGGCTGCGGTGGTCAATCCAACGCAAAAGTTCCTGCTGGTGAACGAGGATCCGCGAACGATGCACAACGCCGCGTTTCATCCCGGAACGGGCGCCAGCGCCATCCAAGGCCAGTTGGCGATGCACAACGGCAAGGCAAACCTGGGTTTTGTGGATGGCCACCTCGAAGCCATGCGGCACGCGCGCATCGTTAAGATCCTCGGCAACGACGCCCTCACACGTCAGCACTTCGATCCCTTCGCGCGGTAGGGATCGTTGCGTGACTTAGATCTGTGCCGCGCTTCGCCCCACGCTCCCACAACTGCCCCATGAACGTCTCCCTGATCTTGGCTCACCCGAAAAGCGGCTCCTTTAACCACGCGCTGGCCGAGGTAGCAGCCGAGGCCCTGGCCACGCGCGGTCACACGGTCTGGTTTCATGACCTCTACGCCGAGCAGTTCGATCCCGTGCTACCTGCGGCGGAACTGGCGCGCGACGCGGTGCTGCCGCCCTTGGTAGCCCAGCACGCGCGCGAGATCGGCGCCGCGGAGGGGCTCGTCGTGGTGCACCCCAACTACTGGAGTCGGCCCCCGGCGATCCTCTGTGGCTGGGCCGACCGGGTGCTGCGGCCGGGCCACGCCTACAACTTCGAACCGGACGGTCGAGGGGGTGCGCGGCCAGTGGGTCTGCTGAAGGTGCAGGTCGGGATGGTCTTCAACACGGCGAACACGCCGCAGGAACAGGAGGAGGCGCGGTTGGGCGATCCGCTCGAGGTGCATTGGCGCCAGGTGGTCTTTGGGTTGTGCGGCATCCCGCTGACGCTGCGACAGAACTTCAGTCCCGTGGTGACCAGCACGGCCGAGCAGCGCCGGGCCTGGCTGCGCGACGTGCAGGCGGCCATCGAGCAGCATTTTCCAACCCGTTCCCAACCCTCGACATGAAACCAACACTCACCGCGAACCGTCAGGTAGGGCCGGACCGCCGGGCCGGCCGCTCGGGCCCGGTGACCTGCCTCGTTCGGCGCGCCCAGCGGTCGCGCCCTACCGTTCGGCGCGCCCTGCTACCGATTCATGCGGTAGGGCGAGGCTCCTGCCGAGCCGCGACGCGCCCTGCCGGTTCATGGCACCCATGCGCGCCCACCGCCTTGG
>VHCO01000406.1 GCA_016871715.1 Verrucomicrobiota bacterium
CCATGGTCCACAGAGCAGACCTCGCCGCCCAGCGGACTGCCCGCCCCACCGCGGCCCCATCGACCCCAGAACCGCTCTACCGACCCCGATTGCCCACCTCGATGCTATGGACCAGACCTCGGGACGACGAACGGTCTGCAGGTAGGGCGCGCAGTCCTCTGCGCGCCGCAAACCATGGTCCACAGAGCAGACCTCGCCGCCCAGCGGACTGCCCGCCCCACCGCGGCCCCATCGACCCCAGAACCGCTCTACCGACCCCGATTGCCCACCTCGATGCTATGGACCAGACCTCGGGACGATGAACGGCCTGCAGGTAGGGCGCGCACTCCGCTGCGCGCCGCAAACCATGGGGGACAGAGCAGACCCCGGCGCGCAGAGGACTGCCCGCCCTACCGCAGACTGGTGGTCCATCTCGGCAACTCATGACGTCCGCGGGTCTCACCGCCCGTGGTCAGCTAGCCCAGCTCATTCGGACGTATGTAAGACCGAAGTTCGCCTCAGGCGCAAGCTCGCTAAAAGTTCAGCTTGAGACTCAGGGTGAAGGTGCGTTCGCGCGGCAGCTCGACGTAGTAGTTGAGCGGGTCCAACCGATAGTCTTGGTCCGTCAGATTCAGCACCCCCAGCCGCACCTCCGCTAACCGCCGGGCAAAACGATAGCCCACAAAAAAGTGGTGCTGCCAGAAATCGTCGCCCGGCCGGTCCGGGACACGGCCCAGGTTGTTCTGCTGCGTCCACGACGACCGGAACTCGCTGAAGAATCCACACCGATGCTGGAAAATCGCCATGAGGTTCAAGTGCTGCAGCAGCCCCTCTTCATCCCGCGGCAGCACCGCCACCACCGCCGGCACCGCGTTCACGTCCGGAAACCGCGTGTCCAACTCGGCGTGGCTCAGCCGGTAGCTCGCCCCCACCGACCATTCGCGCCCCACCAGTTGATTCACCGCCACCGCCAAAGTCCGCTCCTCGAAGTCAAGCGTCTCGCGCGCGCCCGAGGCCCGATCCGGCACCGGGAAGAATGTGGCGTTGGTCACCACGCCCACCACGCGATCGCCCTCGCTCCGCAACAGTTCCGCTTGCACATCCACATAGGTGCCACTCTTGAAGCTCTGGCTCAATCCCGCCCCCCAAGTCTCGAACTCCGCCCCCGGCACCAACCCCGCCGCCGACTCCGGCGCCAGGCTGCGGTACGATTGCACAAACCCAGCTACCTGGCTCGGCTCGAGCCGGTAGTCCACCTCGTGAAACACTCCCCCCAACGACCGCGTGTACGCCCCGCGCAACGTCCCGCCCGCCCAGGGTGTCAGCTCTAATCCCGCCTTGGGCGAGACCTTGTCACGCTCGCGCTCCAGGCTGCTGGTGGGAGGCGTGTCCGCGTTGAGCGGGTACCGCAAGTGATCGAACACCACCCCAGCCGTCAGCTTCAGCGGCCGCACCGGCCGCCACGTGTCGTAAGCGTACACGCTCACCCGATCGAGATCGTGCGCCTGGGTCGACCCGAAGGGCCGCGGTGGTAACCCCGCCCCGCTGAGCGTCTGATTGAGCGTGGTCGCGGCTTCGATCGTGCCGCCTTCATAGTGCGCCCCAGCCACCAGCGTGTTCGCCTCGGTTTGATACATCTGCTGTGCCTCGAAACCGTAGAACTCCGTCTCCCGCAGATAATCCAGCGTGAAGTTCGCAGCCGGCATGCTCGTGACCGTGGCACCGCTATACTTCAAGAAACGGATCGAGCGCGCCAAGGGATCGGTCAAGGCCAACTCGTTCGCCATCCAGTGCGCCAGAAACAACGTCCGCACACCCGGCTGCCATTCCCGGGTGTACCCCGCCAACGCCACCGGCTCGAACGTGTCCTTCGCCCGCAACGTGGCACTCGCCCTCCCCTGATCGTAGTACTGCGCCACGTCGCCGCTCTCGAGCCGCCGGTAGAAGGCATCGAAATAGACCGCATCCTTGCCCGTCAACTGCTGCTTCATCCGTGCCCCGACGCTCAACCGCTCGAGATCGTTGTTCGGACGTTGGCCCACCATGCTGTCGTACAGGCTGTCGACCAGGTAACTGCCGCCGCCGAGCATCCCATAGAGCGAACCTTCATGCGCCCAATCCCCGCTGCTGAAGTACTGTGTGTGCGTCGCCAACTTGAGCCGGTTCTGCTCGAACAACGCCCCATAGTCTTGTTGCGACACGCTCGCCGATAGCACCCCCACCCCAGCCGGCGCCAATAAGTTCGCCAACAACTCCTCCCGGGTCCAAGGCGCTTCGTAGCGCAGGTTGAAAAACCGCGTCGGGCCCCGCAACGCATTGTAGCTGTTAGCCAAAAACCTGTGGGCGTCGAAATTGGCGTAATCGTACCCCACGGCCGCCGTCGCCTCCCGCATCGACCAGTCCACCAGCCCCGCATCCCGATACGCCAACGCTAAGTTGGCACTGCGCACCGCCTGGTCCCGGTCCAAAAGCAACCGCGACCGAAAGAGCATCCGGTGATCGTTCAGTTCCTGGGACCGTTCGAGGTCATGGATGGCCTCGTTGATGCGGTTGTCGCTCTGCGCCAGCAGCGCCGAGTACAACCAAGGCGTCGGATCGTTCGGATCCAACTTCTGCCCCAACCCCAACTCCTTCCGCGCCAGCTCGTCCTGACCCGCTTGCGCAAAGGCTTTCCCCAGGTAACTGCGCAAGATGGAGCGTTGCGCCTCGAGCGCCGCCGCCGCCTGCAAATCCTGGCGCCCCTCCTCGACGCGTCGCTGGCGGATCTTGCACAAGCCGCGCCCCAACCAAGCGTTGCCCAACGCGCCGTCCACCGCAATCGCCTCGTCGAAACTCGCCATCGCCTCCGCCAACCGATTCCGCGCCGCCCACATGAACCCCCGCAGAGCCAAACCCTGAGCGTTGCGCGGCGACTCCGCCAACCCTCGCTCCAACGCCGCTAGCGCCCGATCCGTCCGCCCCATCCCAAACTCCAGCTCCGCCACCCGGATCCAGCCAAACCCGAATCGCGGCGATTTGGCCACCGCCGCGCGCGCCGCCTCGAGGGCCGGCCCCAACCGGTAATGCGACTGCTGGTAATACGATTCTGCCAGCCACGCCGTGGCCAACTCCGGCGCCGCCGGTCGCGTCCACGACTGGAACTGCACCGCGGCAATCATCTGCCGGAGGGCCTCAGCCAAAGGCGAACTCGTCGCCACGTCGCCCAACTGGGCCTGAGCCTGGTCGACCTGCCCCACCGCCAACAGCAACGCCGCCAAGAATACGCGTTCTTCGTCCGTCGCCGGCCGGCGCTCGGCCGGGTAGCTACGCACCGCCTGGGGCAGATCCCCGCTTCGATACGCAGCCAGTGCCGCGCCCAGCGCCGTCTGCGCTTCCGCGCTGAGGCTCAGCTCCTCCAGATCCAATACCCCCGGATAGTAGAACGCCCACTGAATGATCCGCGTGGCCTCGATCAGGGCGGTCTTGCTCGGCGCACGCCCGGGCAACACCGTCGCCAATTCGCCACCGGTCATCTCCAGACTGCCCTGCTCGTTGCTCAGCTCGACCGCCCCCTCCAGCAAGGCCAGTTGCGTCTCGCCGTCCTCCTTCACCAACAGATGAAACTCCGTCCCGCGAATGGCCCCCGTCGCCACCGGCGTGCTGAATTGGATCTCGCGCGGTCGCTCCCGACTGAAGAAGCTGGCTGAACCGCCGCGCAGATCCAACCACGGCTTGCGCTGTTCCTGCTGGCGCGGCGGCTGAACCTGGATGGTGGTCAATTCGTTGACCCGAATCACGCTCTGATCCGAGAGCTGCAGCAGCGCGCGACAACCCGGTCCCGTCTTGAGCCGGTCCCCCAGCCGTAGTTCCTCTCCCGCCTGCGCCCGCCGCCATTGGTTGGTCGTGGCGCCCATGACCCAGACCTCCGCGTTATCGGCGCTCAACAGGCGTGTCAGCCCGCCCGCCCCCGTAACTGCCACCGCCGGTTCCGCCCCGCGCAGCCCCAGCGGCAGAAGTCCACAAGCCAAAACCAGGAGCCCCACCCACCACGAGCGCTTCGCCCGCAGCTTGACACCTCGCCCAGCGCACCAGAAATGCACCATAGTCTTTCCTCCGGCAGGCCACTCACTCGCCCGGGGCCCCTGCCCATGCAAACATAGCGGCAGCTCCCTGCGGGACCTTAAGCCTTTTGACACCGATGTCGTCCGAACCGCGGCCAGAGTAAGCTGCCGGCGTGCCAAATGCCAAGGCCAACCTCGACCCAACCTGCCGCAGCCCCTACCGCGGCGCCTCCGGCGGTCGTAGCTCCCGCCAGCGCTCCAACCGCCGCAGCAGCGTCTGATGGCTGATCCCCAACCGGCTCGCCGCGCGCCGAATCACCCCGCCTTCCTCCGCCAACACCCGCTGAATGAGCTCGCGCTCGACCGTCTCGAGCGGACTCAATCCGCCCCCGCCCCCGGTCTCACTCACCGCAACCCCCTCCCCTTTCGGAGCAACCCGCGCCCCAGCCTTCCCGCTCAGCCAACCCCGATCGAACTCCAGCCAGGACGACTCGACCGCCGTCCGCAGCAGCGCACGCTCCAACAGGTTGCGTAACTCCCGCACGTTCCCCGGAAAATCATAACCCTGCAGCGCCGCCGCATCCTCCGGGCGCACGTTCGGCCGGCGGCGTTCGTACCGCTCGCAAAGCGCCACCAACAACATCTCGATCAGCCCGCTCAGGTCCGCCCGCCTTTCACGCAGCGGCGGCACGCAGATCGAAAAGACGTCCAACCGATACCACAGATCCGCCCGAAACCGCCCCGCCTCGACCTCCTCGGCCAATACCCGGTTCGTGGCCGCAATAATCCGACCGCCAAACCGCCGTACCTGAGCGCTCCCCAGCCGCCGATGCTCCCGCGTCTCGAGGAATTGCAGCAACTTCGCCTGCAAACCCAGCGGCACCTCGGCAATCTCGTCCAAAAACAACGTCCCTTCGCTCGCCGCCTCCACTAACCCCAACCGCACCTGGTGCGCCCCCGTGTAAGCGCCCTTCTCCGCCCCAAACAGCTCCGCCTCGAACATCTCGCCAGGCAACGCCGAACAATTGATCGCCAGGAACGCCGGCGCAGGTTGGACCGCCGGAAAGCTCAATCG
>VHCO01000407.1 GCA_016871715.1 Verrucomicrobiota bacterium
CCCTGCGCGTGTGCCTGCTGGCGCTTAAAGTGGACCTACACCCCGAGCCTTCCTGGCCAGAACTCCAAGAGCGCTGCCAGCACGATCCCCAAATCCCTTTCCGCGCACTCGTCAAGCACCGCTCCAAGTGAAAAGACCGTGGATCGTGCGGAAAAAGAAGTCGCCCGTTGATTTCTTCTCTTCCAGCCGCTGCGGCGCGATGGGAATCAAAGTCAGCGACGGCTTGCCTCGAATGTCCCATATCGCCCAGCGGAGTCGCTGCGCGGTTGCGACCTGTCGATCCGCGCCTTCGGCCACGAGGCACAAATCCACGTCGCTGTCCGGGCGGGCGTCGCCGCGGGCGTGCGACCCGAAGAGAATCACCGCCCGGAGCGGCAGCGTGCGGTCCATCGCTTCCAAACAGCGAGTCAGCGTCGCCCGATGGGCCGTGAGGCTCGGCGGCAGGTTTTCCAAAAGCAACTTCACGCGATCAGCCTAGCGCCCCCTCGGGGCAAATCAAGGCGGCATCCTTTTCATATCTACTTGACCAGGACTTCCCCCGGCGCATGGGTCGCGAGAGCGGAATGGGAGCGTCTCCGAGCCGGTCCAGTTCCGATCGCGTGCAACGCGGCGTGGACCGCCTGCACGAACGCTCGGTCGAGTCCTGTGTCTTGGGCAACGCCTACACGGACGATGGCTTGAGTTCCCTGCTGCACGCCACAACCAGGGGGCGACCGTCAGCCTCGCGGGTGGCCACGCCGAAACCTCGCATCGGCGGGAACCGAACACGCTGAAGCTCGCGCGGGAGCCGCCGTGGATCTGGCAGCGCGACGCGGTAGAACCCTACGACCGCGACCTGGGCCGGTTCATCCAAGCGGCCCGCCCGGTCAACGAGGCGGAGTATCGGCGGCTGTTTGGCTCGCAGTGAATGGCGATCTGTCGGCCCGCCCAGTGCCCAATCTACGAGGCTTCTCTCGTGGCTGAGGCTCGATCTTCGACCGGGCCTGGGCCGCGAACCCGTTGGAGGCAGCCCGCCGCGGGCTGGAGGAAGAATGCCGGTTGGAAGGCAAACAAGTCCTGTTTGATGAACTCAAAGGAGGCCTGGCCGGCGACCAAGACCATCCGGTCTATGCCGAGCTCGGCGCGCGCCTGGGCATGACCGAAGGGGCCGTCAAGGTGGCGGTGCATCGGCTGCGGCGGCGTTATGGCGAGTTGCTGCGCGAGCAAATCGCCCAAACGGTCGCGCACGGAAAGGACCTCGAGGAGGAAGTGCAGGATCTGTTGGCAGTGTTTTCGGACTGAGTACTCGCGTAACCTTCTTCTCGATTTGCTGATTTAGCACTTAGTCTGGAATCAGTGAAGACCGCTCCTGAGACTTGTCCGCGATGCGGCACGCAACTGCCGGCCGGCGTCCCGCGCTGGCTTTGCCCCAAGTGCCTTCTCACCGGCCTGGCCAACCCGGCAGCCGAACCCGAGCGCCCTTCGCCAGACCCCAAGTCCACGACCGAGCTGCGGGACGGCACCGAGACGCTCCCACAACGGCTGGGCAGCTATGAACTGCTCGAGCGGATCGGCCAGGGCGGCATGGGCGTGGTCTATCGCGCCCGGCAGCTCAGCCTGGGTCGGACAGTGGCGGTGAAACTCCTGCCCTACGGGGTCTTGGCGACCCAGGAGCAGGTGCAGCGTTTTCGCAACGAAGCCGAATCGGCGGGCAGCCTCCACCACCCCAATATCGTCGCCATTTATGAAGTCGGCGTGTGCGGTGACCGGCATTTCTTGGTCATGGAATACGTTGAGGGACAGACCCTGGCGGAACTGGTGCGCGGCGGCCCGTTGCCGCCCTTCCGAGCCGCGCGCTACGTCCAATCCATTGCCGAAGCGGTCCACCACGCCCATGAACGGGGGATTCTGCATCGCGACCTCAAACCGTCCAACGTGCTCATTGACGCGAACGATCAGCCGCACATCACCGACTTCGGTTTGGCCAAACGGCTCGAATCCACTTCCAAGCTGACGCTGACGGGACAGGTGCTCGGCTCCCCGCAGTACATGCCGCCGGAACAAGCGGCCGGGCGGCAGCCGGAAGTCACCCGGCGCAGCGACGTCTATGCCTTGGGCGCGATGCTCTATCATTTGCTGACTGGTCGCCCGCCGTTTACCGGTCAAACGCTCTCGGAGATTCTGCCCCAGGTAACCAACGACGACCCGCTCCGGCCGCGCCGGCTCAATCCCGCCGTGCCGCCCGATCTCGAGACCCTCTGCCTGAAGTGCCTCGAAAAAGCCCCGCCCCGGCGGTATCCGACTGCGCTGGCCCTGGCGCAAGAGCTGGGCCGGTTCTTGAGAAGGGAGCCCATCCTCGCTCGGCCGATCGGAGTGGCGGGCAAGGCCTGGCGCTGGTGCCGGCGCAATCCGGCCCTGGCCACGCTGGGCGCCGCCGTGAACCTGTTTCTCGTCGCGTTGGCGGTGGGCGGTCCCATCATGGCCTCACAACAACGCGCCGCCGCCGAACGCTATCGGCGCCTGGCCTACGCGGGCGATGTGAAGGCCGCCCACGATTGGTGGCAGCGAGCCAATCTGCAGCAAGCCGTCAACGCCCTGGACCGGCACGTTCCTCAAGCCGGGCAAAGTGACCTGCGCGAGTTCACCTGGCGCTACGTCAACCGGCTGTGCCGGCCCTACCGTCAGACCCGCACGCTCGAAGCGGCCAGTATCGTGTTCCATCTGGCGACCTCGCCCGACGGACGCTGGCTGGCCGAGTCCGGCCCCTTCGGCTTTGTCAGAGTCTGGGACTTGAAATCGGGCGCCGATGTTCCGGCGCTCGAGTTGAGGACCGACGAATCCGGCGAATCGCATTTCGCCGGCCCAGTCAGCTTCTCGCCCGATGGCCGCTGGTTTGTCACGGCGGGATTCAGCGCGCAGCGCAGCAAGGTCGGGCTGCAGATTTGGGACCGGGCGACGTGGCAATGCCTGACCAATTATCCCGAGTGGGCCGGGCGCTCCTGCGATTTCTCCCCCGACGGCAAGGTGCTGGCCGTGGCGGTTGATTCCGCGGTTGTCTTGCTGCGCGTGGACAGCGATTGGCAGCGTCTCCGGCCTTCGCTCTCCAATCACACCACCACGGTTTGGTCCGTGCGTTTTTCGGCGGACGGCCAACGACTGGTGAGCGCCAGCTTTGACAAGACCGCCATCGTCTGGGATACCACGAGCTGGGAACCGGTCACGGTCCTGCCCCACACGAAAAGCGTCTATAACGCGGTTTTTGCGCCGGATGGCTGGCAGGTGGCGACCGCGAGCGGAGACACCGTTCGGTTGTGGGACCTCGCCACGCAGCGTGAACGGGGCGGGTATTCGCACCAGAACATCGCGTGGGCCTTGGACTTCAGCCCGGATGGCCGGTTAGTCGCTTCGGGCGGTTACGATGGTCTCGTCAAACTGTGGGATTGGCAAGCCGACGTGGTGCGCGAGCTGCGCGGGCATTCGCGCACAGTCAATGCGGTGGAGTTCGTGCCCGGGGGGACGCTGCTGGCCTCCGGCTCATGGGACGAGACCGTCAAGTTGTGGGACCTGAGCGAGCACCCGCCCAACGACCTGCTGGAAGGGCGCACTTTCGAGCCGATCGGGATCCTCGCCGCCCGATCGCCCGTGGCGCTTTCTCGCGATGGCGCCACGGTGGCGACCCTTGCCCGCAACCCATCCGACATCCTCCTTTGGGACACGGTGACTGGAGCGTCCAGACCGTCACTCACCGAGGACCGCGCGCTGCCGTCGCATGAAGGGCCGGAGGCGTCGGCTGACAACACGAAGGTGCAAACGTGGGTGGGTGACCTGGCCTTCTCGCCACGCGACGGCGCGCTGGCCGCCGCTCGGCGTTTGGAGGTCGTCACACCAAGCGGCACGGAACTGTCGTACCGGATCGAGTTTTGGGACGTTCGCCGCCGCACGGTGACGAATTCCTTCGCCGGACAAGCACCCATTTGTTTTTCGCCCGATACCCGCTGGTTCGCCTGTCAGGGCGTCGAAGCCGGCACGATCCAGTTCCGCGACCTGGAGACCGGCCGCAGGTGGACCAGCCAGGGCCGCTTTGTAACGAGTCCTGGCCGGGAGGAGTTCGTGTTTTCACCCGACGGCCGATGGCTGGCATCCACAGGCGTGGAACTCGTGCTGTGGGAAACCGCGTCGGGCCGGCGCGACCACAGCCTGGTTGACGCACGTCGCGATCTGGAACTTCCGGTCCAGACCGCCGCCTTCACGCCCGATGGTCGCTGGCTCATCGCCGGCAGCTCCAGAGCTGAGATGCAAGTGTGGGACCTGGCGCGACAGCGACGCCTCGGCACGTTCCGAGGCCATCGGGGATCGCTCGTCCGATTGGCCATTTCACCCGATGGCAAAACCCTCGCCAGCGGCGGCCTGACCGGGGAAATCAAACTCTGGCGTCTGGAACCGCCCGACGGAGGCTTGAGCGCGCGCTGGGAAATCCGCGAGTTGCTCACGCTCGCCGAAGGTTCACAGCCCATCCTTGACCTGCAGTTTTGCCGCACTCCGGACGGCGACGTTCTGGGGTCGAGCGATGCCGGGGGCGTCGTGCGTTTGTGGCGGGCGCAATGAGAGCGCACATTCGCATTGATTCGCGTCCAGCTAAACTTTACCGCGAACTCTGCCGTAGCCTTTCCTCGCGTGAGTACCGAAGCATGGCGCACTGAGAGGAAAAAGCAATGTTGTCTCATCAGAAACTCAAAGTGTGCGGTCGAGAAGGAGAATGTGCCGGTGGAGCGGATTGTGTCGCTCGCGCTAGCGCAGGCGCTGGGCGCGTGGCGGAGCGAGCGCACCATCACCGAACGGGCCACGCGGGGCAGCCGGGAGGAGTTTCTCGCCGTGCTGGCCAAGGCGCCCGACGTGGAGCCAGAGGAGTATGACCGATTGCCGGATGACTTGAAGTCGGCCAAGTAGAAGGACGGCACCGACCGCGACGGTCTTCACGCCTCGCTTTTCCATCCGTTTGAGTCCTCGTTGCCCAAGCGGGTGGAAGCTCCCCATGAACCGCCAGCTAGAGGTAGGGCCGGACCGCCGGGCCGGCCGCTCGGGCTCGGTGACCTGCTTGGG
>VHCO01000408.1 GCA_016871715.1 Verrucomicrobiota bacterium
TTTGCCCGGGAACTTGAGCCACTCCTGACCAGCCGAGTTGTCTCATGGACGGTGCAGATCCTCGCGATCGAAGAGCGGGACGGGGTCCAAGCGGCGAGAGCCGCCATCGAGCGATTCAGGGGAAGCGACGGCATGACGGCCAGCGAGCGCACGGCCCTAGAGAAGCTCGATGCCTACTATCAGGACCGGGCCGGGCGTACCGGTGATCTGCTCGTCATGATTGCGGCGATCGCGATCGAGGCGAAATACGGCGGGCACGGGACGGGCGCAGCTTTCATACAGACTTGCCAGCAGCTCAGGACCCAACCGTCGACCAACGGGGTGACGGGGACCAACGCCACCACGACTCCATGAAGACCGTGGCGAACCGCCACGACAGCCTGCTCGGTCATGTGGGCGGGCGAATCCGCCGTCGCCGCCCGCGAGCACGCGGTCTGCTGGGCATGCGACTGGTGGCTGCTTGTTCGAGGGCCCTACGCGCCAGGGCGTAGACAAAATACGCACCAGGGCTTACCCCAAATTACGCCCGTGGGCGGATTCACAACTGCGCCAAGCTCGGCGAGGGTAACCCGCGGATGAACAACCAATGGCCACAGAGCAGCAGCAGAGCTTCCACAGTAGCGTCCCTGGGCGGTCCCTGGTGTGAGGGCCGGCGGACCTGCCGAGGCAGCCGAACGACACGTAAGCATACCACCAGCAACGATCGCGTCAGAAGCGGTCAGGCGCAGGGGTCAACCGGCTCCGGACCCCGCTCGGCCAGTAGGCGGGCGTCATCTTTGCCTCGGACGATCCTCTGGCTGGCCTGTAGCCTAGCGTTCCTTACGGTAACGTGGACGGGGCACGCCGCCGGGATCGCACTCACCGAGGTGCTCACGACCTTCGACCACGTGGCGCGCGGCTCGGCGGCTTGGGGCGACTACGACAACGACAACGACCTCGATCTGCTGATCACCGGGGTCCTTCGGCCCACGGATCCCGTTGACCCGCTTAACCCGTTCAAGCCCCCGACACTCACTCCGGCCACGCGCTTGTACCGCAACCGAGGCGACGGCACGTTCGAGCCTGTCCAAGCCGAGCTGAGGGACGTGGACAATTCCAGCGCCGTTTGGGGCGATTACGACAACGACGGCGACGCGGATCTGTTCACCGGCGCAGCGGCGGTGAGGAACGATCTCAACCCTCCTAACTCACCCCCGACCGCACCGGGCGGACTCGCGCGGGTCGTGGAGGGAAGCCGGGTCGAGCTTTCCTGGAGCGCGGCGACCGACGCCGAGACTCCGAGCGCTGGGTTGCGCTACGTGGTGCGGGTCGGCACTCGACCCGGGGCCGCGGATGTCCTCTCCCCCGCTGCTCTGCCCGCGCATACCAACCCTGGCGCAAGCCGCTCCTGGGCGTTGCGCAACCTGGTGGAAGGGCGAACCTATTTTTGGAGCGTCCAGGCCATCGACTCCGCGGGACAACACGGCCCCTTCGCCCCGGAAGCGGCCTTTCGCGCTGGAGCAGCGATCGAGATCGCCGCCAACGGTCCGAGTTTCGGATTCCAGGCTGGCCAGTTTGGCTTCTCCCTGGCAGGGTCGCCCGGACGGACCGTCGTCGTCGAGCGCTCACAGGATCTGCGCGCCTGGTCGCCGGTGTGGACCAACACGTTCGCGCAGGGTACCCTCCAGTTCAGCGATGCTGACCCTGGGATGGCTGCGGCGTTTTACCGCGCGAGGACACCGTGACCATGCTGGTCGCAGGAGATCTGAGCGAGGGCAGGATGACGACGCAGGGTAGGCGATCGACCGGTTCAAGGGTCAGGACGGAGGGGCATGGTTCGGGACCCGATGCCGGCTGCTCGCGGCCGCTTCTGCCCGGAGCCACCTCCTCCAGCCAGCCACGCTCCCGCCAGGCGATCAGGACAAACGCCTCGGGGTCTTCGTCCCGCGATTCAAAATAACGCTCGAAAGACGTCGCCGAGGATGCTCCAATCCTCCGCCATGACGATGAGAACCTCCTCGCTGCCGTATGGTTGCCGCCGCGCCGTGGGGTTGACCGCGCTGACGGCTCTGGGCTTGGCCCTTTCACTAACGTTCCCGCCCGCCGCCGCGCAGGCGGCCGGCAAGCCAATTCCCGTCATTTACGATTCGGACATTGGGGATGACATCGATGACACCTGGGCGTTGGGCCTGTTGCTCAAGTGCCCGGAGTTGGACGTGAAGTTGGTGGTCGGCGATTACGGCAAGCCGGAGTATCGGACGAAGATCTTCGCCAAATTCTTGCAGGCGGCAGGCCGAACCGACATTCCCATTGGCAGAGGGTTGCCGCTTAACCCGGACGACTCGGGCCCGCAGCGGGAATGGGTCAAGGATTACGACCTCAAGTCGTATCCGGGCAAGATCCATTCGGACGGTGTGCAGGCTATGATCGATACGATCATGCAGTCCGAGGAGCCGATCACCGTTATCGCGGTCGGACCGTTGCCGAACCTCGCGGCGGCGTTGGAGCGCGAACCAAAGATTGCGCACCGGGCGCGGTTTGTGGGGATGCACGGCAGCGTGCGGTTGGGTTATGGCGGCAGCCCGAAGATCTCGGCCGAATGGAACGTGCGGGCCGATGCCAAGGCCTGCCAGAAGGTCCTGAGCGCTCCGTGGGACATCACCATCACCCCGCTGGACACCTGCGGCCTGGTCGAGTTGAGTGGCGACCGTTACGCGCGTGTGCGGGATTCCCGGGATCCCGTCGCGGCGGCCATCGTCGCCAATTACCGCTTCTGGAGCACCGACAAAGACAAGAACAACCGAGTGGCCGAGAGCCGCTCCAGCACGCTGTTCGACACGGTAGCCGTCTATCTGGCCTTCACCCAGGAGCTCTGCACCATGGAGCAACTGGGCGTTCGAGTGGATGAAAAGGGATTCACCTTGCTGGACGATCAGGCCAAGTCGATGCGAGTGGCCACAGCCTGGAAAAGCCTCGATGGCTTCCGCGATTTCCTGGTGGCGCGACTGACGGGTGGCGGGCAGTAAGGCACCCCTTGACAGGCGCCGGGCAAGACCTGCTCTCGGCCGAGGGGGAAAGCCGCGACGCTTCTGGCAACCTCCGGTTAGGGGACATCGGGCTGCACCTCCGCGATCGGATCGCCCAGTATTTCAAGCGGGAGAAGATCCCGTTCGTGCTGCGCTATTTCGACCCAAGCTACATCATCCGCTCCCGACCCGCCGACGCGGAGGACTCGATCCTCTGCGATCAATTCGCTCGAAACGCGGTCCACGCTGCCATGGCAGGCAAGACCGGTCTGGTTATCGGGCTGATGCACGATGCCTTCACTCATGTGCCCATCGAGCGCCTGGCCGACGCCAAGAAGCGCGTCGATCCCGGTGGCGACCTCTGGCACGCCGTCCTAGCCACGACCGGTCAACCGGCGCAATTCGGCTGAGCTTGCCCCCCGGTGGCGGTTCTGAATTCGAGAGGCGGTTGAGCGCGTTTCGTGCTTTGAGGTGTGCGGCGCGCAGAGGACTGCGCGCCCTACCGATGGTGGTCTGTCATCGAGGGACGTCTCTGCGCGTTTCGAGCTTTGGGGTGTGCGGCGCGCAGAGGACTGCGCGCCCTACCGATGGTGCCGATGGCGGTCTGTCCAGGGGCCGCATTCGCACGGCACTAGGGCTCGAGTTGCAGCCGATAGAAGCGCGCGCTGGTGGCCGAATCCACGCGGTCGGTGTAGGCGCCCGTGGCTAAACCGCTGGTTAGGAGGTCGAACCCGTGCGTTAGATCCGTGCTGAAATGGACTTGGTAGCGGCGCCCGTCGGCGGTTGGCCAGGTGAGGATCCAGCCCGGGACGGTCGCGCTCCAGCGCAACGACGAGGCGCGAAACACGCTGGCGGGGTTGTTGGGATCGGTCCCCGCGAGAAACTCTTCCCAGGTGCGCGCCCCGTCCTGATCGGGATCGCCCAGTTCGACGAGGTCAAAGGCGGCGATCCAACCGTGCTGGGCGAGCCACCCGTGGGGTGTGCCGTGGGCGGCGAGGTCGGGCGCAAACTGGGCGGTGAGGGCCAGCGGCGCGGTGATGGACAAGTCGAGCTCAGGGGTGGTCTCGGCACCGGCGGGCACATCGCCTATCCAGCGCACGAAGTGGAAATAGGGCAGGGGCAGGGCTCGGAGGCGCGCGGTCTGGTCGGCGCGCTGCCAGCCACCGGCGGGCGCCACGGCGCCGCCGGCGGACGCCTGGACATTCAACCAGTAGTTCGTGCCCCAACGCCATTGCAGGACCGCATCCTGGACGGCGGTCATGACGAACTGGTTGCCCGTGCCAGCGGCGGGCCCTTGGCCTTGCAGCCTCCAGCCGAGGCAGAGGAACTGGACCGGCCCGGCCGTCAACGGGCTGCTCACGGAGTTCGTCATCAGAGTGCCGTAGGGCAAAGTGTGCAGGCCAATCGCGGGCGTCGCCGGTCCGTGGGCCGACTCGACTTCGAGGGTCACGGGCTCGAATTCAGTGGCGAAGGCCGACCAGGTGCGACTGGCAAAGAGCCGCGTGGTCGGGTCGGTGACGTCCAGGGCCAGCCAGTGCGCCCGGCCCGGCTCGAGCTGTCGAGTGACCTGGTGTCGGTCCGACGGGGTCGTCTGCGCCGCGCGGTAGACCTCGGTCCAATCGCTTTCATAGATGGTTACGGCGTCCCATTGGGAGCCGCCGAACTCACACCCAGGCGCTCGGGGAACATCGTGGGCCCCGGCCACCGGCGCCAGGACGGCGAGGAAGTCCGGGAAACTCGCTTCGGAATAGGGCGGCACGGTGAGCTTAAAGACCAGAGCTCGACGGCGACCGCCGGCGTCCTCGAGTTCGAGCTGGACAGAATAATCGCCGCTGCCGAACTGGCCTCTTAGGAGATCGACCGAGGAAAAGTCGATGAGGTTGTAGGTCGCGCGCGTGCCGCCGCGGGCGATGGCGAGGGCCCGCTCCTGAGTGCCGGCGCCGGAAGTGGGACAGGACAACCTGCCGGCCGAGATGCGTTCACCGCTGGGTGGCCAGCAGACCAACGAAACGCCCCAGAGCGAGAGGTCCGG
>VHCO01000409.1 GCA_016871715.1 Verrucomicrobiota bacterium
TCGCCCCTCCATGCTGCAACTGGAGGGCGGAGCTCCGCGACGCCTGTCCCTCGGCTCCCAATCCCCGCCGCCATTTCGGGTCTGCGGCCGAGACCGCGAATGCCGGGCTCGCAGAGCTCGCCCCTCCATGCTGCAACTGGAGGGCGGAGCTCCGCGACGCCCCGTCCCTCGGTTCCCGAACCCTGCGGGGCTGTAGGATTCCGCCTCTGGCAGGGACGCAGGGCCAGGATCTGAAACCCCCTGCGCCCACAGCAAACCAAAGGCCTACCACCGCTCAACTCCGCCCCAACGCGCTGGCCATGGTGAAAATGGGCAGCAACAGGCCCAGCGCCAAGAAACCGATCGCCATCGCCACCACACACAGAATCACCGGCTCGAGCAACCGCACCGCCTGATCCACCTGCCGATTCGTGCGCCGCTCGACGGTGTCCGCGATCGTGAGCAAGACCTTGTCCAGTCGATTGGATTCCTCCGCCACGCGGATCATGGCGAGAATCTGCTCAGGGAACAACCCGCCTACCCGCAGCGGGTCGGTGAGAGGTTTGCCGCCGCGCACATTCTCCATCGCCTCGGTAATCCGATCGCCAAGCACCTTCGAGCCCGTGGCGCCCCGGCTAATCGCAAGGGCTTGGAGCAGGGGCACCCCGTTGGCCAGCATGGTCCCCAAGATGCGGCTGAACCGTGAGATGGCCAGCATCCGCAGCGTGGTGCCAATGACCGGCACGCGTAGCCGCCATTCCTCGAATAGGCGGCGGCCGCGTTCGCTGGCGAAGCTCCCCCAAGCTAACACCCCCACTCCCCCAAGCCCAAGGGCCAGCAGATGCCAGTAGCTCCGCAGGATTTGGCTCATGCCAAACACCAACTCGGTCGGCAGCGGCTTGCTGCCTTGTCCCAGGAGCGGCTCGAACCGCGGCACAAAGAACAGCAAAGCCCCGATCAGCACCATCGACCCCACCACCGCCAACAACGCCGGATAAGTCAGCGAGCCGAGCACCTTGCTTCTCAGTTCATCCAAGCGCTCGAGAAACGTCGAGAGGCTATGCAACACATCCTCGAGAAAACTGGCCCGTTCCCCCGCCTGCACCATCGCCGTGTGCAACGCCGGAAACACTTCCGGAAACCCCCGCAACGCCTCGGTCAACGAGGTGCCGTCCGCCACGGCCGCGCGCACCTCCTTAAGCACCTCCGCCAACCGCGGGTTGACGGTCGACTTGATCAAGGAATCGAGCGCCCGCAACAACGGGACACCCGACCCGATCAGGTCCGCCAATTGACCGTACATGATCCCGACGTCGCGGGTGCGGATCCGGCGACGCGTAGTCTGCGCCCGGACAGCGCCGGATTGATCGCGAAGAGACAGGGGGAAGAGGTTGCGCTCGTCCAGCACCCGCAGCGCCGTCGCCTCCGTCTCGGCTGCAATCACCCCGGCCACCGTCTCACCGGCAGCCGTCTTGGCTACGTACTGGAACTCTGCCATGCCCGATTCTGTCCGCCGCTACACCGCCGTGCAAGTGACCACTTCGCTCACCGTGGTCACCCCTTGCCGAACCTTCGCCCAGCCGTCCTCGCGCAACAAGCGCAGCCCAGACCGGCGCGCTACCTGGATCAGCTCGGCCGGCGGCCGGCGGCGCAGGATGTGATCCGCCAGTTCCTCGTCACTGACCATCAACTCGTACAGGCCAGTGCGACCGCGATAGCCGGTTGCCCGACAGGCCTCGCAACCGTCGCCCCGTTGCAGTCGGTCGGCCGGCTCGAGCCCGAAGTCGGCCGGGACAGTCCGCGGGTCGGGGGCGAAGCCGGTTTTGCACTTGGGACAGATCTTGCGCACCAGACGCTGGGCCATGGCGCCGATGAGCGTGCTGCTCACCAGATATGGCTCGACTCCCATGTCCATCAGCCGCAGCGGGGCCGACGCCGCGTCGTTCGTGTGCAGGGTCGAAAGGACCAAGTGCCCCGTCAACGAAGCCTGAATCGCCGCCCGCGCCGTCTCCAAGTCCCGGATCTCACCGATCATGATCACGTCCGGGTCGTGCCGCAGAATCGCCCGCAGACCCCGCTCGAACGTCATCCCCACGTGCGGTTCCACCGGGATCTGGTTCACCCCGCGCAAGTGGTACTCGACCGGGTCCTCGACGGTGAGCACCTTGATCTCGCGGCTCACGATCGCGTTGAGGGCCGCGTATAAGGTGGTCGTCTTCCCGCTGCCAGTCGGGCCGGTCACCAAGAGGATCCCGTGCGGCCGCTCGATGAGGGCGCGGAACCGGTCGAACGTGGCCTGGTCCATGCCCAACTCGGTGAGCGTGAACAACACGTTCGCCTTGTCCAACAGGCGCATCACGATGCCCTCGCCAAACAACATCGGGATCACGCTCACCCGCACGTCGATCTGCCGCCCCCCCACGCTGAACTCGATGCGCCCATCCTGCGGCACCCGGCGCTCGGCAATGTTCAGGTTCGCCAGGATCTTCAGCCGGCTGATGATGGCCGCCTGGAACCGGTGGATCTGCGGCGGCAACGACGCCTCGTGCAGCACGCCGTCAATCCGATACCGTATCGACAGCGCACCCTCGTACGGCTCGACATGAATGTCACTGGCGCGCTCGTTGACCGCCTCGATGATCAGTTCGTTGACCAGCTTGATCACGCTGGCTTCCTGCGCCATCTCGAGCAGGTCCTCGCTCGAGGTCACCTCCGCTACGCTGCCCGTCGTGTCGCCCGCCACCATCTCGTCGATGGTGTCCCCGCCCACCCCGTAATGCGCCTTGATCAGCTTGTCGATGTCCTCCGCCGGCGCCAAAACCGGATGCACCGTCAACCCCGTCAGCAACCGCACCTCGTCCAAGGCGCTCATGTCAAAGGCGTCGCTGGTGGCCACCTCGAGCGCGCCGTTCTCGCGGGCGATGGGCAAGAGGCGTTTCCGGAAAACCAACTTGGGCGGCAGCAGGCGCAGCACCTCGCGGCCGATGACCACCTCGGCCAGATCCACCACCTTAAGATTCAAGTGGGCCCCGAGCACCTCGAGCATCCGCCGCTCCGTCAAGTAACCCAACCGGACAATCGCACGGTCGATCCGCACCCCCTCGGCCTTCTGCAGCCGCAGCGCCTCCCCGAGCTGCTCGCGCGTCAGGAGCCCCTGCTTAACAAGTACGTCCGTTATCCGCATGGTTCAGATCCAAGCCCAGGCGGCTGCGCACAGCCGCGGGCAACGCGACCCGGCCTCAAATCGCAGCCAGTTTGTCCCTGTTCTCGTACACCTTCAGAATCGCATCGGCAATGTCATCCATGTCCGCCTGAGTCCCCAAGAGCGGGCCCGAGGCCCAGATCATGGCCATCTCGGCGCAGACCCGGTCGCAATTCGGACACTGCATCTCCTCCCGAAACTGCTGCAGCCGACGCGCCGAGAACGTCTTCTGATACGCCTTGGTCTGTACGATGTGATCCACCCACGGCTCCCGGTGCAAACCCCGCTCGATGTACGGGCTTAGGCTCACCCCCTCCGACGCCACCGCCTTCAGAAACCGGGCTCGGTCCACCCCATTGAACTGCTCCTTCCGATAGCTCATGGCGTACAGATAGAACGAACCGCTGGTCGTGCCCGGATAGAGCTTCTGCGGCGCCACGCCCGGACAACCCCGCAAACGCGCTGTCAGATGAGCCGCGTTTTCGTTCCGGCGCCGGAACCGCTCTTGCGCCCCGGCCAACTGGGCCAGCAACACCGCCGCCTCGAACTCGTTCATGCGGTACTTCGGGCCGATCACCTCCGTCCGACCCCGGCGCGAGGTGCCGTGGTTGTGGACCGTGTAACACTTGTCCATGAGCTCTTCGTCATCGCCCAGAATCGCCCCGCCTTCACCGGCGGCGATCGTCTTGCTCGACTGAAAACTGAAGCAGCCCAACGGCGCGATGGTCCCCAGCTTCTTGCCCTGGTACTCCGCCAGATGCGCTTGCGCGGCGTCCTCGATCACCGACAGCTTGTGCCGCCGGGCGATCGCCATGATCCGCTCCAAATCCGCTGCCTGCCCCATCATGTGCACCGGCATGATCGCCCGCGTGTTCTCGGTGATCCGCCGCTCGACATCCGCCGGATCGAGCTGGTAAGAGGCCGGGTCCAAGTCCGCCAACACCGGCAACGCCCGCGCCGACAGAATTGAAGCGATCGTTCCCGGATCCGTGTACGGTGACGTAATGACCTCGTCCCCGGCACTGATCCCCAGGGCCTCGACACACGTGTGCAACGCTTGCGTGCCCGATCCCGTCGCCACGCAGAACTTCGACCCCATCAACTTTGCGAATTCCTTCTCGAACGTCGGGACTGTCCCCGTGGCCGACTGGATCCGACACCAAATCCCGCTCTTGGTCGTCTTCACCACCGCGTCCACGATCCGGTCGTCCACATACGGCCAATCCGGCCAGCCTTTGTTCTTGCGGATAGGTTCACCGCCCAGAATCGCCAGTTTGCCCGCGCGCCGGGTGATGTCGGCATAGGCCGGCAGACTGGTCGAGGCCACCGCCGCCAAGGAGCTGGCCGAGGCCGCCGCCAAAAACTCACGTCGAGTCAAATCATTCGGTTTCATAGACGCATCGTTGTGGTTGGCTTCTCGTGTTGCTCGCCAAACTAGGATGCCGAGGTTCTCCGGACAAGCGCAAAGGAACTCCGCCAACCGAGCGCCGGCCCCCCGTGGGAGGGTTCGCCTTCGGCTGAGTACCTGGCTCGGTCTCATAGGCAATACCACGGCAGGGCGGTGATCTCGTCGTGGGTGCGCCGCGGATGGGAGCTACGGCAAATGACGTAGCCATGCTTCGCCGTCAGTCAGCGACAACCTCCGGGCTCGTAGAACTCGCCCCTCGACCCGAACATTGTCGCCCTTGGAGGGGCGAGCTCCCGCGAGCCCACGAACCCTTTCGCCATCAGCCAGCGACAACTCCCGGGCTCGTAGAACTCGCCCCTCGACCCGAACATTGTCGCCCTTGGAGGGGCGAGCTCCCGCGAGCCCGCGAACCCCTTCGCCGTCGGTCAGGGGCAACCCC
>VHCO01000410.1 GCA_016871715.1 Verrucomicrobiota bacterium
CCCCCTCACCCGCCGGCGAGCGGGCCGCGGAAAGACATCATAACGGGCGTTCTCCGGGCTGCCGGGGCGATTTTGCCCCGCTTGAGCTGCGCCGCAGCGCCGTCAGGATGGCTCTTTACGGCCATTTCCCCGTTTGGGACAGGCTCTAGCATACTGATGAGTATCCGACATCGATTACAAATCCGGGGTAGCTTCCACCCGCTTTGGCGCGCGCATCGGGGCCATGAACGGGTAGGGCGCGACCGCTGGGCGCGCCGAACGAAGCAGGTCACCGAGCCCGAGCGGCCGGCCCGGCGGTCCGGCCCTACCTGGTCGTTCATGGAGGCGCGCAGTCCTCTGCGCGCCGCGCTCCTGGGACTGGCCTGCCTGGCGTACGCCTTCCCGATCGCGCTCGACGCCGCCCCAGGCTCGGCTGCGCGGCCCAATATCGTCTTGTTCCTCGCAGACGATCTGGGGTATGGCGACCTGGGCTGTTACGGGCATCCGATCATCCGGACGCCGAACCTGGACGCGTTTGCGAAGCAAGGGGTGCGGATGACGCACTGCTACTCGGCGAGCGCCGTGTGCAGTCCGTCACGTTCGGCGTTGCTTACCGGGCGCACACCGCATCGCAACGGGGTATTCACCTGGATTGCCCAGGGGGGCGAGGTCCACCTGCGCCGCAGTGAAATCGCTTTGCCGACGCTGCTCAGAGGCGCCGGCTACCAAACCGGTCACAGTGGCAAGTGGCATTTGAACGGTTGGTTCAACGACCCCCGCCAACCTCAGCCCGGCGACCACGGCTATGATTGGTGGCTGGCCACGCAGAACAATGCCGCGCCCAGCCACCAGAACCCCCGGAACTTCGTTCGCAACGGCCAGCCCGTCGGCCCGCTCGCTGGATATTCCGCGCCGCTCGTCGCCGAGGAGGCGGTCCGATGGCTCAGAGAGCGGCGAGCGGCGGCAGCGCCCTTTTTCCTGGCGGTGTGGACGCATGAACCGCATTACCCGATCAAGTCTGACCCCAAGTTCAAGGCGTTGTACCCTGACCTTGCGGACGACGTGCAGCGCGAGCACCACGCGAACATCACCCAACTCGACGACGCCTTCGGCTCCCTGATGAAGGCCCTCGATGAGCTTAAACTGGCTCCCAACACCCTCGTGTTCTTCACCTCGGACAACGGCCCGGAAGGCGATGGCATTCGGTCGCCCGGACGAGGTTCGACCGGTGGGTTGCGCGGGCGCAAGCGCGACCTGCACGAGGGCGGCATCCGCGTGCCTGGGCTTGCCCGCTGGCCAGGTCGGATCCCGACCGGCGCCACCAGTGACGTGCCGGTCATCGGCAGCGACTTGTTCGTCACCCTGCTGGCAGCAGCCGGCGTCGAGGCGCCCAAAGATCGCGTGCTGGACGGCGCGAATGTCTTACCGGTATGGACCGGTGCGGCCGAGCGGGTGGTGCGGGTGCAACCGCTCTATTGGCGGTTGCACATGGCGCCCAACGCGAAGATCGCCCTGCGCGTCGATGACTACAAAATCCTCAGCAACGCGGAACTGACCCAATTCGAGCTCTACGACCTGCGCAACGACCCGCAGGAATCCACCGACCTCCAACTCGCGGAACCGGAGCGGTTCGCCGCCCTTCGCGACCAACTCGTCCGCCACAATGCCGCCGTCGAGGCCGACGGCCCGGACTGGTGGAAGCACATGAGCGCGAGCGGAGGCCAAGCGCCACGCACCGGAGCAGCCCGACCGTGATGAATAGGCTCTTCGCCATCCTCCTGGGCGCCCTCGTTGGCCACGCCGTCTATGGCGCGGACCGACCGAACCTTGTCTTGGTGCTCTTCGACGACCTGGGTTGGGGCCAGCCGCCGAGCTACCGCGCCGAGTCCGCCTTGCGCACGCCGAACCTCGACCAACTCGCCCAAGAGGGGATGCGCTTCACTGACGCCCACACCGCCTCCGCCGTGTGCACACCCACCCGCTACGGCGTCTTGACGGGCCGTTACCCCACGCGCATCGGGCAGTTCGGCGTCCTGACCACCTACTCGAAGCCGATCATTCCGCCGACGCGCTTGACGGTGGCGTCTCTGCTTCAACAGCACGGCTACGCCACGGCGTGCATCGGCAAATGGCACCTGGGCCTCGAGTGGGTGGACGGCAAACCCGGTTCTGAGACCCGGTTGCCCGTCGGCGCGCGGTTCACAAGCGGCCCGAACGCGCTCGGCTTCGATTACTTCTGCGGCTTCACCCACGCCCGCAACATTGGCTCGATTCTCGAGCATGACCGCGTCGTGGCCAACGTCACGGCCATCGAAAACCAACCGCTCATGATCCAAAAGGCGGTCGCCTGGCTCCGCCAACGCCCCAAGGACCAGCCGTTCTTTCTCTACTTTCCGATGTGCCCGCCGCACACGCCCATCGCGCCGGCGGCGGAGTTCGTCGGCCGGAGCGGAGCGCGGGATCCGGTCGGGAACGACCCGGCCTACGGCGATTGGCTTTATCAAGGCGACCACATGCTCGGCCAGATCGTGGAGGCGCTGGAGCGGACCGGTCTCGCTCGCAACACCCTGCTGATCGCCACCAGCGATAACGGCGCTGAGGGTCGCCCCTACGCGCCCTTGCGCGGCTCCAAACGCAGCATCTACGAAGGCGGCCACCGGGTCCCGTTCGCCGCGCGTTGGCCAGGGCGAATCGCGCCCGGCACGGTGTGCGACGATGTCATTTGCCTCAACGACCTACTGGCTACGGCGGCGGAGATCGTCGGGGCCAAGCTTCCCGATGCCGCCGGCGAGGACAGTGTCAGCATCCTACCCGCGCTGCTCGGCACCGCGCGCGCCCCCGTGCGCGAGGCCACGCTGCACCAGTCTTCAACGGGTGACCTGGCCATTCGCCAGGGGCCGTGGAAGGCGATCTTTCACAAGGACGGCCAGCGCGAGTTGTTTCAGCTCGCCGATGACCTGAGCGAAACGACCGATGTGCTGGGGGACCACCCGGCAGTGGCGCGCCGGCTCAACGCTCTCCTCCAAGAGTACCTCGATCGCGGCCGCAGTACCCCAGGCGCGGCGCAACGCAACGAATACCCGCTCTCGCTGCCCAGCACCACCCTGCGGCCGAAGGCCGCCAGGAGCAACCGCACCTCTCCACCCGCCCGACCTGACCTGCACCCACCCCGTGACGCCCACCACAACCTGCTGCTTTCGCCGTGAACTCGGCCAGGAAGATATGAGATTTAGGATTTAGGATTTAGGATTTAGGATTTGGAAATGTGAACGCGCTTTCGCCACAGAATACTGATGAGAGCTCAGGATAGACGACGAATTGCCGCTGGTAGGGCGCGCAGCCCTCTGCGCGCCGCGGCTTCCTGTGCCCATAGCGGTCTGCGGCGCGCAGAGGACTGCGCGCCCTACCGCCGGCTTCTAGTCCATCCCGGTGACCCACGAGTAAGCCAGTCAAGTCTATGCAACCATCCTTAACGCACTTCGGTCAGCGCCCTAACCGTTACCCGGCCTGGTGGGCCGTCGTTTGTTTCCTGTTGCTGTTTGTGCTGCCGGCCACGGGTGCGACGCGGCCGAACGTCGTCTTCATCCTCGCCGACGACCTCGGCTACGCGGATTGCGGCTTCAACGGCGGCAAGCAGATCCGGACACCGCACCTCGACAAGCTGGCTGCGGCCGGCACCGTCCTCGAGTCGTTCTACGTGCAGCCGGTTTGCTCGCCCACCCGCGCGGCGCTTATGACAGGCCGTTACCCGATGCGACACGGTCTCCAGGTGGGCGTCATCAAGCCAGGGGCGCCCTTCGGGTTGCCGTTGGGAGAACGCATGCTGCCGGCGGCGCTCCGCGAGGCGGGCTACCACACGGTCATTTGCGGCAAATGGCACCTGGGCGATTTCGAGCGGGCGTACTGGCCGAACGCGCGCGGCTTCGATCACGCTTACGGCCATCTGTTCGGCGCGCTGGATTACTTCACGCGCACGCGCAATGGGATCCTGGACTGGTATCGCAACGGCGAACGGCTCCAGGAGGAAGGCTACAACACCCACCTCATCGCTCGCGAAGCGGTGAAGGTGGTCCAAGCGCACGACGGCAAGAAGCCGTTGTTCCTCTACGTCCCTTTCAACGCGGTCCACACACCCCTGCAGGTCCCCGACGAGTACCTCCAGCCCTACGCGCACTTGCCGGAACCGCGGCGCAAGCTGGCCGGCATGCTCGCCGCCATGGACGAGGCCATCGGACAAATCGTCGCGGCGATCGAGGAGAACGGCCTGCGGCCGTCCACGCTCTTCGTCTTCTCGAGCGATAACGGCGGCCCCAGCCCGGGTCGCGTTACGGACAACACACCGCTGCGCGGAGGCAAAGGTGGCCTCTACGAAGGCGGCGTCCGCGTCTGCGCCTTCGCCACCTGGGACGGGCAGGTCCCTGCCGGTCAACGTCTCAAGGAACCGCTCCACATCGTGGACTGGTTCCCGACTCTCCTGAACCTGGCCGGCGCTTCCCTGGCACCCGAAAGGCAGGTGCTGCCGCTCGACGGCCGTGACCTTTGGCCCACCCTGACCCAGAACCGGCCTTCGCCCCATGAGGAGATCTTGCTCAACACCGCCCCCAACAGCGGGGCCCTGCGCGTCGGCGACTGGAAACTCAAACTGCGCGCTGGCACCCGCCGCCAGACCGAGGAAGTCGAACTGTTCAACCTCGCCACTGACCTCGGCGAAGCCAACAACCTAGCCGCGACTCATCCGGAGAAGGTCAAGGAACTCCGCGCCCGCTACGAGCGCTGGGCCGCCCAGGCCATGCCGCCGAAGAATCGAGAAGCCCAGTAACCTTCAGACCGCAGGCGCGGGCGCTCGGGCCCCATCCCGGCCGAGCAAAGGCCGCATGGGATAACGCAGATTCTTAATCTGCCGTATCGCAGGTTTCAAACCTGCAGGGCCCGCCGCCGCTGCGAACACCCTGCCGATTGGAAATCGGCGGTCCAGCAGGCGTACCCGAGACTTCCCAGTCGGCCCGAGCTCAAGCGCTTCGGCGCCCACTACAGCACCAA
>VHCO01000411.1 GCA_016871715.1 Verrucomicrobiota bacterium
GCGCCGTGGTCGATTTCCCCGGCACCCCCCCCAACACGACCACCCGCCCCCCCAATCGCTCGACGTACTGTCGTTCCGCCTGGTTGATCGTCTCGACCGTGTAGTCACCCCCCTTGGCGTAAATGTCCGGCTGCGCCAACGAGAGAAAACCGAGAGCGTCAGAATCCCCAAACACACAAACCGCGTCCACGGACTGTAAACCGGCAACCACACCCGCTCGGTCGTGCTCAGGGTTCAGCGGGCGGGCGGCCCCCTTGAGGGCGCGGACGGAGGTGTCGCTGTTGACTCCCACCAACAGACTGTCGCCGAGGTTGCGGGCCGCTTCGAGGTAAGTCACATGCCCCAGGTGCAAGAGGTCGAAACAGCCGTTGGTGACCACCAAGATGCGACCCGCGGCGCGAACGCGCGCGCGCCACTCGGGCAGGCGCTCGATCGGCAGCAGTTTGTCACGGTAGTTCACCGCCGCATTGTCCCTGAGAGGCCGCTCGGCTGGCAATCCACAAAAGGCCCGGCTCGGCCCCCGCGCGCGGGGAGCGGCCGCGGATGGACTCTGGGCTGAGGCTTGTCTTTTTGGCCGGAGCTAATAGATTGGCGCTATGAAGAACGACGTCGTGCTGATCGGGATTCGCGGCATTCTGCCGGCGAACAGCGGGTGCGCGGTCTTCGTGGGCAACGACGATAAAGTGTTCGTGATCCAGGTCGAGCACAACATGGGCGCGATCATCGGCATGTTCCTCCGCGACACCCCGAAGGAGCGCCCCTTGACCCACGACCTCGTCAACCACATCTTCGAGGCCCTGGGCGTCACCGTCGAACGCGTGGTCATCACCGAGCTGAAGAACTCCACCTACTTCGCCCGCCTCATCCTCCAGCAGCAAAATGAACTCGGTCGCAAGATCGTCGAGCTGGACGCGCGACCGAGCGATTGCCTGGCGCTGGCCACCGCCCAGAAACGGCCCGTGTACGTCACCCGCACGCTCTTCGACCAGGTCGAAGACATGTCCGAGCTCCTCACCCGTATCAACGAGAACGGTGGCGAACCCGAGCAAGCTTAAGCCTCAGCGCCCCTACCGCCCGCTGCTCCCGTGCCACCCAACCCGCGCCCCCAACCCGCGCTCGTCTTGGTGTGTGGCGACGACGACTTCGCCGTAGGCCGGCGGGCACGCCAACTCTACGACCAATGGTGCGCTGACGCCGGCGGATTCGACCACGAGATCCTGGACGCCCGCGCCAGCAACAGCGGCGAAGCCCTCCGCGCCATCGCCCGGCTCCGCGAGGCGCTGCAAACCCTCCCCTTCTTCGGCCAGGCCAAAGTCGTGTGGCTGCGAGACTGCACCTTCCTCGGGGAAGACCGCACGGCCGGCGCCAAGGCAGTGACTGAGGCCGTGGCGGAGTTGGCTCAGGAGCTTAAGGCGTTCGCCTGGGACAACGTCCGCTTGCTGATCAGTGCTGGAAAAGTCGACAAACGCAAGGTCTTCTACAAGACCATCGAAAAGGCGGGCACCACCGAGTCCTACACCGCCCTCGCCTTCGAGGACAAGGACTGGCTCCCGCGCGCCGAGTCCTTCGCCCGCCAGGAAACCCAAGCCCGCCAAAAGACCATCGCCGAGGAAGCCCTGCTCGAGCTGGTCCAGACCGTCGGGCCGGACTTGCGCCAGCTCAGCCACGAGGTCGAGAAACTCAGTCTCTATGTCGGGGCGCGCGGGGAGATCGCCGTGGCGGACGTGCGGATGTTGGTGACGCGGCAGAAACATGCGCGCGCCTTTGCCCTCGGGGATGCGTTGGGCGACCGCGATTTGCCTCGGTTGTTGCGCACTCTGGACGAGGAGCTGTGGGGCATGAAGTTCGACCGGGAGAAGTCCCCGATCGGTTTCTTGTACGGCCTCATCGCCAAGGTCCGCGTCCTGCTCTTTTTGAAAGAGCTGCTGCGGCTAGGCTTGCTGCGACCGGAGCGAAGCTACGACCGGTTCAAGGTGCAGCTCGGGGGCATCCCGGCGGGAGCCCTGCCCGACGACCGGCGCTACAATCCGTTAGCCATGAACCCCTACGTCCTGTTCAAGGCCCTCCCCCAAACCGCCAACTACTCGACCGCCGAGCTGGTGCGGGCCATGGAAAGACTCCTGCGCTGCAACTTGCGCCTGGTCTCCAGCAGCCTCGACGACACCCTCCTCCTGCAGCAGACCCTCGTCGAGATCGTCGGGCGCAACCACTGAATCGCCCTGGCGCTCGCGCGGCCCGGGCGACCCTGCTGCCGCGCCGACGCCCGCACCACACCATTCACACGCGCCGGTCAGGTCCGCCTACAACCCGCCTACAACTTGACGGACGGGCACCTGGAGCGCATGCTTAAGTCGAGTCAACTGTCTCAGGACGCAATGCCTGTTCCGGTGGCCAAGCTGATGGTGGCGGTGGAGGAGGCCGGCGTGTGCTTGCGCGTCGCCGGCAAAGCCACCTTCGCCTGTTCGGCCGAGTTCAAGAAGGCCGTCGAGACCCTGCGCGCCCGCGGCCATACCCGCTTCCTCATCGACCTGACCGAGTGCTCGACCATGGACAGCACCTTCATCGGCGTGTTAGCCGGCTTCGCGCGGCGCTTGCGCAGCGTGCAAACCCAGACCGCCCCAGTCGAACTCGCCCATGCGAGCGAGCGCATCCGCCAGCAAATCGACAACCTGGGCGTCCTCCCGCTCTTCAAACTCAGCGGCACCGCCCCGCCCGAGGCCAGTTACCAGTCGCTCCCGCCGATCCCAGCCAGCAAGCAGGAGTTGTCCCGGCTCAGTCTCGAAGCCCATCGCACCCTGATGGAACTCCACCCGGGCAACGTCCCGCGCTTCCAGGATGTCACCCAGTTCTTGGCCGAGGAACTCGCCCAAACCTCCCCACCCAAACCCGCGTCGCCACCCACGCCCCCCACGACCGCGGACTAAATGCACTCGGCGCGACGAGCGCTCCCCGCGTTCAGCCGGCGCCGTCGACGGCCTGGCAGACCCATGACTCGAGCTCTCGCCCCGTCGCCTGGCGGTATCCTGCCGCGAGGTGCTGCTGGAACTCGCTCGCCTCGCGGCGCCACACCAAGTTGAGTGTCGCCCCGCCGAAGCCTCCCCCGGTCAGTCGCGCCCCCAGACACGCCGCGTGCCCTCGGGCGCATTCCACGAGCGCATCCAATTCAGGACAACTGTTCTGGAAATCGTCGCGCGAGCTAAGGTGGCTGGCAAAGAGGAGTTGGCCAAAACCAGCCACATCCCCGGCGCGCAGCAGGGCCGACCCGCGAGTCACTCGGTCGTTCTCCCCAACCACATGCCGCGCGCAAGCGTAGTCGCGCGCCGCCAACCGCCCGCGCTCCGCCTCGAGTCCCGCCACGTCCACCTCCCGCAGCGAAGCCACCCCGAGCGCCCGCGCCGCCGCCTCGCAATGGCGCCGGCGGTCGTTGTATTCCCCGCCCACCAGGGCATGTTGCACGCCCGAAGGGCAGATCACCACGGCCACCTCGTGCGGCAACGGAGTCCAGTCGGCGGTCAAGGTGAGAAAATCCAAGATCACGATGTGGTCAGCGCGCCCGAACAGCGAGGAGAGGTAATCGAGCAAGCCGCAATTCACACCCACGAACCGGTTCTCAGCCGCCTGGCAGACCTTCGCGATCGCCAGCTTCTCTGCCGCCGTCGGCCGCGGCAGTTCGCCTCGTTCGTCTCGCTCCGGTATTGCGCCCACGCCCGCCTCGGTCAGGGTGTAGGGAAAGAGCTTCCGCACGCTGAGGGCCGTTGCCACCAACAGGGCGGCTGAACTGCTCAGGCCAGCGCCCAGTGGTATCGTGCCGTGAATGGCCGCGTTGAACCCGGCAAAGGCCACCCCAGCCCGCCGCAACTCGAGCAGCAGCCCCTTCACGTAGTCCGCCCAAGGCGCCTCCGGGTCCTTGGCGAGGTCCTCGACGTTAAACCGGACTCGGCCGGGAAACGCCGTCGAGACCAATTCGACGCGGTGATCGCTGCGCGGAGACACCGCCCAGGTGATGGCTTTGTCCACCGCCAGGGCCATCACCCAGCCGTGGTTGTAGTCCGTGTGGTTGCCAAGTAATTCCGCTCGGCCAGGAGCGCACACGGTATGCAGCGCCGGCCGCCGGAAGGTTTCTACGTGGAGCTTTTGGGCTTCGTGCATACGTACGTGGACTCCGCAGCCTACCGTTCAAGCGTGCCGAGGATCGCCTCGGCGGCGGCCCGTGGATCGGACGCTCCATAAAGCGGGCGCCCAATCACAAGCCAGTCGGCCCCAGCCGCTATGGCCTCGCGCGGCGTGAGCGCCCGTTTCTGGTCGTCCGGCGCCGCCCCAGTCGGCCGAATCCCCGGCGTTACCAGTTGGATCTCTGGCCGGAGTCGTCGTCGCAGCACCGGCAGTTCCTGTGGCGAGCATACCAAGCCGCGCAAGCCGGCCCGCACCGCCAGTTCTGCCAAACGCGCGACTTGCTCCTCCACCCCTGCGGCAAAGCCGACCTCCCGAATCGCGCCGTTGTCTAGGCTCGTGAGGACCGTCACCCCAAGGACCAACGGCGGGCTGCTGCCCCGCTCGGCTCCGACCGTTTCGCGCACCGCCCGTTCGGCCGCCTCGAGCATAGCCAGTCCACCGCTGGTGTGCACCGTGAGCATCTGAACGTCGAGCCGCGCCGCCGCGGCTACGGACTTGGCCACCGTGTTCGGGATGTCATGGAACTTCAGATCCAGGAACACGGCCGCCCCGGTGGCCCGAAGCCCCCGGACGATGTCGGGGCCGGCGCTGGTGAAGAGCTCGCTCCCGATCTTCACGGCCCCCACCACGGGCGCCAGGGCGGTGGCCAGTTCGAGGGCACGCTCCGCATTCGATACGTCTAAGGCGGCGATGATCGGGTTGCGCATGGCGCTAAGGTAGCGACCCGGGCCGCCTCATGGGAACCGGAAACTACCCGGCGCTGCCGCCCGTCGGCCCGACGACTCGATGGGTGCTACGTTGGGCAAGACCGTGCGCA
>VHCO01000412.1 GCA_016871715.1 Verrucomicrobiota bacterium
CATGCAAGCGCCCCGCAAGCGCCGCCGCGCGGTCGTCCCGCGACCCTTCGAGCGCCGCGAGGGCGCCCTCGACCTCGCCGCGCCCGGCTAACCAGGCGCCGTGTTGGAACCGCCAACCGTCCCGCGCGCGACCGTCCGTGACCGCCACCGCCCACTCGAGCGCTGTCCCCAACTCGTCCATGCCGCTCGGCGCCCACCAGTGTTCGCCGAGCGCGGGCGGACCGGGTAGGCGGCCGATCGCCTTCGCAGCGTAAGCCTCGAACACCGCCTGCCAGTAACGCACCGCCGGGCGCGGCGGCCAGTCGAAGATCGGCACGGTGTCGAGCGGAGGCAAAGCCGGCGTCGGCAACCGGATGGAATCGAGGTCCAATGGCGCCGTTGCAGGCAGCCAAAACTCGACGTGCGCACGCGCCTCGCCCGAATCGAGCCTGGCCCGCTGGGATTGATCTCGCAAAGGGCCTCCCTGGATCTCGACGTAACCCTCCCCACTCAGCGACGCGGCTCGCGCCCAACGCTCGTGGACGCCCAAGCCGTAGGTCCATAACTTGATGCCAGGAGCCGTGCGCGCATCCGCCAAGTGATACAGCCCCTGCCCCAGGCTCGGCGTGAAAGCCCCAAAAACCGGCGCATCCGCCGCGAGCCAGAAGTAGCCGGTCATGCGCCTCACCTCGCCCACGCAGCGCGGCCCTTCCCGCGCCCAATCGATCGTGTCGACCGTCGCCCCGTGCCGCAGCACGGGTCCCCCAGGGAAATGGAACTCCGTGTCCGGCCGCGCGGGCACGGCCGCATTCGACCACGATGTCCACGGGCAAGGCGCCGGCGTGCGGTTCTGGAAGTAGACCCGCTGGGTGAGGTACGGCTCGCCTGCACCCAACGAATACTCGACCGTCCAGTGCAGACCCGAGTGCAACTCGCGCTCGCCACACCACACCAACCCGCGTTGCCCGCGCCGTTCGGCCTGCACGTGGACCCTCTCGAGCTGCACCGGTGTATGCGCAATCGGGAAGCTCACCTCGATGCCCCCCGGGATGAAGCCCATCCGCGGCAGAATGCGCACCGGGCAGAGGGAGGCCGGCACAAAGAGCGCCTCTTGACCGCTGGCTTTGTCGAGCATGCTATGCACCCGGCCACCTAGGTCGGGACAAATCGTCGCCCGCAAACGCTCGTTCTCGAGCGCCACCATCCGGTATCGCTTCACCTCGGGCCGCCGACTCGTCTCTGCGAAGCTTTCGTACGGGTAAACACCCTCCGGATCGCACACGGTCGGAATCGGTCCCACGGGGAGGACCGCATGGGTCAACAGCGTTGTGTCGTACTCGTCAATCTTAACCATGCGCAGCCTCCCCGAGGTCTGGGCGCGCCCGTGCGGCGGTGCGCGCCATCGAGGTAGGTGAAGGCCGAGCCAGCGCCATGCCTCAATCGAGAGTCTGACGATAGCGCTTGAGCCCGAGCGTCAGCGCCACCGCCATGAACAGGGCAATCGGCCACACCTCCGGCCCAATCTCGCGCGGCCCGTTGCCCTTGAGCAGAATCCCACGGACAATCCGCAGGAAATGCGTTAACGGCAAAACCTCACCCAAGCCCTGCGCCCAGGTCGGCATCCCGCGAAACGGGAACATGAAGCCGGACAGGAGGATATTGGGCAAGAAATAGAAGAAGGACATCTGCATGGCCTGGAGTTGGTTGCGGGCGACGGTCGAGAACGTGATGCCCACCGCCAAGTTCGCCGTGATGAACAGAAGAATCACCGCCAACAACAATCCCACGCTCCCCAACACCGGCACCCGAAACAACCACCGCGCCGCCGCCAAAATCAACAGCACCTGGACATAACCCACCAAGATGTACGGGACGATCTTGCCGATCATCACCTCCCCCGGCCGCACCGGTGTCGAGAGCAGGTTCTCCATCGTCCCACGCTCCCGCTCGCGCGTGATCGCCAGGGCCGTTATCACCACCATCGTCATCGTCAGCACCACCCCCATGAGGCCTGGCACCACGTTGTACTGCGTCACGTTCTCGGGGTTGAAGTGCCGGTGAGTCCGCAACTCGATCGGCCCAGGCGCCGCCCCCAACGCGCGCAGCGGCCCCTCGAGGTCCCGATCCAACGCCCTCTCCACGAGCGTGTTCAACGCGGACAAGGCATACCCCGTCGCCATCGGATCCGTGGCATCGGCTTCCAATAACAAACTCGGCCGTTCGCCCCGCAACAGCCGGCGCGCAAACCCCTCCGGAATGTGCACCACAAACATCACCTTCCCCTCGAGCAGCCACCGCCGCGCCTCCGCTTCAGTGGCAGCGCGGTGCCGGATCTGGAAGTAGTCCGTGTTTCGCAGCGCCCACACCAACGTCCGCTCGAACACGCTGTGATCCGCCGCCAGCACCGCCGTCGGCAAATGCTTCGGGTCCGCATTGATGGCGAAGCCGAACAAGATCAACTGCATGAGCGGGATCCCAACCATCATGCCGAACGTCAGCCGGTCCCGCCGCATCTGGATGAACTCCTTGACGACGACCGCCCAAAAGCGACGTAGATTGAACTCGCGCACCTTCACAGCTCACCCATCAGGCCGATGAACACGTCCTCGAGCCCGGACTCGACGAGGCGCCAGTGCTGCGGCCCTTCCAACCATGGCCCGACCGCGGCGCGCAACCGGCCGGCGTCGCGGCCGCTCACATGCAGTGTCGTCCCAAACGCGACCACCTGCTCGACGCCGGGCAAGGGGCGCAATTGCTCCGCCAGTGCCCATAAGCCCGGGCCGGTGACTTCCCACGTGGTCAGCCCGGCCTTGCGCACCACCTCGCTCACCGTGCCGCGGGTCAGGAGGTTCCCGTAGGCAATGTAAGCCAGGCGATGGCACCGCTCCGCTTCGTCCATGTAATGGGTGGTGATCAGCACCGTTAAACCCACCGCCGCTAACCGGTGCAGTTCCTCCCAGAAATCCCGCCGCGCCTTCGGGTCTACCCGGGCCGTCGGCTCGTCCAGCAACAACAACCGCGGCTGGTGTATCAAACAAGCCGCCAAGGCCAGACGCTGCTTCCAGCCGCCCGAAAGTTGACCCGCCAGTTGCCGGCGCCGCCCCGCCAACCCAAGGTCTTCCAAGCTCCGCCTCACCGCCGCCCGCAACGACGCCGGCGCACCGTCCATGGCCACCGTCACCGTCTGGCCCGGCTGCACCGACGCCCGCCGCGGTTCCGGCACAAAGAACCGCACCTTGACGTTCTCCGGCGGCAACAAGCTCACCACCGGTTGACCCGCGCCCACCGTTTCCCCCACCCGATACAGCGTGTCCTCCACTCGGCCCGCGGCGGGGGCATGCCGGGTCTTCTGCGCCAACGCCCAACGCGCCCGCGCCAGCACCGCCCGCTGCGCCTCGACGTCCGCCTCTCCAGCCCGGATCTCATCCTCGCGCGCCCCCAACCGCGCCGTCTCGAGCTCGGCGGTCAACGCCGCCACTTGCGCCTGATCTGCGTCCCGCCGGGACCGGGCCAGGTCCAGCTCGGCCGCGGAAATCACCTGGCCCTGGCTGAGTTGGTCGCGCCGCTCGAGGTCGATTTCCGCCAACCGCAGGTTAGCCCGGGCGCGCTCCAGTTGCGGCTCGATCGCCGCCAGTTCGCTGGGGCGCCGGCCCTTGCGCAGGTTCGCCAGGCGCGCCTGGGCCTGAGCCAGGCGCTGCTCGGCCTCGAGCACGGCGGCGGCTTCGGCTTCGCGCTCGAGCTCGAAAAGCACCTGACCAGCCGATACCTCGGCCCCGCGCGTCACGGCCAACTGAGTCAAGGTCCCCCCCAACGGTGAAGCCACATAGACGAATTCGCCCTCGAGGTATCCCTGGAGCGCCGTGCTCGAGCGGGGCGAACAGCCCCCCACGACGAGGACGACGAGCAAAGCCTCCGCGAGTCGTGCAGATTTCATGGCTGCGATCGTTCCACCTGTCCCGGCCAAGGCGGCGCGCCAGCCGAGCCCGCGCCCACTGAACAAAGCCCCGTGGGCGATGTCAACACTCGACCCCGACCGCCTCAGGCGGCCCCTGCGGCCGCCCCCTCCGGACAGTGAACCGGTTCCCCGCCCAGGTCGATCGGCACCCGCTCGATCTGCCAAATGTCCCGGCAGTACTCCCGAATCGTCCGATCCGCCGAGAAATAACCCAACCGCGCCACATTCAAAATCGACCGGCGCACCCACGCGTCCACCTCTGCGTAAAGCTGGCCGACCGCCTCTTGGCTGGCCACGTATGCCCCGTAATCCGCCAACACGAAGAAGGGATCGTGCTCGAGCAGCGACCGCACCAGCGGCTCGAACAGACCCGCATCGCCGCACGCCCAGTCACCGGATGCCAACCCGTCGAGCACCTCCCGCAACGAGGCGTCCGCCTCATGCCGGTCCCGTGGCCGATACCCCCTCCCCCTCAGCTCCGCCAACTCCTCGACCGTGAGACCGAACCGGAAGAAGTTCTCCGCCCCCACCCGCTCCCGAATCTCCACATTGGCCCCGTCCAAAGTCCCGATCGTCAACGCCCCGTTCAACGCGAACTTCATGTTCCCCGTGCCGGAGGCCTCCATCCCAGCGGTCGAAATCTGCTCCGACAAGTCCGCCGCCGGATAGATGTGCTGCGCGTTCTTGACGTTGAAATCGGGGAAGAAGACCACCTTCAGCCGATCCGCCATCGCCGGGTCGCGGTTCACCACCTCCGCGATCGAGTTGATCAGTTTGACGATCAGTTTGGCCTGGTAATACCCCGGCGCTGCCTTACCCGCGAACACCACCGTTCGGGGCGGAACCCGCAGCCCAGGGTCGCGCCGCAAGCGGTAGCAAAGCGCCATCACATGCAGCGCATTCAAGTGCTGCCGCTTGTACTCGTGAATCCGCTTCACCTGCACGTCGAAGAGCGTGTCCGGGTCCACGCCCACCCCGGTCCGCGCACGCATCAAGTCCGCCAACGCCGCCTTGTTGCCCCGCTTCACCGCGCGCCACGCCCGCCGGAATTC
>VHCO01000413.1 GCA_016871715.1 Verrucomicrobiota bacterium
GACCCTGCCCGGGCTGGCGCAAGCCCAGTTCAGTTACACGACCAACAACGGCACGATCACCATCACGAGGTATACCGGGTCCGGAGGGTCCGTGGCGATCCCGGACACCATTAACGGCCTGCCGGTCACTCGCATCGGAATGCAGGCATTCCAGGACGTGAGATCTGTGAACAGTGTCACGATCCCTAACAGCGTCACCAGCATCGAGGATTACGCGTTTCGGTGGTGTCACCCCCTGACCAATGTGGCGATCGGCCACGGCGTCACCAGCATCGGGGACGATGCGTTCTCCTCTTCCGGACTGACTAGCGTGATGATCCCCGAAAGCGTCACCAACATCGCGGACGGGGCGTTCGGGTTTTGTGATGGACTGAACGCGATCATGGTGGATCCGAACAACCTCTGCTACGCGAGTGTGGATGGGGTGTTGTTCGACACACTACAGAGCACACTGATCCAATGTCCCGCGGGCAAAACCGGGAGTTACACCGTTCCCCACAACGTCACTCGCATCGGGAACGAGGCACTCTCGGGATGCACTAGCCTAACCAACGTAGTCATGAGCAACAGCGTGACCAGCATCGGGGAGCGGGCGTTCGCTTGGACTCCCCTGACCAGTGTAACAATCCCCGACAGCGTCACGAGCATCGGACCGTGGGCGTTCGCTTCGACCCATCTGACCAGCGTCACGATCCCCAGCGGGATCATTCACATCGAGGACGCAACATTCCGTTTTTGCCTTCTGAGGAGTGTCACGATTCCCGACACCGTCACCAGCATTGGGAACGAAGCTTTTTACGGGTGCTACGGTCTAACCAACGTAGTCATGAGCAACAGCGTGACCAGCATCGGGGAGCGGGCGTTCGCATTCTCCAGCCTGAGCAGTATCACGATACCCGAAAGCATTACCAACATCGAGTACGGGGCATTCTCGAACTGCGGCAGCCTAACCAACGTTGTTATTGGCACCGGCGTGACCCAAGTCGCGGACTCTATGTTCTCTCACTGCTCCAGCCTGACCAGTGTGGTGATTCCCGACAACGTGACCAGCATAGGAAACCAGGCCTTTGGACAGTGCTACGGACTGACGACGATCAGCATCGGCAACGGCGTCACCAGCATTGGGAGCGATGCATTCGGTAGCTGCTTTAGCCTGATTGGAGTCTATTTTCGCGGGAACGCCCCAAGTGACGCAGGAGATATTTTCTACGAAGCAAACAACGTCACCGTCTATTACCTGCCCGGCACCACGGGCTGGGGACCCAGCTTTCGTGGGCGTCCCACCGCGCCGTGGGTGTTGCCTTATCCGGTAATCTTGAACCGCAGCCCCGGCTTTGGCGTACAAACCAGCGGGTTCCGTTTCTTAATCTCCTGGGCCACGAACGCGGCAGTTGTGGTGGAGGCTTGCACAGACCTCGCCCAACCCATCTGGGCGCCGATGAGCACGAACCCACTTGTGAACGGATCGTCCCAGTTCAACGACGCGGACTGGACGAATCATCTCGCCCGCTTTTACCGACTCCGTTCCGCGCAATGAAGCAGGAAGACCTAACCATCATGAGGCCAGCCGCAACACGTGCGCGGGCAGAACCAGGTAGCAAGCCCGTTCCATGGTCTGTGCCTTCCAAGCGGCGGCTACGGCGCGTCACCATTCTTTTTGGCGAGACATGAAGGCCAAGATCATGCAAAACGAAATCACGACAAGCGTTCCCCCGACGATGAGCCTCAGCGAAGCATTGGAGCATCAGGCGGCGCACAGGCCGGACGAACGTGCTCTCGTGGACGACCGGGAGGAAATCACCTGGGCGGAGTTTGCCCATCGCGTGCGACAATGCACCGCTGCCTTGGAGGCGCTCGAACTCAAACGGGGCGAGCGCATCGGCATCCACGGGCTGAACTCGATTGAACTGGCGGTCACGATCCTGGCCTGCTGGCGAGCCGGGTTGGTCACGGTGTTGTTAAGCCCGGCCAGCAAAGGACCCGAACTGGCGCAGGAACTGTCCGCCAGCGGAGCCGTCGCGTATCTCGGCGATGCCGATCTTTACCCTGTGGGCGAACTGGTGCTGGGGCGCTGTCCGACGATGCAACTCGGCCTGTTGTTGAACCGAGGAGCCATGACGCCGGAGGTGGTTGCACGGTTCACGTCCGAGGGCCGAGCGGTCACAGGAATGCCGGACCCGCCACCCGGTCTGGCGGCGATCATGTTCAGTTCCGGCACCACCGGAATTCCCAAGGGTGTGATGCACACGCACACTTCGTTGGCCGCCATGGGTGTGGCGGAGAGCGAGAGCACCGCCCGCTTTCCGCATGTCTTGCTGGTGGTAGTACCTTTGGTCTATTCCCTTTTTTCCCTGGCTCAATGCTTGATCAACGGCTGGTGCTCGGTTCTGATGCGCCGCCCCGATGCGGACACTCTCCTCGACCTGGTCGCCCGTCAGCGATGCACGGTCGTCTTCGCACTCATGCCGGTATTCGCGCAACGGGTCTTTCAAGGCCAACAAGCAAAGCCGCGCGACACGCAATCATGCCTGTGGTGGTTAGCCAGTGGTGACGCCGTACCCACCAGCCTTTTGGAACAGTGGTCACACCATTTTCCAGCAGCTCTACTTGAAGGCTGCGCTTCGACTGAGTGCGGGGCGGCGTTCTATAACGCTCCTGATCGCAACCGCCCCGGTTCCATCGGTGTGCTCCGCGATGGCGTCGAGGCGCGCCTGGTGACTGAGGACGGTCGCTCCTGCGGCGTGGGGGAGGCGGGCGAAGTGTTGCTCCGCGCCCCGTGGCTGTTCACCGGATATTGGAATGATCCGGAAACCACCGCGCAACTCCTGCAAGACGGCTGGTTCCGCACCGGCGACCTCGCACATCGCGACGCCGACGGTTACTACTGGTTCCGGGGACGCCTGAAGCAGATCATCACCTGCGACGGCGAGAAGATTTCCCCGCAGCACGTCGAGAACGCCTTGCTCGAACACGCAGAGGTCGTCGAAGCCGGCGTGGTGGGTAAGCCGGATGCGCAACACGGCGAAGTGCCGGTGGCGTTCGTGCGGTTGCGGCCGGACGCGAAGGTCAGCGCGGCGGAATTGCGCGACTTCGTGTCCGCCCGCGTCGAAGACTGTGGCGTGCCGGAGGAGATTCGTTTCGTCGAAGCGCTGCCGCGTGGCCGCACCGGCAAGGTGGATCGGCGCGCGTTGCGGGAACAACTTTCCAATCTTTAATAGCATGAAGATGTCATTCCTCCGCCGGCGACTCGTCGCCGTCCTCACCCTCCTGCTGGCCGCGGTGGGCCACGCGGCCATGGCCGGCGACGTCAATCCCGTGCTGATCGGTTCCTGGCCGCAGCCGGCAAGCGGCGTGGCGCGGGCGGTGGCGGTGGCCGGTGATTACGCTTACCTGGCCGATGGCAATCTCGGCTTGCAGGTCATTGATGTCCGCAACCCCGCTCATCCCGTGTCCATCGGCGCCTACGACACCAGCGGCTTTGCCGACGACGTGGCGGTTTCCGGCAACTTCGCCTACGTGGCGGATCGGGAGGCTGGCCTGCAAGTGATTGACGTCTCCGATCCCAGCCATCCGCAGCGCGTGGGTGGCTTTAGCAGGGCCGTTTGGGTGTGGGCGGTGGCGGTCTCGGGCCGTTACGCCTACGTCGCGGACAGTCGCGGTTTACAGGTCCTGGACGTTTCCAATCCGGCCAACCCGCTACCGACCGGTGCCGCAGGGCCTTTTGGGGGCACTGCGATTGAATTGGCCGTGTCCGGCTCGAACGCTCTGGTGCTTTCGGACCCGGGAGAAGGCTTCGGCAGCGTGCTGGTCGTGGTGGATGTCTCCAATCCGGCTGCACCGCAGCGGGTCGGCGGCTACGGGCATTTTCTTGGCGAGCTTTTCGGGGTGGCCGCGTCAGGTCATCACGCGTTCACGACGAGTTGGCGGAGCAACACTCTGAGCCTGCAAGTGCTGGATGTCGCCGACCCAACACATCCTCAATTGGTGGGCGGGCATGAACTCGGAACCAATGTCAACGTGCGCCGGCTCACGGTGTCAGAGCATTACCTCTATGTCGCCGTGCGGTCGGGTCCGATGGGCGGCGTTCAAGTGTTTGATGTTTCGACGCCAGCCAAACCCCGGCGCGTGGGCGGCAACTCCACGTTTGAAGGACGCCACATCGCCGTCCGGGGCGAGAAGATCTTCATGGCCGCGTATGGCGGCGAGGGCTTGGCGATTTTTGAAATGCCGCCGTTCATCAAGTGCATCACGAAGGACGGGCCGAAGGTGAAGCTGGAGTGGGAAGGCTTCGGCCCGGCGCGATTGCAGCGCGCCACGCGGCTCACGAATCCCGATTGGCAGGACCTGAGCGGCTTCGAGGGCACAAACACGGCCACCTTACCGGCCAACGGCGGCGCGGAGTTCTTCCGGCTGGTCCGGCCGTAGGAGAGAACTTCATGACGCTTCGCGAACACCCGGCCGCTTCGCCTCTCCGCCAGGTCTTGGACTGCGCCAGTCCTCTGGCGCTTTGGAAGGCTGGCCCGCGACACGGACGCGCGTGGCCGATTGGGGGCCTGTTTAGCTCGCGATCGAAAAGCGGCAGAAGACTGCCGTCCGTCCTCCGTAGCAGCGCCACTGCGGAGGATGGACACTCCACGACGCTGGCGCGAGGTTCACGGCTCCGGCGCCAAAACGAACGCGCACGGATCTGGCAACGGTCCGGAGAGTGGTCATTCACCGTTCCGCTAACCCTCCGCTAACCCCCGCCGGCTTGGTGCCATTCAACGGCTGCGTATGATGCTCCACGAACGCAGAAAACCAATACATCAAGCCCTATGAAAAACTCGATCATCCGACAAATCGCAATAGCTTTCACCTTGACCCTGCCCGGGCTGGCGCAAGCCCAGTTCAGTTACACGACCAACAACGGCACGATCACCATCACGAGGTATACCGGGTCCGGAGGGTCCGTGGCGATCCCGGACACCATTAACGGCCTGCCGGTC
>VHCO01000414.1 GCA_016871715.1 Verrucomicrobiota bacterium
CCCCCCGCTCCTGCGCTGTGAGTTCGATTTGGAATGGGCTGATTCTAGGCACATAGCGAGCATCGTGCAAAGCGGGCCATACCGCAAGAATAATACGTTAGTGTATTAATGAAATGCACCACTAAGGATTCGGGTCCATCCTGGTGGCTGAGGATTAGCTTGGCCGTGCCGTACAAGGTCCCGCAGGATCGAGGTCCGCGCCACGGACCGGGTCTTATTGTTCGCAAGCCTGGGGTCGGGCCCCAAAGCCCCCAAAACCCGGGGCAGGAATGCGCTTGACACTCAGGGGCTTAGTCGGTACGTTGGCCACCAGTTTAGGAAAGGAAGGTTTATGAAGTGTCGATATATTGTCGGTGCGTTGGTGGCGTTGGCGCCCTGGATGGGAGTTCGCGCGGATCTTTTGACGCTTGGACCCGTTAGCGTGCCCTCGTCTCCTATCAATTGGACTGTGAGCGGTCTGACGCTGCCCCAGTTCAATCCGGCGTTGGGCACGCTCACGGCGGTGACCCTCTCGTTGTCCGGCAGCTTCAACAACGGCGCCGCAAGGGTGGAGAACCTCAACCCGTTGAGCGATTCGTGGATCAACGCTAACGTGAACGTGTTGGTGAACCTCTACAAGTTTGCGGAGTCGTCGGCGGCGGTCTGGGTGTCACCGGCGGCCATCGCGGGCAGTTTTCACGCCAGTACCTACGATGGAGTCACCGACTATGGCGGGACCTCGGGCAAGACCTGGTCGGGGCTAGCGGCGTCCGCTAGCAGCGCCTGGTCGTCCAGCCTAGCGCCCGACCTGGCCATGTTTACGGGCACCGGGACCGTGCCGCTGAAGGCGGAAGCGATCGGGTTCATCACGGCGTCGATCTCCGGTGGCAACGCGGATCTGAAGTTCACCTCGAACGGCTCAGCCGACGCCAGTGTGACGTACGAGTTCATCCCCATCCCCGAGCCGGAGACCTACGCGGCCCTCGCTGGCCTGGGGTTGCTCGGCTTCGCGGGTTGGCGCCGGTTCGCCTCGCGCCGAGCTTAAGGTCGCTCGTACAAGAAACGGATTTTGCCATCGCCAGCCGGTTTCGCTTAGGCAAAACCGGCTGGCGCATTTTTGGGCGGTTGGTTCCTCTCCCGAATCCTTAGCGAGGGGCTTGAGGGCTGCCATCGCGGGTGAGACCCGGCAGGCTCCCTGTGGGGCGCGGATGGTCAGATCCGCTTGGCGGACGTGACCGTCCGCGCTCCGCCTCGCTAAGGATTCGGGATCGGCGCGAGGGTGCGAGTGGATGGGGCGAAGGGGAGGCTGTCTGGGGCGCATCGGAACCTAACCTGAGGCAAAGAAAAGGCTTGACGGCTTCACTTTGTAGTGCAAAGTGTGCGCGTGCCAAACGATTGGGCCAACGAACATCTCCAGATCATTCGGACCCTCATGGAGCGTGCGGCCATCTACCGGCGCGCGCTAGCCCCCACCATGTGGTTGACCGGGGTGGTTGGACTCGGCGCCGCCGTCGCCGGCTGGGCTTTGGGCGTCAACACCCCGCGCGGTTTTATCGGGTACTGGCTCGGGGTGAGTGTGGTGCCGATGGTGGGCTCGTTTCTGCTGATCCGGCGCCAAGCGCTCCGGGACAAGGAAGCGATCTGGTCGCCGCCCACGCGGCGTGTGGTGCAGGCCTTGTTGCCGGCGTTCCTGGCCGGGTTCGGTCTGAGTGTGGCGATTCTGGTGCGCGTCGGCGGCGCGGGCGATCCGATGGGCAAGTTAGGCCAGACCGTGGTGTTCGGTTGGCTGCCGCTGGGTTGGATCATTCTCTACGGGTGCGCGGCTCACGCGGCGGGCTTCTTCATGCCGAGGGGGATCAAGTTGTTTGGCTGGGCGTTCGTGCTCATGGGGTGTGGCTTGTTTGCGTTGGGGGTGCCGCCGGCTCCCTCGGCGGCGTCGGCGCATGGGCTCATGGCGGTTTTCTTTGGCGGGTTGCACCTTGCGTATGGCACCTACTTGTACGTGACGGAAAGGAGGAGGAATGCAGTGTGAACCCGGAGCCCTTCCTCCAGCTCGACCGCGTGATTCACGAGAAAGGGCGGCTGCCCATCGTGTCGCTTTTGGCCGCCACGCCCGAGCTTTCCTTCACCGAGATTCGCGACACCTTGCAGATGACCGACGGCAACCTCAGCGTGCACCTGCGCACGCTGCAGGAGGCTGGCTATGTGGCGTTGACCAAGAGCTTCGCCGAGCGCAAGCCGCTGACCACGTGTGCGCTGACCCCCGCGGGCAAACAGGCCTTCGCCAACTACATCAGTCTGCTCGAGCAGATCGTCCGGCAAGCTAAGCAGTCGTGAACGCCCATGCCCAACCGAGCGCCGGGACCATGTCCGCAAGCTTTATCAAGCAAAGTAATTTATGACGCTGTCCGCCTTCGCCCTCCTCGGCGCTGTCCTCATGCTCGGGGGCGCCCTGCTCGCCCTCATCCCGGCGGCGCGCCGCGCGGCGCTGTGGATCTTCGGCAGCGGTCTGCTTTTGTTGGTCAGCGGCGGGTTGCTGGTGGTGCTCGCCGTGCACTCGATGGACTGAACCTCATCCAACCTGAATCCTATGCGAATCCTTCGCGCTAGTCACTTGGGCATGTGCTTCGGCGTGCGTGACGCCATTGCCTTGGCCTTGGACCACTCCCGCCGACAACCCTTGAGCATTCTGGGCGAGTTGGTGCACAACGAGACCGTGCTCCGCCGCCTCGAGAGTCGCGGCGTGCAGACCATTGCCGGCCTCGGCGAACTGCGCACGCGCGATGTGATGATCACCGCGCATGGGACCTCGGATCGGGTCCGCGGCGATTTGGCGGCGCGGGGCTTGCGGGTCCTCGAGGCCACCTGTCCCTTGGTGCACCATGCCCATCAAGCCGTCGCGCGGTTGGCGCGGGAGGGCTATCATCCGGTCCTCATCGGCCAGCGGAACCACGTCGAGGTGCGCGGGTTGACCGGGGACTTGGCCGCGTTCGACTTGGTGTTGACCGAGGCCGACGTGCTGCAACTGCCGGAGCGGCCCAAGTACGGTGTGGCGGCCCAGACCACACAACCGATCGAGCGCGTGCGCGAGCTGGTGGCGCTGATACGGAACCGCTTTCCGCGTGCGGAGGTGCGGTTCGTCGACACGGTGTGTCAGCCTACCAAGCAACGGCAGAGCGCCGCGCTCGAGTTGGCGAGCCGCAGCGACGTGGTGGTGGTCATCGGGGGTGCGCACAGCAACAATACGCGGCAGCTCGTGCTCACTTGCCGCCGCTTATGCGCGCGGGTCTATCACGTCCAAGGCCCTGGGGACCTGCGCCCCGAGTGGTTTCGGCCCCAGGACAACGTGGGGGTGACCGCCGGCACCTCGACTCCGGACGAGACCATTGACGCGGTCGAAGGTTGGCTGCACGAATACGCCGCGGCTTGCGCTCTCCGTCTGCCGGAATGGCAGGTCCCAGAGGTTGCCTCCCCGCCGTCTGCGGCAGCGCACGCACAGGTCTTGGTGGCTGCCGATGAGAGCTTGCGATAGACGACCGTCTTGTTGGCAGGGGGCGCCGTCCTCTGCACGACGCCAACCGCTGTGGACCCAAGGAGGCCGCGGCGCGCAGAGGACGGCGCGCCCTACCGCCGACCTGTAGACCATCTCGGTGACTCATGAGTGATTCGATGAAGGAGGAACGGAAACGCTGGTGGGTGGTGGCCGCCTACGCTGTGGCAATGGCGTGGATCGAGTCGGCGGTGGTCCTATACCTGCGCACCATGTTGGATCGTTTGGAGCCATACCAACCGGAGCCGTTGCCTGAGTTCGCGGGCTTGGCAGGCGCGGAGATTATCCGCGAGGCGGCGACGCTGGTGATGTTGGCGACGGTCGGTTGGCTGGCGGGTCGGACTTGGCGCAGCCGGTTCGGCTACTTCCTGTTCGCGTTCGGCCTGTGGGACATAAGCTACTATGTCTTTCTGAAGCCGCTGACGGGCTGGCCGCGCGGGTTGTTGGACTGGGACATCCTGTTTCTGATCCCGTTGCCGTGGTGGGGGCCGGTGTTGGCTCCGACGCTGATTGCCGCGCTGATGGTCCTTGGGGGGACGCTGCTTAGCCAGGGGGATACACCCGAGCGACCGCTGTGGCCCGCGCGCTGGGCCTCGATCGGGTGCACGCTGGGTGTGTTGCTCGCGCTTTACACGTTCATGGCCGATGCACTGCGTGTTGCGCCGGAGGGCGAGGCCGCGCTGCGCCGGATGTTGCCCGAGACCTTTAAGTGGCCGCTGTTCGGCCTTGCGCTGGTCCTGATGGCGCTGCCGGTGATCGACTTGACACGCCAGGTCTGGACGCGGCGCCTGCTCGCTCGTCCCGGCGGCGTTACGTGACGATCTCCCAACCGGCGGCCACCAAGGCCTTGTAGCCGCCGATGAGCGAATAGACGCGCCGGTAGCCCATCTTTTGCGCGGCGTCGCACGTCAGGACCGAGCGGAACCCGCCGCCACAGTACATGACGATTTCGCTGTCCATGTCGGGGAAGGCCCGTTCGATGTCGCGTTCGAGGATGCCTTTGCCGAGGTGCGTCGCGTTCGCGGCGTGACCGGCTTGCCACTCGTGGTCTTCGCGCACGTCCACGACCGCGCAAGCGGGGTTGCGAGCCAGCATGGCTCGCGCCTCGTCGAGCGTGACTTCGCGCACGCGCGTGCGGGCTTCATCGACTAAGCGGAGGAAGTTCGAGGCATGTTGCATGGGCCGAGAGTAGGCGGGTCAGGCGACGGGTCAAATCCCAAACGGTGCGTTCGCCTCTTGTGTTCGAGCGTCCGCCTGTGAGTCAGGGTCTCCTGAGCCGGAAGTAGCTCTGGCTTTCGGACGGGCCCTGGAGTTGAGCTTGATAAACCCCCGGCGCGGATTCGCTGACTCGGGCGGTGACCCTCTGCCAGTCGGCCAACTTCCTGCTGGCTTCGACCAC
>VHCO01000415.1 GCA_016871715.1 Verrucomicrobiota bacterium
TGTGGAAAGGGAGCGCGGGCATCTTGCCCGCGATGCGGCGAGCGAGACGCCCGCCCTCCGTTGTGGAAAGGGAGCGCGGGCATCTTGCCCGCGATGCGGCGGGCGAGACGCCCGCCCTCCGTTGCCGAAGGGAGCGCGGGCATCTTGCCCGCGATGCGGCAGGCGAGACCCCCGCCCTCCGTTGCCGAAGGGAGCGCGGGCATCTTGCCCGCGATGCGGCGGGCGAGACGCCCGCCCTCCGTTGCCGAAGGGAGCGCGGGCATCTTGCCCGCGATGCGGCAGGCGAGGCGCCCGCCCTCCGTTGCGGAAGGGAGCGCGGGCATCTTGCCCGCGATGCGGCAGGCGAGGCGCCCGCCCTCCGTTGCCGAAGGGAGCGCGGGCATCTTGCCCGCGGTGCGGCGGGCGAGACGCCCGCCCTCCGTTGCCGAAGGGAGCGCGGGCATCTTGCCCGCGGTGCGGCGAGCGAGACGCCCGCCCTCCGTTGCCGAAGGGAGCGCGGGCATCTTGCCCGCGATGCGGCGGGCGAGACGCCCGCCCTCCGTTGCCGAAGGGAGCGCGGGCATCTTGCCCGCGGTGCGGCAGGCGAGACCCCCGCCCTCCGTTGCCGAAGGGAGCGCGGGCATCTTGCCCGCGGTGCGGCGGGCGAGACGCCCGCCCTCCGTTGCCGAAGGGAGCGCGGGCATCTTGCCCGCGGTGCGGCGAGCGAGACGCCCGCCCTCCGTTGTGGAAAGGGAGCGCGGGCATCTTGCCCGCGATGCGGCAGGCGAGACGCCCGCCCTCCGTTGCCGAAGGGAGCGCGCGCGTTTTGCCCGCGGTGTGGCGGGCGAGACGCCCGCCCTACGTTGTGGAAGGGGGCGCAACCACGCTGGTCATTCTGCTAGTCAGGTCCTCCGTGCCGCAGTAGGCTCTACCCATCGCATGAGCACGATACCGACACCGCTCCCACCCCCACCCGCCGCCACCCAGACCCTACCGGCACGGTCTACCTGCAGCCGTGCCAGCGCCGTGCTGGTCCTGCTTGGCCTGCTGCTCGGTTGGTCGGACGCGAGACCGGCCCGTTGCGCCGAGGCAGCCGCCGCGGCGGACCCGGCGCCGAGCGGACACCGGATTCGGCAAGACGCGCTGCCCCAAGATCGGCTCGGACCCGACGGTCGCTATCAGCCGCTGCGGACGGCGTTGGTCATTCCCGAGGTGGCGCGGGACCGGGTGATTTGCTTCTGCCTTTATACGACGCAGCGTGGCGTGCTGAAGTTGACGGCTCAACTCTATCCACTCGCGGAGACGGAAGATCGCCGCGTCCAACTCGAAATCGAGGAACAAGGCGCCTGGCGGCGTCGAGCCGAGGCCGAGGTCAATCGCGAGGGTTGGATGGCCACCTTCCGCGTGCCCGACTGGGACGACTCACAGTCGCGGCGGTACCGGGTCGTGCACAGCGGCGGTGCGCGCTACGAGGGCGTGATTCGGCGCAACCCGCGCGACAAGGACGAGATTGTGGTCGCCACGTTCACGGGCAACTCGAACAGCGACCGGAGCGGCCGGCCGGACATCGTGGCCAACCTCAAGGCGCAGGATCCGGACCTGTTGTTCTTCTCCGGCGACCAGAGCTACGACCATCGGGATCACACGGCCGCCTGGCTGTTGTTCGGCCGCCAGTTCGGCGAGGTCATCAAGGATCGGCCCACGGTCTCGATTCCGGACGATCACGATGTGGGCCAGGGCAACATCTGGGGTGCGGCCGGCGCGGTGGCTAAGACCGGTGCGGGCGACGACGGCGGCTACTTCATGCCGGCGTCCTACGTGAACATGGTCCAACGCGCCCAGACCGGTCACTTGCCGGATCCCTACGACCCGACCCCGATCCAACAGGGCATCACCGTCTACTACACCGCCTTGAACGTGGGCGGCATCGACTTCGCCATTATCGAGGATCGCAAATGGAAGACCGGCCCCAACGGCCTCGTCCCCCAGCAGGGACCGCGCCCCGACCACATCAACGACCCCGACTACGACCGGGCCGCCGTGGACGTGCCCGAGGCGGAGTTACTCGGGGAACGGCAGCTCCGGTTTCTGCGCGCCTGGGGCCAGGACTGGCAGGGGGTCGAGATGAAAGCGGTGTTGTCGCAGACCATCTTTGGCGGGGGCGCCCACTTGCACGGGAATCGGCAGAACCGCTTGGTGGCGGACTTGGACTCGAACGGTTGGCCGCAATCGGGTCGGGCGGCCGCGTTGCGCGAGTTTCGGCGCTGTTTCGCCTTGATGTTGGGTGGCGATCAGCATCTGGCGACCGTCATTCACCACGGGATCAACGATTGGGAGGACGCGGGCTGGTCGTTCTGCTGCCCCTCGATCTGGAACTACTACGGGCGCTGGTGGTGGCCGTTGGCCGAACCTCAAGCGCATGACTCGCAAAACCCCTTGCCCTGGACGGGCCGGTACTTCGACGGCCTGGGCAACAAACTCACCATGCGCGCCTACGCCAATCCGACCGCCGAGAACTACAACGCCGCCGGCTACGGCCTGGTTCGCTTCCGCAAGTCCAGCCGCACGATGGTCTTCGAGTGCTGGCCGCGGTTTGTGGACGTGACCCAAGCTGGCGCGACGCAGTTCCCAGGTTGGCCCATTACCATCGGTCAGGAAGAGAACTACGGCCGCAAGGCGTTGGGTTGGCTGCCTAAGCTCGAGATCCGCGGCGCGGCGAATCCGGTGGTCCAAGTCATCGACGAATACAACGGCGAGGTGGTCTACACCCTCAGGATCAGGGATTCGAGTTGGACGCCGAAAGTGTTTCGTGCGGGTCGCTATACCGTGCGGGTGGGCGAGGCGCCGCACGCACGACCATTCACCGGCATCGAGTCTTCGCCTCAGCCCGACGGTCGGGTGCTCGAAGTGACTCTGATGCCGTAGCGAAGCGCTCGTCCCACCGCGTGCAGACCGGCCGGCCATCATCAGGACAGGTCCGGTTTCTGCGTGCGGTGGCGCTGTCGTGCTGGCTCGGAGACACGGTTCAGCACAAGCCCTGTGTGCGCAGGACCTGATCCGCCCAACCCGCCTCTTCCGGCGTGAGGGCCGGCTGGAGGTCGACCCGGTAATTTAGCAGATGATACCGGCCCCGTTCGTGGCATTGGTCGATCAGCGGCTGCAAATCCAGAACGACATCGGCATCGCTCGGGCGCAAGGGAACCCGAATGACGGGCAAGCGTTCGCGCAGGGGGATGGGATACACCTCGTGCGCCGCGGGTTGCGCCGCCCGGAAGACGCAGACGCCGTAGCAGGCCCCCGCGCGCTGCAGCACGTTCCAAATGCCCTCGGGAAACACCGGGGTGCCGTGCCGCACCAAGTCGATTTCCACCAGGTTGACCCCGCCGCCGATGAAGGTGCGGCGTTTCCGACGATAGCGGTCCCGTTCCGCAGCTTCGAGCTTGTTGCTCGGGCTGAGCGGCTCGACCACGGTGATCAGGCGGCCGGTTGCTTCGCGGATCTCGATCCAGCGTTCGGTCTCTGCGTCCGCGAAGACCCGGATGGGCTCGGTGGCGATGGCCGAGGGCGGTGGGGCTGCCACCTCCGTCGTAGCAGGTTCCTTCAGCATCCAGGGCTGGCGAACCTGGAGGTCGGGACGATACGTCGTCGCCGACTCCCCGATGCCGATGGTGACGGTCTCTTCTTCCGCTGCCGCTACCAAATCCGCCGGCAGCCGTTCCTGCAACCCATCGCGCAGGTAGGCTATCAACATGGTATGCGCGTCCCGCCAGCGCTGCTCGAAGAACGGGTTCATGCCGGGGAATGGGTTCTTCGTCGTCATGCGCCTCACGCTATCACGATCGCACGTTGGCAGCAACGGAACGGTTGCTCGACGTCGCAACGGCTGTGGGCCTCCATCAGCCCCTTCCATGGACTGCCAGTGAGCCGGTGCCTCAGACCGACGAGATGGAGTGGAAGGGGCAGTTCGCACGTGGGCTGCCCCAGTCGTCGGTCCGAGGCACCGCCTCACTGGAATTTGGCTCAGCAGCCACCGCCACCGTGTGGTGAGTTTCGGCCACCGCGGCTACCCGGTCATCGCCCCGGAGAACACGCTCCCGTCGTTCCGGCTCGCCCTGACTGCGGGCGCGGACTTGGTGGAACTGGACTATCACCACTCGAGCGATGGCGTGCCCGTCGTACTGCACGACACGGACCTGGACCGGACCACAGACGCCCCGGAGCGTTGGCAAGCCCGCAAAGTGCGGGTCGAGACTCGCACCGCCCACGATCTACAGACGCTGGATGCCGGGCGATGGTCTGCGCCCGGTTACGCGGGCACCCGGCTTCCGCTCCTGACCGAGGCCTCAGGCTCAACTCCAGGCCAAACGGGGGAGCAGTGGCGCCACACGTGAGGCGGGGTATCCGCTCGGGGATGGACTGCACCCGCGGTGACAGCGCGACCGCCGTTTCCAGCCGTGTTGGCCCGCTGACCAGCCCTTCTGAGGGCTCCGGCTGCCTTTCGGGGCCGACCCAGCACTCCACAGGGAACCTACCTGCCTTGCTTGGTCTCGAAGGGCCGGTCCTGTCTGGGCACACCCCAACCACGTCGAGAGAGCCGATGCCCATCAGTTCAGGGCAGACGAAGGCGATAGAAGCGGTAGGAGGGCGGCGCGTTGGGATCCACGAGGTCAAGGGGCGACGATTGCGCTTGGACCTCGAGGACCGCCTGCCAGCTTCCGGGCAGAAGTGTGTCGGACCGCTCCAGCGTATAAGTGCAGACCTCAGTAAAAGGGCTTTTTGGGCCCGGGGAGAAACGCAGGTTTAGATCCCGAGAATAGAGTGCCCCTGAAGGCGGGAGGGGTTAGTGTGCGGAGGGGCGCGGAAGTCTCGCGCCC
>VHCO01000416.1 GCA_016871715.1 Verrucomicrobiota bacterium
ACCCGACTGCTGTCACGGAGCTCCAGCTTGACCTGGATCGCCGACTCCCCGTTCATGACCAGACGATTGCCACCGTTGAACCGCAGGATCCCCTCACCCAGCAGACGGCAGCCCGCCTCGACCGTAAAGACACGCGCCGGATTCTCGTTTTCGAACAAGAGCAGAGCCCCAGTTTGGACCTCGACCGTGCCCGCCGAGGTCAGGCTGCTCGAGGCGCGAAAGTTCAGATGCGCGTTGGTGCGCACCAGCAACTGGGCTGAAGCAGCCACATTCACCGGAAGCCGGACCCCTGCTTGGTACCCTCCAATCCCCTGGGCGCCGACGGCCATCACGCCAGCATTCTCAACCCGGCCGCTGCCGTTGATCTCGGTCCACTCATCCCGGCTGCTCATCCGCAGGATGCCCAGGTTGGTCAGCACGCCGTTCAGCGTCAGGCTGCGGTTGTTCCCCACCGCCAACGTTGCCGCCGGTTCAACCTGCACAACGTTCGTGAAAGTGACGTGGTTGGCCCAAACCGTAGCCCCGCGGTGGATGACGACGGGACATCCAAACTGGCGGGCGAGTGCCTGATCGCTCGGCAACCTCAACCACCCCTCGCCCAACGCTTGCGCGCTGTCCGCCAGCTCTAGTTTCAGCGAACAAACCGTCTCCCCCATCAGATACAGGCGATTGCCCCCCTGCACCTGCAGCGTGCCCGCACCCGATAACTCCGCCCCAGCGAGCGCCACCAAGTCGCGCGCCGGAGCCTCGTTGGCCAGCCAAAGCCAGCCCTCCGACTCGACCTCCACCGTGCCCGCTACCCCCAGCAGGCTGCCCGACCGCAGGTTCAGATAGGCCGAGCGTCCCACCACGAGCCGTCCCCCGCCCGGAACCCGGACGGGCAGATAAACCTGGGCGGCCCCACCTCCCCCGCCGATGGCACTTGCGCGCAAGAGACCGCGATTCTCGAGCCAGGCAGACCCGCCCAAGAACGTGCTCACTTCCCGACCGAACAGCTCGAAGGTGCCGGTGACCACGATCGGACCGTTGGCGGCCAGGCTCCGATGCGAACCCAGGGCGAGCCGGCCACGCCGCACCTCGACCGGGGCAGTGAAGGTGTTGTCTTGGTCCACCGACAGGGTTGCGTTGGGATCGTCAAGAACCAGGCCGGCAGCGTTCATCGGCGCGTTGAGACCGATGGTGAAGGGGGCCGCACTCCCGGCATCGATCACGGCAACCTGGCCGGCACCAGGCACGCCCGCCGTCCACTTGCTCGCGTCGTTCCAGTTGCCGTCGACCGGGTCCTTCCAGCGCGTGACCACCAGCGCCGGCGTGTCGGTCACGGTCACCGTCAAGGCGAAGGATCCGGACTTCCCGTCTTTCGCCGCCGCCCGCACCGTGACGGGGTAGGTGCCGGCGGCGTCCGCCAGCGGGGCGAGGCAGAGCTGCAACTCGGCCGTGCCGCCGGTTGCGGTGTTCACGATCTGCATCGGGCCGGTCGACACGAAGGCCGGCAACGACCCGCCGGGCGCGTAGTCCACGTACACGATCGGCGCATCCGCCGACTCGATCTTGATCGGGTGTAAAACCACGGCCCCTTCGGCCACCGTGACCGTGGCCGCCGCAGTGAAGGTCAGACCCGGCACGACGGTCGTCGGTTGCGGGTCACTCCAATCCGGCAGACCGTCGCCGTCAGAATCGCGAGCCACCGGGTTCGTCCCCGCGGCAACCTCGGCACCGTCCTCCAACCCGTCATGGTCCGTATCGGGGACTCCCGGACTGGCGCCCGCTTGATACTCCCCGAGGTTGTCGAGTCCGTCCGCGTCCGGGTCCAAACGGGTGTCGTCGTTCTCGGGGTCCAGACCACCCGCCATCTCGAAGCCGTCGGGCATCCCGTCGCCATCCGTATCGAAGGCGGGGTCGCCCACGACGGTGACAAAGCCGAAGCCCGGGCTGGACGTGAGGCTGCCATCGCTCAGTTGGTACTCGACCGTGTCGAAAGCGGAGACGCCCCGCCGTGGCACATAGAGCAGCCGACGCCCAGCATCGGCAACGGGGGCGGGCACCTGCTCGAGGCGAGCGCCGCGCGTGACCCCGTCCGTGGTCTGATAAAGACGGCCGCTGGCCGGCAGCGCAGTCACGACCGCCTCGAGTGGATCGCCATCCGGGTCGAACCCGGTCAGGGTCAACAGAATCTGCATGACGCTGCTGGTGGTGTTCCACGAACTGAATTCACTCACGCCGGCGGTCCAGACGGGCACCGAGCCCGGGACGCCTGCGCCCAGCACACCCGTCTGGCCGTTCGGAGTGCGATCCACCGTTTGCCCGCCGCTGCCTTCCTCGAGGTTCCAATCGCCGGCCAGGTTGGCCTCGCCGCCCGTCAAACGAACCGCCAAGCCCGCCCGCAATTCCGCCTCGCTACGCGCTGCGCGCCAGACCCGCACTTCGTCGATCGTGCCCGGGAAAGCCGGCCCCCAGGAATGACGGCCGATCAGCAGGGGTTGGTTATTGTCCACGTTCAGGGGGGCGCTAGCGAGCGAGGTGGATGCCGCCAGGTTCCCGTTCACGTACAAAGAAGTCTGCGCCCCGGTCCGAACGCCTGCCAAGTGGTACCAGCGCCCCGGTGTCAGCGCAGTGGACGCGGCGCAGGTCGAGCACCAGGCCGACTGGCTGGTGAGGTAGAACTTCGCGGTGTAATTGGGGAACACGCCGTGGGTGCTGATCTCGAATCCCCAGCCGGGCGACTGCTGGTAGGTGGTATTCTTGTTGGCCACCCCATACTCGCGGCTGGCCTCGGTCCGGCCCGGATCCACAAAGATCCACGCCTCGACCGTGAAGTCCCCCGCGCCAAAGTCCAGCGTGGACGAATCGGCGATGGCCAGCACGTCGTCGACCCCATCGAACTCCAGCGCGAACCCGCTGGCCGATGCCCCGGCCAGCGGCGGACGATTGACCCCAAGGGGCACCCGCCCAGGCCCGGCCGAGGTATCCTGGGGACGGACCTCCGTGCCCTCGAGCTCGGAGTCGCCGCCGGCGACAAGCGACGCGACCGGTCCAAGACAGAGCCAGACACCACATCCGACGACCCATCCCAGCCGGGCCGCCGCGCAGGTTGTCATCGTGAGCTGTTTCATACGCGAGAATCGTAGATTTTCGGGCAGCCCCGGCGGGGCGCAATTCCGGTGGCCCATCCTGCTCGGATGGTGACCCGAGCCCTCCGCCAGGGGCGATCGGGTGGGATCCTACCATGGTCCCGGGGCTTGCCTACTGTGCGAGTGGCGCACAGTCCGTTCAGTCCTATATCGACCGGCACGGTCATGCATGCGCTTCCACACGACATTCTCGGCCTCGATCAACACCCGAAGGCCCGAAGGCTTGACAACCAAGGGCGCTTGTGCGAGCCACGGGCTGCATTTTCAAGTCGGCTCCGGGCGGGACGCCCCGGGCAGGTGGTGGGGAAGAGGTGGCCTGGCTACCCACCACGCGGCCCGGTTGTGGCGGTAGCAGTCTCCAGCCATTGGGCCTACATGGCGCTAGGTGAGTCTCTCCGGCGAAAGCTGGTGGGCATCAGCACGAAGGCGTGCACCTCCGCCCGAGCACGCTGCGCCAACTCGCCCAGCAACCCTAAGCGTGATTTTCCTGCGGCCCGTCGTTCGCCGGCATGATGTCCGCCGCCAGTTGACCGCGTTGGATCAGGTCGTGGAGGTCGCGCAGGATGGTCTTGCGCGACACGCTGAAGTCGCGGGCGAGCTGGGAAATGTTAGGTTTGGCGGCGTTGCCGCGCAGGCGTTTGAGGATCTCGTGTTGCCGTGCCAACCGCTCGACAAACCGGCGGCTGGGTTCGTTAGCTTCGATCTGTTCGCTGCGCTCGAGGGATTCGAGGGCGCGAATGGTCTCCGCCAGCCCGCACTCGTCGAGGGCCGTTTGCACCGTCGCCTCCAGTTCGTCTAGGTCCACCGGTTTCTCGATGACGTAGTGGGCGGCTTGGGGACCCTGGAGCGCCTGGAGTTGACCCCGGAGGTCGAGCGTGCCTGAGATGATGATCACCGGCACATGCGCCGCCAGCTCCTTGAGCCGGGGCAAAAAGTCCGCGCCACGTTCGCCCCCAGCCAAGACATGATCGAGCAGAATCAGGTCGGGCATCTGGCCGGCGAGCCAGACCAGCGCGGTGCTGGCGTTGGCGACGCAGGTGAGTCGATGCCCGCGCAGCGCCTTCAAGTAAAGGCGAATCTGCCGGGGATCGTCCTCGACGATCAGAATCGACGCCCCGCGCTTTGGCCCGTCTTGGTTCCGCACGTGAAGCTCCTTCTACCGCATAAGCTGCCAGAGCGGAAGTGTGCGAGTGAGGCACACCCCCCATAGGCCGCACTCTGGACCGCGGGCAAGATGCCCGCGCCCCGTCGACAACGGAGAGCGTGCGTCTCGCCCGCTGGACCGCGAGCAAGATGCCCGCGCCCCGTCGACAACGGAGAGCGGGCGTCTCGCCTGCTGGATCGCGGGCAAGATGCCCGTGCCCCGTCGACAACGGAGAGCGTGCGTCTCGCCTGCTGGATCGCGGGCAAGATGCCCGCGCCCCGTCCACAACGGAGAGCGGGCGTCTCGCCCGCTGGATCGTGGGCAAGATGCCTGTGCCCCGTCGACAACGGAGAGCGTGCGTCTCGCCCGCTGGATCGCGGGCAAGATGCCTGTGCCCCGTCGACAACGGAGAGCGGGCGTCTCGCCCGCTGGATCGCGGGCAAGATGCCCGCGCCCCGTCGACAACGGAGAGCGTGCGTCTCGCCTGCTGGATCGCGGGCAAGATGCCCGCGCCCCGGCGACAACGGAGAGCGGGCGTCTCGCCTGCTGGATCGCGGGCAAGATG
>VHCO01000417.1 GCA_016871715.1 Verrucomicrobiota bacterium
CGGGGTTGGGTTTGGTGTCTGTCGAGTTCATCTCGCCCCTACTACGACTCAAACCTGCTCGAATGGCAAGCACTTTCTCCAACCCCAACAACCCCAAAGCCCAAAGAATCTAAATGAGGTTACCGTGTCCCCTGATCAAGTTAGATATGAATGAGCTTGACAAGCTCACTTCATACTTTCCTAATCCGGCGCACAACGGCCAATCGTGATCGAGACCTGACCTATCCTGTCGTAAACGGCCAAGCCAGCCAAAAGGAGCGAACCATGAGCACCCACCTCATCGGCATCACGCGGCCCTTGACTGTAGCTCTGCGGCTCGCCCGTAGCCGCGACAGAATCTGGTACGCCACCGACGGCGCGGCCGCGCAGCCGGTCGTTCCTCCCTGGGGCTACGAGACAGAAGCCTCCGCCTCGGCCCTCCAATAGACCCTCTACGCGCTCGCGATGCTGCCGGGCTACCTGCTTGGTGGATGACGGAAGCCCGACAGCGCGGGCGGCTCAAACCATGAACCTCCCCTCACCCCTGCGCGCGACTTCTGCCCTCCTCCTGCTGCCCGCGATGGCCCTGGGCATCGGCGCCGCGGCCGCGAACTGGACCACGACACTCCCCGAAGCTGGGAGCACCGTCACCGATGCCATCGACAGGATCAGCCTGACCAGTGCGGTGCCGCTATTGTCGGCCACCGCTGTGGTGCCGGCGAATTACGAACTGCGCGGCGCCGGCACCAACGGCGTGTTGGGGGACGCAGACGATACGCTCTATGCACTCGGGGCGGCGTTCGACGGCAACGCCACGGTCAGCCTCATCCTGACCGACGGGCCGATTCAGCCCGGCCGTTGCCGTTTCTTGACCAAGCCCGCGCTACGGGATCGGGATGCCAACCCGGTGGAACAACTCCTCATCGAGTTCACCGTATCTAATCCTGCGCTGGGCCGACTGGAAAACCGGGAGAACGACGCCTATGAAGGCGCGACCGCCTTGAGCTTGTCGGAGACCCCGGCAGGCAGCGGCTTCTTGACCACACTGGCAGTGGGCTCGTTCGGACCGGCCGGCGACGTGGATTGGTGGCGGTTCAGCGGCGAGGCAGGCGAGCGCGTGGCCGTGTGGTTTCAGTCCGAGGATTGGGAATGCCGGCCGCAGATCACGCTCGGAGATGCGGCGGCCAGCAGTCTCTCCGGTTCAGCTTGGGATGGCAGCCCTACGCCGCTCTCTGGGATTTCGTTTTGCCCGTGGCGGGGACTTACCACCTGCAGGTCGCTTCCGCCTCGGGCCGGGTGGGAAGGTACCAGATGCGCGTGGACCTGTCGCGCGGTCCCCAGTTCGAGAGCGAAGACAACGGCGCCCAGGCGACCGCCAACGCGCCGTGGTTCGCCGTCGCAGCAGGCAGTCTCCAGGCGCGTGTGGCTGGGGCGCTGTCGGTTCTGGACTCGATCGGGGATTGCTACCGCCTGCGACATCTGAACGCGGGCAACACGATTCGCGTGCAACTGGCGTTTCCCTCCGTGAGTACGCTCGGCGCGAGCACGACGGGCATCAGCGTCGAGCGCGAAGGGCATCCTGAAACCCTCGCCACCAGCGCCTCCGGCACGCTGAGTTATGTCGTCGCCCTTGACGGGGTGCACTTCGTCCGTGTCGCTGCGGAAGCCAACCTCGGCGTGCGCGCCCTGTATTTGGCCGACCTACGGATCACCGATGGGCAAGCGCCGCTGATCACGGGAAGCAGTTGGCCGGAGGAAGGGACGACGAGCACGGGGATCTGGCAGGTGTTCACGCTGGGTTTCTCGGAGGACCTGCGGGCCGACACGGTCACCCACGGGGCCAATTACGAGTTGCGCAACGCGGGGGTCGATGGGGTGTTTGGCACGAGCGACGATACGCTTTACCCAATTCTGCCACAGGCCTACAGCGGTGGGCTGACGGCCACTTACTGGATCGGGACCGGTCCGTTGCAGCCGGGGAAATACCGGTTCACGATCCGGACCGATCTGCAGGACCTTGCCGGGAACGGTCTGGCGGCAGCGTATGAGCGCGAGTTCGAGGTGATCGGCATGGCGGGCTTCGTGTTCGAGAGCCGAGCCAACGACACGCCGGAGACGGCAACGCGGCTGGATCCGTTGCTCGCCGATGGTGTGGGCGGCGGCGTGAGAGCCGGTTGGGGCAGAGGCACCCTCGATCTGAGTGGGGCGGATGTGGACTGGTGGAGCTTCACCGCCCAGGCCGGGGACCGCTTGACGCTGGCCGGGAGCAACTGGGGCCTGCCGTGCGGGTGGTGGGGATGCACTCCTCGAAGCTACCAAGTCTACGGACCGGAGGGGAACTTGCTGTGGGACTGGAGCCTGCTGAACCCCCAGCAAGTGGGCCCAGGAGAGCTGCCCGCCAGTGGCGTCTATGCGCTGCGAGTAGCCAACCACCCCGGAGATTACGAGTTCCGGATCAGCCTGAGTCCTCCTCCGCTAGCGATAGAGGCGGAGGACAACGACGCACTCGCCAGCGCCAACGCGATGATTTTCACCGAGGTCGGTCCGTACCGGAATGCGAGCCTGCTGGGCGGCCTCCTGACGAGCGGCGACCTGGACTACTTCAACCTGGGTGAACTGACGCCGGGAACCACGGTCTATGCCAGCGCCCGGCCCCTGAGCGCCAGCAGGCTGTCGCTCACGGTCGGCCTCTACAATGAGCTCAACGCCTACCAACCGGAGGCGGGTGAGGGCCGCCCGTTCGACGGCGCGGTCGAGGTGAACCTCACCCAGACCGGCCGCTACTACCTGCAGGTGCGCGACCGGTCGGGGCGCGCGGGCCTCTTCGAGCAATACCTCCTGGACGTCGTGGTGGCGCCCACTGGCGCAGCGGTTTTCCCCAACCTCATGGTGGTTGGGGTGGTCCCGCCCGCCGGTGGCGGACTGCTGAGCGGTCAGCCGGCAACCATTTCCTTCGTTGTGAAAAATGTGGGCCAGACCGCCACGCCCGACCTCCCCTGGCAGGACCGCGCCGTCCTGTCGGTCAACGACCTTCTGGGCGACGCGGACGACCTGCCGCTTGGGGTGTTCACCCGCACGGGTGCGCTCGCGCCGAACGGGAGTTACACCGTCAACGCGACGGTGGCTCTCCCCGACGGCAGCCACGGCGATTACTACCTGATCGTGCAAACCGACTATGGCAACGCCATCAGCGAGTTCCTGTTCGAGGGCGACAACGTGACGGTGTCGGACACTACCTTCCGGGTGACCCGGGCCAATTACCCGGACCTCAGGGTCGAGGACCTGGCAGTAGCAGGACCCAACGCGAGCGACGAGTTCGCGATCTCGTGGCGCGTGGCCAACCGGGGCGAGCGGGCCACGGGCACGGGTTTTCAGACCCGGGTTTTGGTGCGGAACCTGGACGCGAGCCTCGTCGTATCAGACACTTGGCAAACCGTGCCGCAGGCGCTGGCCCAAGGCGCGTCCTTGCCCCAAGCCCACACCTTCGCCTGGAATGTGCCCGGGCCCTATCAAGTCACGGTGATCGTCGACGCGCAGGACCAGGTCTATGAGTTCGACTCCACTAGCCACGCCTCCGCCGAACAGAATAACACCGTCCATACCCGATTCGACATTGCCCTCGACCTGCAAGCGATCAACTTAACGGTCTTGCCGGACACGGGCCTGAGGTCCGGTGACACCGTGACGATCCGCTGGGACGACATCAACCAGGGCGCCCAGCCAACCCGCGGTTCCTGGCACGACTCGGTTCAGGTGGTCAATACCACCACCGGCGAGACCCTGCTCGACACTCAGGTCTACTACGATGCTGACAGCAGCGGCAGCATCGGCGCCGGTGCGTGGCGCACGCGACAGCTTAGCTTGCGGCTGCCCGACGGCGCGCGCGGGACCGGCACGTTCCGGGTCACGGTCACATGCGATGTGCGCAACGCCATCGGGGAACATAATCCGTCAGGCACCGCCGAGAGCAACAACGCCACCGGGTTGACGTTTGCCTCCGTGCTGGGGCTGTATCCGGACTTGGCGGTTTACGCGATTCAGGCGCCGGCCACCGTTCGGGCGGGGCAACCTGTTTGGGTCCAGCGGACGCTCGCGAACCGCGGCGCCTCGATTGCGCTGGGCCCTTGGCAGGATGCGATTCAACTGGCCGACACGGCCGACGCTACCGCCGCCACCGAACTGGCGCGCGTGCCGTTCACCGGCGCGCTCGCCCCGGGTGCTCAGGTGATTCGATCCAACTTGGTGGTGCTGCCCCCTTCCCTGGTTGGGCAGCGCTTCTTCCGTGTGTTTGCCGACATTGCCCACCAACTGTACGAGACCGACGATACCGCCAAGAACCTGGCCGCCACCGCCTCCGTCACCGCCTGGCGGCGGTCGCCGAGGCCCTCAGAAGTTCCTGGTGGACGTCAGCGTTGGGCCGCGCCAACCCACCACCTACGAGCAAGCGAACAATTGCGCCTGCACACTCGGCAGCTACAGGGACAAGTGCGTGCAGATCGAGGGCGGCTACAAGGCCAGCCTCAAAGGGTTTGCCGAAGAGTTGGTCAACACCGCCCTTGCTTCCCTGGCTTACACGCGCGTGCTGGGTGTCGAGGTCAACATTAACGGCAACGGCAAGATGTGCACCTGCTGCGCCGATGTCAACGGCCAGGGCGTGGTCGGCCTCAAGGCCGAGGCCTCCCTCTCCGCCTCGATCAACGCCAAAGTCTTTATCGGCCCCAACCTCAACTGGAAACAGCAGGTCAGTGTGCCCGGGTTGACCGACGCCGAGGGCACCTTCTTCGGCGGCGCCGGCGTCGAGTTGAACACCACCGGCTACGCCAAACTCAGCGCCACCACCAAGTGTCTCCT
>VHCO01000418.1 GCA_016871715.1 Verrucomicrobiota bacterium
CCGCTCCGCCCACAACGTCCCAAACCGCTGATGCCGTATGTTGTACCATTTGCTGAACCGCTGCTTGAACTCCTTCATGAACTCCGACACATCCCCCATCCGCGCCACCATCTGCTCCCGCAAGTCCGGGTCCACCCGCCCCCGCTCTCTCAACCCCTCTCGGGCCAGGGTTACTAGCCCAGCCTGCTTGCCCTTGCCGTAGAGCGCCTCCATCCGCTCGATCAACTCCTCGTCGGTTGGGTTCTGCTCGGCCGGGATGCGAACCAAGACATGGAAGTGATTGGACATGATGCAGTAGGTGACGACCTCTAGGCCGCAGAAGGTGGCCAGGCGCCGGAGGAGCCTGACCAAGGTTTCTTTGCCGAGGTCATCGAGGAGCCGTTGGGCGCCGACGATGCGCGAGACGCAATGGTAAACGGCCGGTCGGCCTTTGATCTTGATGCGAGCGGCTTTCATAAACGGCCGCCACCGTGCCACCCAATTCGCTCGATGTCAATATCTATTTACCAGTTATTTGATCTTATCGGATCTGTCCCAATCGACTTCAGTTGACCTGTGTGTGCGCGGAATTGAGTGCGTGTCAATATCTACTTACCAGTTACTTAATTCTATCAGGTCTATCCCAATTGACTTCAGTTTGCCTGTGTGTGGGATTGAGTGCGCGTCAAGGAGACCACTCACTTCAACGTCGCCAGGGCCTGCGCAGCCAACTCGCGTACGTACCCTTCGGTCGCGTCGGTCCGTGTGTCGTGAAGGTGCTGGTAGATCCGCGCGGCGACCGGTTTCCGCCCCGCCGCCACGCTGTGCTCAGCGAGCAACAAGCAGGCCTGCGTCACCTTGATCCGCTCGTAGCCAGAAGCTCCGCCCGCCACACGGAGCATCGGCTCCGCAGCACTTGCGTCTCCTAACCGCGCCAAAGCCCAGGCCGCCGCCATCCGAATGTCGGGATCACCATCCCCTAAAGCCCCAGACAAGGCCCCAGCGCTCTCGGTCGACGGAACCGCGCCTAGGCTCTCGATCAGCACCAAGCGGCATTTGCCCCGGGCACGACCCAACGCAGCCGTCAACTCCTCGGCCGCACCGGTTCGGATGGCGACCAGCGTGGAGGCGGCGTCCTGGCAGAGGTCTTCGTCCGCGAGCAACGCCCCCAAGGCCGGAACCACACGCTCGTCGCCGACCATATGCAGCTCGCGCAGGAGCAGGCGGCGCACGGGCTTGGACAATCCTGCGTTGGCCGCTTCGGCCACAAGGGTCTCCGCCAGCAACGCCCGCTGAGCCTGGCGGCCGGGTTGGCCCACCTGCAGCACGGCGCAATGCAGCAGGTACTCGGCCCGGAAATCTCTGAATTCCGGATGTCCCGGCTCGCGGAGGCTCCGGATCAGTCCGCGCACGCTCTCCGCGCCGCCCTCCAGTAGCGCCCGACAAAGGCGTTCGGCGTCGGCTGGGGCCGGCCCGGTGAATTTGCTGGCTTGGCCAGGCGTATCCGCGTCCGGCAGTTGTTGGATCAAGGCGACGAGATCAGGCGAGGATGTAGCCATGGGGGAAGCTAGGTTAGCCGTCCATTAGACATTCGGTTCGGACACCGTCCACAGAGGGGTGGGCGCAGGCATCATAAATGCCACGGCGCACGCATGGGTTGATCGACCCAACGATGAGCCGCTTCGTCGCCGATCACGACTTCGCGCACAGGGTCGAACCGGATCTTGCGGCCCACGCGGATAGCGAGGTTGGCCAGGTGCATCAGGCACGCCGTGCGATGCGCCGCTTCCGCGTTGCCACCAGCGGGCTTGCGGGTGCGCACCGCCTCGGCAAAGCTGCGCAGCGGCTCGGGGTCGGGCAGCGCGCGCACTTGGGCGCGAGCCTCTGTGGGTAGATCCTCGATACTCACCCCGCGCGGTTTCTTGCGTTCGTAAGATTCGCCCCACTCGCCGCTGTCCAGCACCAGCGTCAGGCCGTCGGCATACTTGAGCTCGACCCAGCCCCACATCCCGCACACCTCGTGGTGGGCCGGCGGCGCGTGGGCTTCGATCTCGACCGGGGCCGTGTCGTCTTTGCCGTAAATCCAGGTGAACGGGTCCAGGGCGTGTTGCCCCATATCCGCCAGACCGCCGCCTTCGTAATCCCAGTAGCCTCGATGCGTGCCGCCCACCCGGTGGGGATGGTAAGGTTTCATCGGCGAAGGCCCCACGTACAGATCCCAATCGAGCTGCCGCGGCACGGGTTGCGGTTTGGCATTCACCAGACCGCTCCACTCCTTGACCTTGAGTCCGCCGCGGTGAATGACCACCCCGGGGCAGGGCTTGAGCAATCCGCTGCGCATGAGCTTGCGAGTGAGCACGTGGCTCGGATTGCGGCTAGCGCCAAACCGGCCGAAGGTGCCGATCTGAAAGATGCGTCCGTAACGTTTCTCGGCGGCGGCGACGGCGCGGCCTTCGGCGATAAACCGGGTCATGGGCTTCTCGCACAGGACGTCTTTGCCGGCCTCCATCGCCGCGATGGCGATCAAGGCGTGCCAGTGCGGCGGCGTCGCAATCGCCACCACGTCCACGTCCTTGCGCTCGAGGACCCGGCGGAAGTCCGTGTAGGTCGTCCGGTTGTCTGCCCGATCCAACCACCGCACATCGCACGAGGCCAAGCGCACCGGCTTCAAATCCCGCATCTCCTGGAAGGTCCCTTCCCCCCGCCCGCCACAGCCAATCAAGGCCCCACCCACCGTCTCGCTCGGCGGCGTGTAACCTTCACCCCCGAGCACGTGCCGAGGCACAATCAGGAAACCGACGACTGCGCCCCCCACGGCGCCGAGAAACCGGCGTCGAGGATACGCGTGGTCGCCACGCACGCGCCGATCGCTTAAACCAACGGCTGATTTCATAGGCATCCAGACCCTCCTCGGTCCTCCCCAGTCCTCACCCCCGCAGCCAGCGACACCTCGCAGCCAAATGACTCGGGCCACATTGCAACCTGAGCGAGTGAGCTTGGGTCCACGCCCCACAGTGTATCGACCCGGCACCGCCCGACAACGAAAAACCCGTCCAGCACCCACCCTTACTTCCCGCGCTCTGGGCCAGCTCCAAGCTGTGCATGTCTGGAATAACTCGTCAGCTCAGTCCGGCCGTTTCTGGGAAACCGCACAACAGATTGCAGCATTGCACCGCCTGACCGCTGGCGCCCTTGACCAGGTTGTCGATTGCGCTCATCACCAGCAACCGCCCCGTGCGCGGGTCGGTCCGCCAACCCAACTCCAGACAGTTGGTTCCCACCACGTTCTTGGTGTCTGGCAGAACCTTGCCCGTGAGCAGGCGCACAAAGGCCTCCCGGCCGTAGGCCGACTCGTAGCAGGCCCCCACCGCTTCGTGACACGCGGCAGCGCTGGCAGCGTCGGTAACCGGCGCCAGGGGCGTCAAGTAGAGCGTCGTCAGAATGCCGCGATTGACCGGGATCAGGTGGGGTGTGAACTGCAGCGTGACCTTCGTCTGCGCGGCCAGTGACAACTCCTGTTCGATCTCGGACAAATGCCGGTGCTTGGGCACCCCATACGGCCGCATGCTCTCGTTGCACTCGACAAACAAATAGTCCACCTCCGCCTTGCGCCCAGCGCCGCTGACCCCGCTCAACGAGTTCGCAATCATCCCCTCCGGCCGAATCAGGCCCGCCTCGAGCAGCGGCAGCAACGGGATCAAGATGCTCGTCGGGTAGCACCCGGGCACCGCGACCAAACGGGCGCTCGGCAGGGCGATCCGGTACCGCTCCGGCAACCCGTACACGGCCCGACCGAGCCACTCCGGCGCCGCGTGCTGGTGACCGTAGAACTCAGCGTAGACCGCCGCCTCGCGCAACCGGAAATCCGCGCTCAGATCGATCACCCGCACACCCCGCTGCAGCAGCGGCACGGCAAACTCGACCGCCACACCGTGCGGCAACGCCAAAAACACCAGTTGCACTTGCTGGGCCAACCGCTCCGTATCCGGCTCGCTGAATCGCAAGGCGCGGGCGCGCGGGTGACTCGCGAAGCGCGGGAACACCTGCGCCAACGTCTGCCCCGCATACTGCCGCGACGTCACGGCCACCAACTCCGCCGAGGGATGGCTCATCAACAACCGTACCAGTTCCTCGCCCGAATAACCCGAGGCGCCCACAATCCCCACCCGGACAGGCCCGGTTGGACACGCATGCCGATCGTTCATCTCTGTCGCTTTCTAAGACCCAACGCAACCGGTGGGGCACGCAGCCTGCCGCTGCCTAGCAAGCGCCCTCCGGCGCTCAGCCAAACGCAGTTCCCGCACCGCGCCGCCCGCCACCGTCACGCCAACACTCTGAGCTCCCCTGCCCCGGATGGCAAGACGTGGGCGACGGTACCCACTCGGCCAACCCCAGCCCCTCAGGGCGCAGAACGCGACTCCAGCCGCCAATCGGCCGGAAAACAACAGTGGACAAGCCGAGCCGACGGGATAGATTCGGGCCGCGTTATGAGCAAAAAGTTCCCGCTCGCAGGTGTGCTGGCCGTGCTGATGATCGCCTGCTTGTTTGCGAATATGTGGATCTGCTACCGCTACGTGCGGAGCCTCCACGCCGCGCAACTCAAGCAGATCGAGGTCGCCCGGCTCCAAGGGATGCTCGTCATGGTCAACCGCAACCGCGCCATCGTCACGGCCCTGGCCAACGACGCCATCGAGTACAGCAAACGGAACCCCGCCATGGAAACGGTCCTGCAACCCTTCGCCGCCCAGCTCCAACAGTTGGGCTTCCGCCCCCGCCAGGCCACCCCCCCCGCTCCGGCAACCCGCTGA
>VHCO01000419.1 GCA_016871715.1 Verrucomicrobiota bacterium
AGGTTCGGGACCGAGCCGAGAGCTTGACGCGCGCCGAGGTGCAAGCCCGGCTGCTGGCCGATGGACCGGGCGGCTGGGGCGATGCGCTCGAGGAGAATTTCCAGGTTCGGCGTTACTTCTTCGACGCGCGCTTGCACAGCACGCGGGACTATGGCGACCTAACCTTCGACGGTCGGGCCTCGGCGCTGGCCACTTCGCTGCGCAGTCTGGCCGATCGGTTTCGCGGCCAACCGTTGGCCGGCGTTCTGCTGTTGACCGACGGCAACGCGACCGATGCGCCCCAAGGTTTAATGGACCCAACCGGTCTGCCACCGGTCTATCCGGTCGTGATCGGCCAGGACGAACCCATCCGTGACCTGGCCGTTCGATCCACCACCGTGAGCTTGGCGGCCTTCGAAGACGCGCCCGTGACGATTCACGCGGAGGTCGCCGCGGGCGGTTACGCCGGCAGTCTGCTCCGGGCGCGACTCGCGGATCAGGATGGCCAAGCCGTCGCGGAACAGACGCAACGGATCCCTAGCGGCGACGCCACGGTGAACCTCCGGTTCCAAGTCCGACCGACGCGACCGGGAGTGCAGTTCTACCGGCTCCGCGTGGGGGCGGCGGAGGAATGGGAGCAGTTCAGCGCGCCGGCGACCACCACCGAAGCGACGCTGGTGAATAACGATCGGTTGGTCGCGGTGGACCGCGGCGCCGGGCCGCACCGCATTCTGTACGTTGCGGGGCGGCCCAACTGGGAGTTTAAGTTCCTCAACCGCGCCTTGGCGGAAGACGATCAGCTCCGGTTGGTGGCGCTGATTCGCGTGGCCCGGCGTGAGCCCAAGTTCACCTTCCGCGGGCGTGTGGGCGAGTCGAGTAACCCGCTCTTTCGCGGCTTCTCGAACCAGGCGCCCGAGGAAATCGAGCGGTACGATCAGCCGGTCCTGGTGCGGTTGGGCACGCGGGATGCGGAGGAGTTGGCGGGGGGGTTCCCCAAGACGGCGGAAGAGCTGTACCCGTACCGGGCGGTGATCGTCGACGACCTCGAGGCGGAGTTCTTCACGCGCGACCAACTCACGCTCCTGCAGAAGTACGTGTCCGAACGCGGCGGCGCGCTGTTGATGTTGGGAGGAGTGGGGAGCTATCAGGACGGCGGCTATGGCCGCACGCCGGTCGGAGATTTGTTGCCGGTCTACCTGACCACCCCGACCCCAGCGGCGCCGCCAGCCTCCGGTCTCCAACTCAGATTCACGCGCGAGGGTTGGCTCCAGCCGTGGCTGCGGCTGCGCGGCACCGAGAAGGAAGAAAACAGCCGGCTCGGGACCACGTCACCCTTCCACGTGATGAACCAGGTGCGCGGCACAAAACCCGGAGCGAGCGTTCTGGCTGTCGTCGAGGATGGTGCGGGGAAATCGCATCCGGCCTTGGTGACGCAGCGGTTCGGACACGGCCGGGTGGGTGCGTGGCTGTTGGGCGACCTCTGGCGCGCTGGTCTGCAGAACGAAACCGCCCGTACCGACCAGGACAAGGCGTGGCGCCAGTTGGCCCGCTGGTTGGTGGCCGACGTGCCGGACCGGGTGCAACTCGACGCACAACGGTCGCCCGAGGGAGCGGGCCAGGCCATCCGACTCGAGGCCCGCGCCCGCGACCCGAAGTTTCAGGCCCTCCTCAACGCCACGGCCACCGTCCAAGTGCGCTTCCTCGGCGTGCCTGGCTCGACATCGGGGCCGCCGGCCCAAGTGCACCAACCGATCCAGCTCACCCTCGAAGGGTCGTTGACCGAGCCTGGCCTTTACGAGGCGAACTACTTCCCGCGCGAGACCGGCGCCTACGTGGCCGAGGCGACGGTCGTGGATGCCGACGGCCGAACCGCCGGGACGGCCACGGTTGGGTGGGTGGCGGATCCGGTGGCCGACGAGTTCAGGTCCACACGACCGAATCGCGCCTGGCTCGAGGCCCTGGCCCGGCAGACGGGCGGTCAGGTGGTTGCGCCCGAGTCGCTGGCGCGCTGGGCCCGCAACCTGCCGCTGCGGGCCGCCCCGATCACCGAGACGTGGACCTTTCCCCTCTGGCATCAGCCGCTGGTGTTGCTGTTCGCTCTGGGCTGCTTCACTGCCGAATGGGGACTGCGACGCTGGAAAGGTGCGGCATGAGCGCGCTCTTGAGCCAAACGGTCTTACTAGCCGCCATCACCACCGCCTCGGCCTGGCTGCAGCTCGGAGGGACCCTCGATCCACGCGTCGGGCCGAGCCGGGGCGCTGATCGCTCGGCCCCCTCGGTGGATTCGCCGGAGGACCGTGTCCGGGTCGCGGACCCCGTTGCCCCAGCTTCGCCAGTTCCACCGGCCGCCGCCACAGAACCGCCGGGTGGAAGTCGCGTGGTGGTGGTGGTCGGCGCTCCGGGCGAGCCGGACTACGGCGGCGTGTTTGCGCGCGCGGCGGACTTTTGGGCGCGGGCTTGTGCGCAGGCGGGCGTGAATTACGCGGTGGTGGGGCGGGAGCCCGCGGCCGATTCGTCCGATCTGGACCAGTTGCGCGAAGCCATCGAGCGGGCACGCCAGGCGGAGGGCGAGACGGGCCCGCTCTGGCTGGTCTTGCTCGGCCATGGAACGTTCGACGGGAAGGAAGCCAAGTTTAACCTGCGCGGCCCGGACCTGACAGGGGCGGAGTCGGCTACGCTCCTCAAACCGTTTCGGCGGCCGCTGGTGGTCATCAATTGCGCTTCGGCGAGTGCGCCCTTCCTGCGCGCCCTAGCGGGGCCGGAGCGGGTGATCGTGACCGCCACTCGAAGCGGTTACGAACAGAATTACGCCCGGTTCGGCCAATACCTCGCTGAGGCGATCGCCGCGCCGGCGGCGGATTTGGACCGGGATGGTCAGACGTCGGTGCTCGAGGCGTTTTTGCAGGCCTCCCGCCAGGTAGCCACCTTCTACGAACAGGCGGGCCGGTTGGCGACTGAACACGCGTTGCTGGATGACAATGGCGACGGGCTCGGCACCCCGGCAGATTGGTTCCGCGGGTTGCGAGCCGTGAAGAAGGCCGGTGACATCGCCGCCCTGGACGGCGTGCGGGCCCACCAACTCCATCTGGTCCCGAGCGCCGCCGAGCGCGAACTGCCGCCCGCCGTGCGGCAGCGGCGGGACCAACTCGAGCGGCTCATTGCCGCGTTGCGCGAGGCCAAGCCGCAACTGAGCGAGGCCGACTACTACCAGCAGCTCGAGCCTGTGCTCGTCGAGTTGGCGCGGCTTTACGAGGGGTTGCCAGCCGCCAACCGCTAGCGGGGAGCATTCCCCTAGCGGGAGGCTTTGCCCCGCGTCCGTCTTGACGGTCGCCCAGCCCATATGCGCATACTCTTGGCGTCCGCGTGACACCCAACATGAACGTCCTGGGAAACACCCCTGCGCCGGCCGCACCTGCGCCACAGAACCTTGCGATTCCTGCCCTGCTGGCCGCCGCCTCGGCGGCTCTGTGGTCCGTGACGGGCACGGCGCAGGAAGCGTTGCGGGCCTCGATTGCCAGCGAGCAGGCGGCCGAAAGCCGGCGCAAGGCGATCGAGAATCGGGACTACAACCTGAAGTTGGGGCGGCTGAACTTCCTGTTCAGCGCCACCCTGGGGGTCGAGTTGACCGATAACGCGGTCTATGTCCAGTCGAACACGAGCGAAGATCTCATCTTGCGACCGGGATTGAACATCGCCGGGAACTATCCGGTCAGCCAGCAAAACGCCATTACCTTTAGCGTTGGGATTGGCTATCAGAAGTACCTGAACAACGACCGGTACGACCGTTTTCTGGTGACGCCCGGCACCGAGGTGGGCTTCGATCTGTTCATCAAGGACTTCCGCTTCCGAATCTACGACCGTTTCTCCTACACCACCGACCCGCTCGAGGTGGGCGCGGTCAGCGGCGTGGCCGAGTATGGCGGCCTGAACAATGTCGCGGGCATCGAGGCCGCCTGGGACCTGAATCAAGTGATCCTCAAGGCCGGTTACGGCCACGGCATCTGGCAGTCCGCGAGCCCCAGTTTCAGCTACCTCGATCGCTCGACCGAGTTGTTCAGCCTCAGCGCCCAAGCCCTACCCAACCAACCCATCTCTCCAGGAATCGAAGCCACCGGCAACCTCAACAGTTACGACACCCCTCTCCTGTTCGACAGTGTCAGTTACTCGTTCGGCCCATCGGTCCGGTGGCGCGTCTCCCGCCACCTCCAACTCGAGGCTCGGGCCGGCTATGTGGCCTACGACTTCGACGAAGCGGGCCGGTCGCTCAAGAGCGACGACGTTCAGGACTGGTACGCCGGCTTGGACATTTCGCATGTCGTGAACCAGTTCGTCAGCCACTCCATCAGCTTCTCCCGAGGGTTCAACCTGGGGGTTTACTCGAGCTACTACGAGACGACGGCCGTGCGCTATGGCATCAACTGGGGCATCATCCGGCGCGCGCCCTTGGCCACTTCTTTCGTCTACGAACAGGGGAAACAGCCCGCCTACGCCTCCGTGACCGCCCTGCCGATCGGTGCCCTAGTCACGTTCCGTGACGCCGAAGAATGGACCCGCTACGGTGCGACTGTCTCGATCGGTTACCAGTTGACCCCCAAACTCAACGGTAGCCTGGCCTACCGGTTTTACCTGCGCAACTCGAACGTCGGTAGCCGAGACTACACGCAAAATGCCCTCACCCTGAGTTTGACATACCGGTTCTAAATGGTTCATATTCACCGGTCCGGAACGGGGCGGCCCTCGGGTTGCCGGGGCAACTCCCGCAACCATGTTGTGCCGCGGAGAAA
>VHCO01000420.1 GCA_016871715.1 Verrucomicrobiota bacterium
GACCAGGCACTTGGCAGCGGACAATTCTGCCGCCTTTCGCCTTGAATGGCCACCCCGAGCCAGGCACACTCCAGCCGCGTCGAAAAAGCAAATGCCTATCAGCTTCATCGGCGACAACGGCACCGGCGGCTCCGGCAAAGGCACCGTCACCGAACTCGGCGTGCGCGTCCCCGGCATCATCCGCGGCCCCGGCGTCAAGCGCGGCGTCGTGTCGCGCGCCGTGGCCGACCTCACCGACATCATGCCGACGCTCGCGGATTTCTCCGGCGCGGAGTTGCCGAAGGACCGTCCCTTCGACGGCCACAGCCTCGGCCCCGTGTTGCGCGGCGAAAAGGAGAAACATCGCGACTGGATTTACAGCCATCTCGACGACGGCCGCGTCCTGCGCGATTCGCGCTGGCTGCTGGAAATCGCCAAGGGCGGCAAAGGCGAGAAGTTTTTCGACTGCGGCGAGAGCCGCGACGGCAGCGGTTACAATGACGTGACCACATCCACCGATCCCGAAGTCAAAGCCGCCCGCGCCCGCTTCGCCGAGATCCTCGCCAAGATGCCCGAGCCGAAGCCGCGCGAAGGCGCGACGCCAAAGCCGCAAAAGAAGAAAGCCGCCGCGCAAACATCCGCGAAGCCCGCCGAGGACCGCGTCGCACGTTTCAACTACCGCGACAAGAACCACAATGGCGTCATTGACCACGACGAGTTCATGAGCACCCTCGCGGGCACCGACAAGGCCGCCGGCGAAGCCCGCTTCAAGAAGCTGGACACCAACAACGACGGCGGCATCACGAAGGAAGAATTCCTCGCCAACGGAGCGAAGGCGAAGTGAATCACATGCTCGTCCTCCTCAGCACCGTATTGCTGCGCCCCGCAGTCACCCCGATGACTGATACGAACGCAGGAACTGGATGGCGCCTTCCCGATCCGTGAACTGGCCCTCGATCTTGTCACCGTTGGAGTAGCGGATTTGCACTTCGTATCGGACGATGGGCCGCCCGCCGTCCGCTTCCGCGTAGGCTTCGATGAACGCAATGGCTTGTTGAAGCGTGCCGCACTCTTTTGCAGTGCCATGAAGCGGAAGCACGCGGACAGACTCGACGCGTCGCGTGACGGCGCGTTCGAGAGCGGCCATGAACGAGTTGACGGACTGCACGTTGATTGCTTGCAGTTTCCCGGCGACGCGCGCTTGTTGCTTGGCGGTCAGTTTCTCCCACGCCCGGACTTTGCGCGCAAACTCCGCGTCGGGTGTCTGCTCATCGAACGCGGCGTTCACGCCGACGGCGCGAAAAGCTGCCACCACCGTCTCGTGCGGGAAGTAGAGCACCTTGAAACCCAATGACCGCAATTGCGTCAACGCGCCTTCGGTGAACACCCCGGCCACGATGACACCAATGAAGGGCGCGGCCGTTTGATGCGTGAGCAAGAGCGGCAGGATAGCCCCCTGAATCTCCTGTGCCTTGTTCCGCGAATGTTTCGTGTAGCGCCGCCACGCGACCTCGATAAACGCCACGGGCCTGCCGATTCTCTCCGCCGAGCCGCCTCTTTCGAGCACAAAGTCCAGGTCATGCGTGTTGCCATACACGTCGGTCCAACTTGCCTTCTTGCCGCTGCGCGCCGGCCGCTTGCCCTTCTTGTCCACGTAGAGATTGTGTTTCGCCGCAAACGCCGCCAGCAACGGCTCGACGGCTGCTTCAATCACGTCGCCGATGATCTGACCGAATTTGTGAGCGGGAGATTTGGCCATGTTTATCCTTGGACCCAGAGCCGGCCTTCGTGGAGCGGCACGCGATGTTTGCGGTTCTTCCATTTCACGTTGCGGTCGCGCGTCTTCTCGAACGCAAACGATTTGAAGCCCGCCGACACGGCAAGCTCGCCCAGCCACTTGTCAACCGGCACATAGACGCCGTAGGGGGCGGAGTCTCCAACGACGAAACAAACCAAAGCGCCCATTGCCGTCACACGCCGCAATGACTGCCAGACACGCGCCATGTCCTCGAAATAAGCCGCGATCATCGTGTGATACGGTTTCTTGCCGCCGTGATGTTCACGCTCGGCCTCCAACCGCTTGCATACACTAACCATCTCCTCTCGGATCGCCGCGAGCAACGGCTGGTCGAGAATGTCAAAAGTTTCGCCGTTGAGCTTGGCCACGTGTTGCGTGCAGGAACGCACGAGATACTTCCTGACCGCGTCCTGGAGGTCGCCCCAACCCTCCACTTCGCCGAGAAAACTCATCTCCAGCCGCGTCGCGTCCGCGTAATCGTAGTTGTTCGTGTAGGGCGGCGAGGTAATCACGAGGTCCGCCCACTTGTCCGGCACGGGCGCACAGGACCTGGCATCGCCCGCGTGCAGCATTGCGGCCGGCCCGGACTCCTCCCGCTGCCTGCCAGCCATGTCGCCGGACATGAGATAGACCTTCGCCTCAAAAGCCTTGAAAGGATCGGCCGCTCTGGCTTTGGATTTGTTCGGCAGCACGTATTGCCATTGCGCCGTGCCGACCGGCGAGCACTCGCGCAGGATGGACACCAAAGCCAGCCACGTCAGTTCCGAGTTTGCCGAGCCGTCCGCGATCTTGCTCCATGCCTTCTTCAACGAGTCGAGCCGGCTCAGCGCGTCCTGCGGATAACATTTGCCAATCAGCGAGGAGTATCCTTCGCAGTTTCCGTCGTGCTTCTTCGCGTATTGCAGCACCGCCAGCGCGTAATCGCGAAACGCCTTCGGATTCTCCCGCCAATGCAACTTCGCCCGCGCCACGCGCGCCACAAACGGATGCGCTTCGACGCCGGCTGATTCGATCCCGCATCGCTCGCCTTCCAACAGCACGGTGCCCGAACCGGCGAAGGGATCGAACACCTTCGTTCTGCCGTTGGCGATCTCGCGCAGCATGACCTCGCTCGCCCAAGCGGCGGAGAATCCCGCCGAAAACCGGAACCACCGATGAATCGGCATCGAGAGATTGTCGCTGAACGTCGAGGTGGTGTCGGTTTTGGGGCTGGGGCGTTCCACGCCAACGCCATACAACAACAGTTGCTCGCGCACAGCGCTCGGCTCGGTTGAAATCGGCGTTCTTCTTGCCACGCACCCACGCTAGCAGAAGCGAAGTTGCAGAGGCAAGCGCGGCCCCGCTATCGGCTCTCGGCCAACAACACCTGCGGCTCAGCCGCTTTGGCGGGAGCGCGAGAGCCGCGGATGATGGCGAGTTTCTTCTTCATGAAGCCGTTTTGCGTTGTCGGAATTCAGATCGTTTCATGTCCGCGGCGAACTGGCAGCGAAGTGTTGCGCCGCACCGAAACAGCGGCAAGGATTTTCTTATGGCGCGGGAACGGCGGGCGATGGCAGGCTGGCGCCTGTCATGAACAAGTTCGTGGTCCTCTCTTCTTCCCTCGCAGTGTTGGCGCTACACGCTGCCGAGGAGCCGGCGACGATCAAGTTCACGGACGGAAGCGGGAGCGAGTTTCAGGCGTTGCTCGACAAGGCGCCGGCGGGGACGGTGGTCGTTTGCGAGCGACGGACGATGCGCCCGTCGAGCTTCGCAACGACCAGCAGGTCGTCATCCGCAACGCGACCGTGAAGGGAACGGCGGAAAATGCCGCTCCGGTGAAACTCATCGGCTGCACGGATGTTAAAATGGAGCGTGTGACCTGCAACAGCGCGGCAGTCGAGAAACCGGCCATCAGCACGGAAAAGGGAAAGAAGAAGGACGGCAGCACGAAGAAGAACAAGAATCAGGATCCGCAGCCAAAAAGGTAACGCGGACACTCTTGTCCGCGCCGTTGTGTGGCGACTGAACAGCGCGGACAGGAGTGTCCGCGTTACTTAAATCGTCGCCGCTTGCGATGAAACGCAGTGATAGGTTACACAGCCCAAGTGATCGAGGAGCAAACGAACATGAAACGAATCATTCAAACCATCAAGACCGCTGCCATTGCGCTGGCGGCAATCTGTGGGGCAGACACTCTTGTCTGCCCGGTCAAGGCGGCAGAGCAGACAGGAGTGTCTGCTCCACGGGCTAAACCAAACATCCTCTTCATCCTCAGCGACGACCAAGGTCTCGACGGCGTCGGTTGCTATGGCTCGGACCGGTTCAAGGGCAAGACGCCGAATCTCGACGCGCTGGCAAAGTCCGGCATCCGATTCACGCAATGTTACTCGACGCCGCTCTGCGGGCCGTCGCGCTGCACCATCACGACGGGACGCTACGGTTTCCGGACCGGCGGCACGTCGAACGGGAACGCCGGCCAGCCGTCGTTCCGGAGCGAGCCGTCGGTCGCCAGGACGCTCAAGCAGGCGGGCTACGCGACCGGCATGGCGGGCAAATGGCGGCAGATGGGCGACACGCCGGGCGATTGGGGCTACGACGAATGGCTCACCGACCCGACCGCGGGCGGGTGGTTTTGGAAAAAGAGTTACACGAAGAATGGGAAACTCATCGAGACGAAGCAGGACGTCTATTGCCCCGACGTATGCATGGAGTTCACGCTCGATTTCATCCGGCGGCATCGCGAGCAGCCGTTTTACTTCTACTACCCGACGCACCTCATCCACGGCCCGATCCTGCGCACGCCCGACAGCAAGCCCGGCACGAAGGATTACTACGACGACAACGTCGCTTAGCACCTGTGCAAAAACTAATTCCGATTCTCTCTCGGAAGAAGTGTATAGTTCCACTGTGGTAGGACCGGAGACTTCAGGGCGTCAAGTTCATCCAGTTGCTGGGTCGAGACTTTGACTTTGGTT
>VHCO01000421.1 GCA_016871715.1 Verrucomicrobiota bacterium
ACTCTCCGCTTGGGCCTGTCTGGGCAGCGCGGCCAGCATCGCCTCGCACCCGCTCCACTCGATCTGCTCGAAGAGGACCGTCCGCCCTTCGATCGTCTCCCACCGCTTCACCACAGGCGTGTACGTGTTCTTCGCCTCGGCTGGTGCGCCCAGCCGAAACGCTCGGCCGGGACCCATCCGGTAGCTGCTGAAGTGACTCATGGTTCACCGCACTGGACTGCCCATCGCGGCAAGGTAGGGCGCGCAGTCCTCTGCGCGCCGCGGCCTCGTAAGTCCACCGTGGTTGACGGCGCGCAGAGGACTGCGCGCCCTGCCCCCCGGACTGTCGTCCATCTCAGGTTCATCAACCGGCCGGTCATTTGTCAGGGCCGCCTCGACCATGGCTGCGCGCGACGGCACCGCCACGCCAGCCACCACAAACCCGCCAACAGCAACCACCGCGGCGCAGGTTCTGGGATAGCCGAGAACTCCAACCCGTCCAGCACTGCAACCCTCCCCGGCCAGTCCGGAAAGGCATGCACCTCGTTCGCACGGAACTCGAAACGCAGCGTAGCCTCTTGCCCAGCATAGGCGCTGACATCCGCGGCGTAGTAGTCGTGAAACGGAACGCGCTCCTCTCCGCTAGGGCGGCGCTCGTAGAATGACACCGACAACGGCGCGCCGTCCATCAAGACTCGCAGGCGCTCGCCTTTCCACACGAACAACAGCGCGCGAGCGTCGGCCGGGACCAAGCCGCGTTGCTGCAGCACCGGTGGACGTGGTTCCCCGCCGTCGGAAAGGCGGTGGGCGTTGGGGACAACTCCAATGGCCAAGTTACCGACAATGGGAGCATCCGCCAACTCCGGACTCCGTGCCCGGCCCCATTCATCGATAATCATGAACACGCCAAAATGATACACTCCTTGGTTATATCCCACGGTAGCATCCCCGAGCCAGCCTGGCACCATACGGCTGCCGTAACCCCACGTGTGTGGAACCAGCAACTCGGGGTCGGCCGCTTCGAAGGATAGGTTGACGAATTCGCCACCGCTCACTAGCGGCAGCGTAGCCAGCCACCCAAGTAGAATCGTGGTTGTTTTCACGAAGATGCCTCCGGTTTACTGCACCTCAAGGAACAGACCTTGGCTCAGGTCGAAGTAGCTGCCGCCGCTCTGCACGAGTCGGCACACGCGAACTTGGTACAGCGTGGGAAGCGTTGTGACACCGGTGTCGACGTAGAGCGAGTGCGGCGTGGCCTCCGAGTTCAAGGGCGCTCCGAAACCGCCCAAGCCTGCGTAACTGCGGTACACATAATAGGCCGAGTCGGGTTCAGGGCACGGATTCCAACGCAACGTCACCGTCGTTCCGTCGCGTTCCGCCCTGAGGCCCGTCACTGGACTCATGGGTCTCATTCGGAGGGTTGGGTCCCCCAAGATGGATTGGTATGCTCTGAGGCCTGCCCGCATGGTGTCAGCGAGCGGCGCGCCGATCGCCAACCTGTCCCAGTCCCAGCCACCCTTGGCAAAGGCGGCAAGACCGTAATTGGGCGTTGCCAAGAGCGCGCGCGTCATGTTGTTCTCATGCCAGTTCCAGTCCATAAACCATGAGCCTTCAAGGCTATAGAAAAGCACCTTCGGCTCGTTGCCAAGGTCCCTCAACTCATCGCTCTTGAACCATCGGTCTCCGCCGAGCCAGACTGCATCTGCTCGTCCGTAGCTGTACAGGAAACCGAAACAAGTGGGCACTCGGAGGTATGGAACCAGCCCGTTGAACAACGTGCCGTACTCGAGGCCACACAGGGGACCCGCCAAGCGCGCCGCCCTCGAAGTGCGTGCCCCGTGCTACCTGACCCGGCCAACCGCCATCTCCGCGGCAGCCGACCAGCGGACCCAGGCCTCGCCTTTGGGGGTGTCGCACCATTGCCGGAAGCGCGTGATGACGTAGTCTGGGCTGTAGAACACTTCATCCATCGCACGTTCAATTCCCAGTTCGCGCACCACGTCGCGCTCGAACGCTGCTTCGACGACAGCACCGTCCACGCCATGCAGACCGGCCACCTCTGGGTGGTTCCAATAAAAGGCGAGCAGCGCATCCGCCTCTGGTCTCCCGCTGAGCCCCAGGCCCTTGATGCAGGCACCCATCAGCTTGCCCAGTTGCTCACATTCCCCGTTGCGAAACCACGGCTGCTTCCCAGACCAGAACCCAGCCTGAGCCCCGCGCAAGAGGAACTCCAGGGCGGCGTCTTCGCGCTGTGCCAGAACCCCCATGAGTTGCGGTAGGTAGAGCAACCGTGCTCCTTCGAGCACCGTCGTGTGCAAACCGCTGAAGTCGGCCGTGATGGCATTGGAAAGCACGGGAACCGAGGCTGCGCCTCCCCGGAACGCAAGCAACCGAAGGATCGGAAACCTGTTCGTCACGCCCTGGGTCTGACCGTAGCGTTCCACCAGGAAACTCTCGGTCGTTTGATCGAGGGGTGGCACGTGTCGCATTCTAATCAGAGGTTGCCGGTCCGCCAGCAGTCTTTCGAAGGTCCCAGCCGAAGCCTGGATCGTCTCCGGTGCAGGCCCACGCAATGACACGCCAGTCGGTGTCGGTGCCACCCCGCCACCTGCGGCCGGCTTCGGCGGTTCGAGACCGCCGGCTTCCGGGGGGCGATGGCCAGGATTGGACTGGCTAGCCTCAGGAGATTCAGACCGGAACTTGCCCGAAGAGCCAATCCACAGAACGAGGGCAACAGCGGCTCCAGTTGCCAGGGTCATGCAAAGGGGTAGCTTCATGAAGCGGGGCTGAATCAATGGAATCCTATTCATTCCACAGAGGCGGGTCCCATGAGAGGAACTTCCCGCTCTCGTAGCGATTGCCTTCGTTCCCTCCCCCGTGGTTTAAGTGCATGATGGCAGTTGCGTCGTTAACATCCCCGGGATTGGGCTCTTGGACGAGGGGCGCACCTAAACCCCGATGTTCCAATGCGGCAGTGTGGCCATATTCATGAGCAACCGTCAGACCGTCCAGGGCGTTGTTCGCCACAACGATGCCCGCCACAAGAGGGCCCGCACGACCGCAGAAAGGGACTCCCGAAATGACGATCGATTTCACCAGCTTCACGTTGGCAAAGCGGGCCACCCGCAGGATGTCCAGCTTGAGAATGTCCGTGACGTCGGAGTAATTGGCGTCTGTGAAATCACGGAAGACGCCGGGGGACACTTCGTAGTGGGAAGGGAACTGATTCTCCTTAGCTTTGATTACGATGAACTCGATGTAGGTATTGACGTCGTCGGTAATCGGATCCAGCCCTGGCGTCCCGTCCCGCACACGCACGTCGTCGTCCCGGGCGAGCAATCGTGCCCCCTCATCGAACACGTCTTGCATGTCGCGGGCTGGCGTGACGGCGGGGTGTTTTGACCACGTCAGCCGAACGATCTTAACGTTTTGAATCTGGAGCTCGTACTGGAACCACGGACAGGGGATGCTGGGCGTGACGTCCAGACTGCTGTTCTTGGGTACTTGTAGCATCACATCTCCGGCCACGTCCGTCCGCTCGCCCCCTACCCGCATCTCGGTGTTCACGGGATCGATTCCGGTGCCCGCCCACTCCGTGTTGGGCTCGATCATGACCTCCGGCACGCTGAAGATCGGGTCGTGCAGCGCGGCATTGCTGGTCTTGTCCACCGCGTAAAGTCGCACGACCACGGAGCGCTTGGGCTTAGGCCAAAAAGGCGCTCGGGCGTAGACTCGTGCCTTGGTTTCGGCGTTCCGCTTGTAGATGCCCGTGTGGTCCGCGTCGAACGAGAAGGCATAGACGTAATCCGACCCCCAGGTGGAGCACTTCTCGAACGGAACAGGCAGGCCGGTATGGGGCGGGCGCTCGAACGGCGAGACATATACCCAGTCGTCGAGGTTCGGATCGTAATCCCAAGACGAACCCCTTCCCAAGGCCGGCCAAACATACCGCACTGCCGACTTGGCGGATTGCCAGTTCGCACATTCCGTGAACGTGTTCGTGTACACGGCATAACCGGCAATATCCAGGCCCCAGTCCATCGAGAAGCCCACGTCCGGTAGGGTACGAGGCCGTCCCTCGCGAGTGAAGTCGCGCTGCGCCGTGCATTTGTAGCTGCTGGCGCCTACGATCGGTGTGTGGCTCCTTGACTCCCCGTCGAATTGGGGAGGAAGTACGCTCGTGGGGTTGTGCGCGCTGCTCTCTCCGCTGTCCTGGATCCCGTTGCCGTTGGCGTCCTCCGCGTAATCCGGGATGCCGTCATCGTCAGTGTCCCTTGGTCTACCAATGGTGGTCGCGACGTAGTGCCGCCCGATGTCGACCTGTGTCCACGCTTCTTTGCCCAGGTCATTGCTAACGGTGTAATGGTAGAGCCCAGCGGTGGCCGCGCTGCGGCTGCCGGCATCGAGCAACAGGCTCAGTCGACCTCCACTGGTCGGGTAGTAGTAGCCGCCGAGTGTCCCTGAGACGTAGTCCGCCGGGCTGGGCACCGTCACGTTCCCGCTGCCCGAACCGGGCAGAACCCCGGTCGCCACATAGCCGTTGTGCGAGTTGGGCACCGCCTCACCGCTCAGTGTGACCTGGTCAAAGAGGTTGTCTCTTACGGTCCAGCTCCCCGTCCCAGTGTAATCGGCCACATTCAACCGCCCGCGCCAGAACAGGTTGTTGCGCAAGTGAACGGTCAAACGAGGCCGGTCCAGGTCGGTATCCTGATCGAGGCTGAAGTCGATCCGCTCGAAGATGTTGT
>VHCO01000422.1 GCA_016871715.1 Verrucomicrobiota bacterium
GTCGGCTCCAACGCCAGTTGAGCCGCCAACCTTAGCACCGCGGCCGTTGCTTTCTTCGGATGCGGCTCTGGAGGCTTTGCGCGTCATTCTGGTGCTGGCGTTGTCCGGGCGAAGCCTGTGCGCTAACGTCCAAGCTCAGCGACCGCCGCCGAGCGTGACGTGGAAATGGAATAGTGGCGTTCAAGTTTCATCAAGCCGTAAAACTGCAGAGCCGGGCGGCGGTTCGCTGCAGCGCCCTTGTTAGGCATCGTCATTGTGCCTTCAGTCTCGGCGTCAAACTGACCATCATGTCTCCAATCGAAATGGCGCACTGCTGCCCCGGTCGCGCGGTGAGTCTGGACTGTGCCAGTCGCTGAATCTTGCCATCATCGCCCTTGCGCTCGACCGACAAATCCATCTGAAGATTGCCGTCGGCGAGAACCGTGGGAGTAATGACGCAATCCTTGCCGTCGCCAAGGCTGACACGCTTCTGAGTCTGAGCCGTAAGCTCGACCTCGCCCAAATCCTTCGTGGGCATGTCCGCTGGAAGGGATGACACCTGCCGAACATTCGTGGCCTGCACTGCCGGCTCACTCGGACTCTCGGAGCAACCGACTGCAAAAAGTGCAACCAGAACCGTGGCGCTTGTCGTGATGATGTGTGGTGTTCGCATAGTGTGTGGTGTGTAGATGCCTAACGACAGAACTGAGCGACAGCCGCCCGGAGAGTGACATGGACGACACGACGCGCATCCGAGTTGAGACGCCGCCAGGAAACGGAGAGGCGGGGCGGCTGTTCGCTCCAGTGATCTTGTTATGCCATTGCCTTTCCATTTTTTCCCTACATCCCGCTCCTGCTGACCCAGAGTTCACGGTGCGCCTTGTTGTCGTTGTTCCAGCGACGCGCAGCTTCGTCTGTCAGTTCAATCCATTTGGACTGCTTAGCCCATTCGACGTGGCCGTCGCAGAAAACGATGTTTGCTCCACGTTTGTGACGACTTCCGGGCGGAAAAGCAGGCCGCGGCCCGGTGGCGGAGGGAAGGCGGTGAAATCCGATGTCACCGTCAAGCACGCCATTTCCGTCACTATCGCCAATCGCAATCATGTCGGCAGGCTTGAGCACTCTCGACTCGGGAACCTCTGAACCGGGCGTGCCGCCCAGCCCGTAGCCACTGACGTCGGCCACAGCCCACTGATTGTAGCCGTAGCTGAATCGGGAACTGCCCATTTCGATGTTGAAGGGAAAGGGATAGCCCCTAGGCGAACGGTTGGTCGGCCAGTCAAACTCTGCACCTGTCGAAGGGCAGCGAAATACGGACGAATTGCTGCTCAAAGAGGGCAAGAGGTAGCCTGGCCAGCCGTAGGTGGTGAATAAGCTGATGCTCGTGTCCCAATAGGAGCGAGCAGGATAGTGCTCATTGTCTTGCGTGAAGCTGGCCAGGGCGATGCCAAGTTGCCGCAGGTTACTTTTGCAGGCCGCACTGCGTGCGGACGCTTTCGCACCAGCGAGCGCGGGCAGGAGCAACGCCGCCAGAATGGCGATGATGGCGATGACCACCAGCAACTCGATCAGCGTAAACGCGGAGATGACATGCCTAGGCGGAAAGCCGCAGGAACTGTTGTGCTCCCAGTGCTTCATACAAAACGCCGCATTCCGGGCACAAGGACGCCCAGCAAGCCGGCGGCCATCACAAGAATTGCCAACATCATCAGCCCCCAACGCAGCCACAGATGCCGCCGGTAATAGCCAAAGTAGCGCGCGTGGAAGAACAGGGCCAGTCCGAAGACCGGGATCGAGAACCAAATGGCGTCCTCGTCGTTCATGGGCAGGCCGAGTTTCGTCCGGCGCTTGCAGCACAGCGCGAAAACGCCATAGGCGCACGCGAGCAGTGGAGCAAACAGGCCGTAACCTGTGCTCTTCCCGTTGTCATGCTCGTCAGGTTTCATCGCTGTACCGCAAGCGCCTGGATTCCGGCCCTCAGGCAAAACCCCGGAGGTCGGGAGGCGTGTGGCTAGTTACAACTCGAATCACAGCCGGGATTCAGTTCGCAGAGAATGTCCCCGATGATGAGCGGAAACGGGAACAGAACAAAACCCGGCTGAATGTCGTCCGCCAATTGCGCCAAGGCGTAACCCAACAATTCAGCCGACGCCCCCGAATCGCACTGACGCTGGACGTCAAAGAGGTACTGCTCCAGGAGCGGCCACGCCTGCATGATATTGTTATAGATGCTGAGGCACTGTGCGACCCGACCCGCTCCAGCAACCCAGGCACCGGACTTGGCGAAGGCGTCGTGCAGGGGAAACCGGCGTCCCAACTCGAACGTCACTTCGCGGAATATCGTCGCTTCCGTGTGGATGACCGCAAGTGCGCGCCGTGTGCGGAGGAGAATGCCCTGTGGCAAAGGCTGCGCCGTAACAATTAACTGAAGCTGCCGGAACTGAATGACAGCGCGCTGAACAGATCGGTACTGCAGATAGACCAAGCTGTTCTGTGTGAGTTGATAGAGATTCTCTGAGACTTTGGCCTTCTTCCACACCTCCGCAGCCGTATCCGTCGCCTCAATGAGGATGTTCTGGATGAGCGCCAGGTCTTGATTGTCCGGCTGCAATACCGGCAGCGTATTGTAGATCTGCTGCCCAAACCCAACGCTCCATCGAAACGTGTCCGTGCCGGGTGCGGGCGATCCATCTGCTGCCGTGTCCTTCAGGACTTGAAGGTGTCCGCATGTACCCTCAACTCCACCAACGGTGAAGTGGATGTACGCCTCGTCGTCCGTCGTAGCTGAACCGCCTCCAGCGGGCTGAAAGCCAGCAGGGGGGGCAGTGAACTGGATGTGAACCGGCAGAATGACTCGCTGCTCATCCGGGAGTCCGGAGAAATCCGCGAAAGCAGCATCGAAGCCGTACGAGGGGTCGGTGCGAATTGTCCATTCGGTGAAATTGTCCACACCGTCGCCATCCGAGTCGGTCAGCGGTGCGGGCGCCGGGTCGCCGGTATAGCGCGTGATTAGCGATTCCACCCAGTCGGGCAAGCCGTCGCCGTCTGTATCGGTGCCGGATTGCGGAACCAGCGGGTCCACCCCCAGCGCAAGCTCGTATGATGTGGTAAGGCCGTCAGCGTCAAAATCCTCGTCCCCATCCGCAATCCCATTTCCTCCGAGTCCCGGATAATCCGGCAGCCCGTCCCCGTTGGCGTCGCGAGTTGAGTTGGAATCTGGGTTGAGTGGGTCCGTCTTGAGAATCGCGACCTCGTATCCGTCCGGAATGCCGTCGTAATCACTGTCCTTGTTCAGGAATATTTGAAAGTAGGCTTGGTCCGGCTGACCTGGCACGGCGACGAAGAATTGCTGAACGTCTCCGGAAACGCCGTCCGGCGGGCCAAGGCGCGTGAGACGCCACGCTGTCGATTGCAGAGACGGTGCATGATAGACTTCCCACCACTCGTTGAGGGGCGCGTTTACGAGCAACAGCTCAAACCACGTCAGGTTCTGTTGCGCATCGTAAAACCACTGAGTCAAGTACAGCGGGTCCTCGCCGCCGTCCACTGGTCCTTCCACGACAAGAGCGGGCAATTCGTTTGGGCTCGTTCCGCGTTTGCCGAGGAGCCGCTCAGGATTGACCTTTGGACGAATCCCTGCCAGTCGGCTTGCATCCAACGCCCGATTTCGCCCAGTCTTGTTCTCGAAAAACTCTCGTCCCTTGGCATTCGGCAAACCGTCAGTGCCGAACAGCCACGGAGCAAGTTCCCGTCTTTTGGCGTAGCGTTGTTTCTCTCTGGCAAGCTTGACCGCTTCGGGGTCGAGCGGGGGCCTGGGCGGTAGCAGGGCGCGTCGCGCTTCGGCCTCGGCTTGCGCCTTGGCCATGAGTTCGTTGAGGTAACGAATGGACTCCTCGGCTCGCTGCCGAGCGGCGGCACGCCGCTCGGCCAACTGCTCCGCCGTGAGGGGCGGCTTGGTGTTCTGTGCGAAGCTGGCGCTGGCAAGGGCCAGTGCCATGACTGCTGTTCCGATTCTGAGTGTTGCTCTGATTCTGTTTTTCATTGTGTGACCTTTGATGGTTGCTGAGTGACCGAACACGCCCGCGACGTTCGCACGGGCATAACGACAGAACTGAGCGACGCGGGCGGCAAGTGACGTGCGAATTGGCAACCGACGTGGCCCGCCCGCGTTCGCTCCAGTGATCTTGTTCGGCAGGACCGTCATTTTGATTTCGGGCGTTTCATCACCACAAGCCATCCATTGCCACGCTCGACGAATTGCTCCAAAACCCATCCCTCATTTGCATGCTGATTCAAATACTCCGCGAGCCCGCTACGTGGCGGCGACAGGAATTCGACCGTATCGACCCGATATTCCCAGTGACGATTCGCCGGCTTGGAGGTGCAGCACCCCGTGAGGAACAAGAGCCCGCACAGCGTGAGGAGTACCTTTTTTCGTAGTGTTCTCATTTGTTTGTACGTTTGTAGGCGAGGTTTGTTGGCGATGCCGAACATTTAAAGTTGAGCGGCGAGGGCCGCAGCGGCACTCGTCTGCGGATTTCGGCGAAATCGGACACGCATTTCGGAATATATTCGGACAGCCATTTCGGGCTCAATTCGGACACTTTCCGGAGCGGAGCGACGCTGCACCTGAA
>VHCO01000423.1 GCA_016871715.1 Verrucomicrobiota bacterium
GGAATGCACGGGCCGGTCGTGTTGAAAAATCGCGCCATGCCCGCACCCTACGCCCGCGACCAACGCGGCACAAGGCTAGCAACGCGCGCGCGGGGGGGGCGTGGGGCAACGTGCTCAGGTCTCGTGCCACCCGATCCCACCCTGCCCAGCTACCGCGCCTGGCTGGCCGGCGCCCCGCTTCACCCGATCCGCCGCCAGCGACACAACCAGCGCCGCCACCACTGGGCGCAGCGGCCAGGGGCGTGGTGGTCTGGCGGCAGGGCTAGGAGTTCGGCCTGTGGCTTGACGGGCAAGAGGCGTTTGGCCGCGTCAATCCAATGTCCGTTATGGTAGATGCGGACGCCGTCGAGCGAGCGCACCTGGGGCCAGCCCCACGGTTTGGGCCCCAACGAGCCGCGGAAGTTGTACTGGCACGGGAGCACGGTGAGGCGATCGAAGTAGCGAGTGTGCAGGAGCTCGTTGAAGGCCAGTTGGTCGTCCACCAGGTTGCGGAACGAGGTCCGACCGCGCTCGACGATCTCCTGGCGGAGTTGCCGGGTCGCGGCGACATCCCAGAAGGTGACTCCCGCGTTGAGGAAGTTGCTGGTGTAAAGGCCCTGAGCCAGAAAGCGACCGCCGCCATGCTCAACACAGGCGCCTACCCAGCCGCCGCGCAAGAGCTCCGGAATCGGCGGTAGCTCCTGCAAACACAACACGTCCACCCCATCCACCACCAGGGCGAAGTCGACCCCCAGTTCGTCCAGGAATAGCCATCGACGGAAATCCGCATCGCGCATCGGGTGCCGGAAGGTCGGGTCCGGCGCCCGCCGATGGTAGGTGATTCCCTGGACTTGCGCCTGGGGGAGTCGGTCGCCCAAGACGAACGCGTGCAGTTCGAGAAAGGGGTTCCGAGCGAAGCTGCTGAAGCTGTAATCCAGCAGCGCCGCATGCGCGCCGTAGACCACGGTCAGGGCCGCTTGACGAGGCGGACGAGTCATCTTGGTACCCGACGGTAAAGGGCTCGATTGCGAAAGGAAAGCCGCCGCCGAAACCGCGCGTTGCGGAGCGGGTCCATCGCCCAGGCCAGCTTGGGCAGGACCTCTCGACAGAACGACTCCGTCAAGTGTCGCCGCAACCACCCGACGAACCGGTGGCCAGCCGGGCTTTGTTCCAGCGGTCGGTCAGGCGTCCCACGTTGCCAAAGCGGGACGTAGTCACTCTGCTGCGGCGCGGCGGTCAGCAGCGGGACGGAGGCGGTCTTGCGCGCCTGGATGAAGAGTAAAACGGGGGCATCGTTGGCGAGCAGCACCCGCTGGCGCACCACCGCGGGATCCGCTACCGCGTAGCGCGGCCCGCGGATGGAAAAGGAGTAACGGACCCCAAGCACCTCCGACATTCCTTCGGTGTCGACCACAGCGTGCATGCGCTCGAGCTCGAAGCCGTTCGCGCTCGACAGCACCCGCCAGAACAACTCGGGGCTGAACTGGTAGAAGCCATGCCCGCAGTAGTTGTTCGCTGGGGTGAGCAGGATCAAGTGGCCAGCGGGTTTGACCATGCGCAGGCAATTGGCGAGTGCCACGGGGAAATTGAAGATGTGCTCCAGCGTGCCGCCATCCAGCACCAGATCGAACTGCTCGATCCACTCCGGTGGGATTGGCTGGTTCAAATCGTGCAGCAGCGTTGCCCCTTCATAGCCGGAGGCGTCGCACGCCGACACCGACTCGGCTCCGAGCAGGCGCAGCAGGGCCTCGAAGCGCCCGGGCGCCGCAGCCAACGCCTCGCGGCAGGCCGCCCCGCCGAGCGTGGCCGGCACGAGTTGAAACTCGCGGAGGAACGCCTCGAGTCGCTCGGGTCCCACCCACACATCCTGACGCCCCAGCGTCACGGTGCGTCGGACGGAGATCCCCGCGCGCACGCCCTCGAGGAGGAACCGCGTCGCCTCACACGTCATGCCCATAGACAGCTCTCACACGCCCGCTCAGCGGCCGCAGCATGGACTGGAGTGGGGCTAGATCAAGCCGCATTTAAGCGTTAGCCGCGCGGCAACGACCGATCGATCGGCAGGATCAACCGGCGCCCTCGCCACCCGGGGTGGGACCTTCGACGGGGGTTGGTCTGTCTCCGAGACTACGGCACCATTTCGATCTGGTAGATCGCGGTGGGTGGGGCGTCGGGGTCAAGGTAGCGGGAGGTCGTGGCGGTGGCTTGGAATGCGGGGAGGACGATCTCCCAATCCGGTGCGTTGACGCTGGGTTTGCGCAGCACGCGATAGGTCAGGCCGGGGATGCTGTTCCAGGAGACCAACGGGACAGCCCGGATACGGGCGATCACTGCGGGAGTGGATTGGGGGTCGGTTGGGTCCGAGCCGGCCTGATACTCGAGGCGGTTGATCCAGCCGTCGCCGTCCGGATCGGCTTCCGGCGCGACGCGCGGGTCCGTCAGATAGCCGGGGCCGAAGTAGCGCTCGCGCCACTCGTTTGGGATGCCGTCGTCCAGGGCGTACACGCGGGCGAAGGTGGCGGTGTAGATGTCGGAGATGGGGAAGGCGTTCAGGTACAGACGGGCCTTGAGAGTGGTCGCCGCGGTCAAGGTGAGCGGGGCGGAGTAGAGCGGCGAGGTGGCAAGAGGTTCGCTGCCATCGGTCGTGAACCGGAGTCCGCCCAAGCCGAGGAGGTTGAGGAGAGTGACCTGCACCGCGTTGGTGAACCGTCCTCCGGCGGGCTCGAAGACCATGGGGGGTAGTTTGGTGAAGGTGGCGGTGGCGATGGCCGAAGCGGGGAACTCGCTGACGAAGAGCCGCGCTTTGACCGTGGTGGTCTCGTACAGCGTGAAAGGCGTCTGGTACAGGAGGGATCCTGGGCCCGGCTCGCCGCCGTCCAGGGTGTAGCGAAGGCTCGCGCCAGCCGTGTCGGCCGTCAGACTCACCTCGACCGAGCCCGCGAACTCGCCGCCAGGGGGGCGGATGGAAATGGCCTGCTCCAACTGGGCCAGATTCGAGCCAGGGTTCCGGAAGATGAGATCGATTTGGGCGTCGGACAGCGCGCCACTGTAGACCTGGATGTCGTCGACCCAACCGGTGTAGTACCCGTCGGGCACGCCTGCAACCCGGTTGCCCATCAGACCTCCAACGATGAAGGGGGCCGAGCGATCCGTCATGGCGCCGCTGGCGATGGCGGCCTCGGCTGGCGCTCCGTCGACGTAGATGGCCGTTTGCCCCGCTTTGCCATAAACGGCGACGATCTGATGCCACTGTCCGTCGTTGACGGCGGTGGTCGAGGTGGCGGTGTGGGAGATGTCGTTGGCGACGAAGGTGGCCTTGCCCGGAGCGCCCAGGGTGCCGTGTTGGCTCATTAAAATGAAGAAGCCGTTCGCGTGCCAAGCCTCGTGCTGTCCAAGGAGCACGGTCAGGGGCGTTGTGTCTCCGGCAGGCAGTCTGGCCCAAGCGACCACCGAGAAGTCGTTCGTGAGGGCCTTGCCCAGCGAGGGCATGACCACCATCCCGTTCTGCGTCCGGTCCAAGACCACCGCGCCACCGGCAATCCCCTCGGCTGCGAACGAGGCCCCTGCCGCGGACAACTCGCCGTCATAGCGTCCTGTGGCATCCCGGGCCGCGCGGCCGGAACCTTCGTCGAATCGCCAATGGGCGATCAATCCGCCGCTGGGTGCGGTAGGCGGGGTGCCGATCGTGCGGGCCGCGAGCACGACCTTATCGAAAACCACCTGCTCGCCGTGCACAGTCGTACTCTTGGCCAGGACAATCTCGAGGGCCTTGCCCAGGTGCGGGTCGCCCGGCAGCGCCGAGTACCGGACGGTCGCGGTGACAAACCCATCGTTGACCGTGGGCGGGCTGGCCGAGCCCAGCACCTGGTCTCCGGCCCGGAGCTGGACAGAGTAGTTCCCCACGCCGAGGTCTTTCCGATCGCCCACGCTGACCGCCAACGTGTACTCCGTACCCGCTTGCACGGTGGCGTTGAGCACCTGGGACACCGTGCCCGCCATGTTCATCCAGGCGACCTGGTGCCCGTCCGGCACGCCACCCCCGGGGGCCGAGGCGCCGGAAAACATGGAGTCCGACGGATTCTGCACCCCGCTCTGCGAACCGGCGCTGAGCGTCCACCCCGGGATCGAGGCTGCAAACCCGCCGTCGGCCAACACCGGTTCCTCGAAGCTGGAGTTGGTCACGGGGACCGTCATCGGGCTTGCGGCCGACCCGACAACCGGTGCTGTGAAAAACAAAACCGCTGCGACAATCCTCGTCCTACGGATCATGGTAATCCTCCTGAAGCCTTCTCGTCGGCGTTCATGACGCAGACAGGGTGAGAGTGAATCTGAGCTTGTTAAAGCAGCGTGAATGTCACGCCATGCGCCAGGTGGAGTCAAGCCCCATTCTGACAGCATAAAGGTGGCTGTCGGGCGCTTGACCTGGCTTGACAGGAACTTGGTGGCAAGGCTAGTCTCCGCCATCCTAGGCCGAGAAGTCACTGCGGGGGGGGGGGGCCGCTGTAGCGCAGACGTGCTCCTCTATCGTGCTTGGTAGCTCTGCGTGGCACTCGGGAAGGCTGTGATCGATAATCGAAGGGAAGGGAAGGAGATGAATGCGAGCTGTGGTCG
>VHCO01000424.1 GCA_016871715.1 Verrucomicrobiota bacterium
CCCTTGCCCAGCAGCACGCTCACATTGCCGCTGCTAAGGTTGGCCACTGCGACATCCGCCAACGCATCCCCGTCGAACCGGCCCGCCAGGAGGTAGAACGGATTGCTCCCCACCCCGTAACTGGCCTCGACCGACAGCGAGCCGTCCGGCGTGTTGCTCGGTGTCAAGCTCAGCGACGTCGCTCCGCCCGCGCTATCGTTGCTCCGGTTCTCGAATTGGAACGTGCCCAGTCGGCCCTGCGTGAACGTGCGCGTGAACGCCGGCGTGAGGGGGTTACCCGCGCGGTCCGTGACGGTGGCGGCGAGGCTGAACCTTGTAACGCCTGCCTGGAGCGGGCCGTCCTGGAGCGCGAAAGTGACCGTGTTGCTCGCGCTCGAACCTGGCGGCACCAGCGGATAGACCACGTCATCCGCCGTCCCGAAGGCGGCGTCCAAACCGGCCTGGCGCAACGTGACATTGGCCGAGTTGGTAAGCGTCGCCAGCCGCATCGGCTCCGAAAAAGTCACCGCAATGCTGTTGATCAAGTCGGTCCCGGTCGCGCCCTCGGCCGGCAGGGTGACCGCTTGCACTACCGGCGGCACGCTGTCGGTAACCGTGACCGTCAGGAAATAGCGGGCCAACAAACCGCGCCGGGCGGCACTCGACACCTGAATGAAATAGTCGTCGCGAACCGTGATCACCGAACTGAAGTTGGTGTTGGCAGAGAAAACCGCTCCCCCCTGGCCCAACCGAAACAGCGCCACCACCGCATCCCCCGCCTGCAACGCGCTGTGGGGCCCGGTAAACAAGTCCGTGGCAACCGCGTTGCCACTGTCCAGCGTCCCGAGCGCGAAGTAGTCGCCCGCGCTGTCCGCCGTCACCAACGTGCCCCCCACGCGCCACTGGTAACTCCCAGCCAAGTAGCGCGGCGCCAACACGCTCGCCGTGTTCGTCGTATCGTTCGGCTCGGCCTCGAGACTGGCCGCGCGGGCTAGGTCCACCCGCAACCGATAGTCCGAGACTTGATGGTCGGTGTAGACCCGCACCCGGTACGTGCCCGGCGCCGTCAACACCGCACTGTGGAACTCGGCGACACCCGCCGTGTCGCCGTCCACGCTGGCGATCGTCTGCGACGCAGGATTCAGCAGGCGCAACCGCGGGCGCGAGTTGCCGACACTCGCCTCGATCCTTGCCGTGAGTCGGTCGCCCGCCTCGGCGTCCAGAGTCCAGTCGTCGGCTTGGGCCACCCCCGTCCCAGTGAACGTGTTGGTGGTCGCAGCGGTGAAGAAGCCGCTGGCGGCGGGCGTCTCGACAAACGGCAGCGGGTCCACTGCGGCGGAGGCAATTTGAAGTCCGATCAGCCAACTGGCTAGCGCCAGCCCCAGGTGCCGAGAGATGCGGACCGCCCCGACCGCGAGGGGTGCCAGGAGTGCCTTCATAGACCCGCGTTTCATGACCATTGCCCTTTCTTTTCATCGCCGCCGAGCGCGCCCCTGGCTAGACCCTCTGCGTCAGTCCCGGGCGAACCCATCGACGGCATGTCTCGAGTCACGTGCCCTTACCGATCGTACGTTTGAAATGAACTAGACGGGGCGATACTACGGGCAGTGCCGTGCAGCGTGCAAGCCGCGGTTTCATCACCTCGCCGCCTGCCGAGGGAGGGGACCCACGGCTGAGGTCATGGAGCCACGGCCTCTCCAGGATTCGCCTTGGCCTCCTCCACCGACTCGCCCTGACTGGCCACGTCGATCTCTGGACACAATCCTACAAACCCTTCGTCCTCCCGAATCAAAACTGCGGTGAGCGTTCTTGTTATGCCGGCAATGTGCTCTGTATCAAGGGTGGGCGCAATTTAGTCTTGCCGACGAGGCCAGCCATGCCGGGCCACTGCCGCTCAGATTGGAACGGAGACGCTCGCCCGGCATTCGCTGGGACCACTGGTCGGCGCCTTGGTCATTTGTTCAGCAACTTCTTCGGAACAAAATCCGAAAGACGGAACAGATGGATGACGGTGCCTGGGATTGGGCGTGGGTCGTCAACTGAACCAGCCAAGGCGCTATCACTGAGGGAAAACCTGGACTCAGCGATGTCCTCCGCGGCCATCGAAAAGTGGAATTTGTTGGCACCCTTCTTCCCAAACGATGGCGTGCGGCTCGTCGCAATGAGTTTGCCGCGGTGATAAACGGCGAGGTGTGCGACGTGATACATCGGCGCCGCTACGTTGTGGGTGATCGTGAAGTCAATGAGACCCGTCTTGCCTTCGGTCACACTCACGGAGAACTCGTCGGCATGCTCACGCACATAGGCCAAGGTGACCTCGCGCTCCGTTGTGAGGGCAAGAGCGGTGGTGGCCAGCGCCACCGTCACGAAAGGGGCTAGCATGCGAGAGGTTGTTTTCATAATCTGATTTGACGGTCCAGTTGGCAATTTGCTCCCGACGTAGGATGACGCCCAACGGTTAAAGTTGAGCGGCGAGCACCGCTCCGGAGCTCGTCCGCTCGAACGCCAAGCTCACCGACCGCCGCCGGAAACGTCCGGTCGGCTGCAACAGTCGCTGACAAAGTACCCGAACCGTCCGAGTGCCCAGCGGGGCGGCGGTTCGCTGCAGCGCCCTTGACCGCGCGGGCTCGATTGGTGTTCGCATCAAAACCCTCATAGAGCGAAAAGGGTCCGCAATCGCTGCTGGACTTGAACTTGGATGTTCGGTCCCAGAACGCCCAACTGCCGTCGAATAATCGCGGCCGAAACCGTCACCATGCGGTGCAGGCGCAACGCGGAGCGAACTCTCAACCCGGTGCCGGCAAAATCCGCGTTGCCGGGATCGAGCAACAAATCCGTCGGCTCCATCTTGGGCGGCACAACGCTGGTGATGAAGGCCAGCACGACATGGCGAGGTGCACCGAGCGCGTCGGTCAGACATACCGCCGGTCTGACCTTGCTCCCGGTCAAGTCGTCGAACGGAAACGGTACAAGAATCACTCTATACCGCATCGCGAAATGGCTCCCCGTCGGCGACCGTGTAGATGTCCTCGGCAGGATCGGCCAGGAAGGCGAAGGCGGCGCTGGACGAAGCCGCTCGCAGCCAGGCCTCCTCAGAATCGGTGTCCGAGAAGACCGGGCACACAGTCACCATCAGAGGAGCGTTGGCGGGCAGGTCGAACGGTTCGTCGAGGACAATGTGCCGACCGTCGTAATGCGCATGTAATGTCACCGTAGGCATGGAGGCACAATACCGAAGTGCGTGCTTGGAGGCAAGTGCGCGGAGACGCCGAACGCTCAAGCTGAGCTAACGAGACCCGCGCGGCAGCCGCGCTCGCGGTGAAGGATGGCTGCCGTCCGCGCGACGTGAGCATCGCGACGCTTCAGAAGCTGCGTAACGAACAAGGCGCGTATCTGAGATAGCTGTCGCCGAGCGACCGAGGTCACCGACCGCCGCGGCGAGCGGGCAAGCACGCCGGGACCACAACTCGCGACCGACGGCCGACGACTCGCGGCGGTTCGGTGGACCGAGTGGTTCGACGCTTAGAAGGACATCTCCTCATACTCTCCTTCCGCCATCTGTTCCAGCCTGGCTCGAACTTCGGTCGCCCTCGGGCGGATCCGTGGCCAGGAAGTTGTCATCAGGACCAGTATGCGAAGCCGTCCGCCCCCCAGGTTCTGCTGGTGACGCAACTGCTGGTCCGTTGTGATGAGCGCGTCGTACTTCGCCGCCTCGGCTCGCTCCAGCAACTCGCAGTTCTGCAGGCTCGACCAACCCAACTCCGCCGCGGCATCCACTTGATGCGGGCGAAGGTGCCGACGTAGCGGCAGCGGCGTCCCCTGGTCGAACAATATCTTCACGCCGCGCTCTCCACGGTCAGGCTGGCGGACGCGTGTCCGAGCACGCCATCCACTTGCGCCCGCGTCACCCCGGGGAACCACTCGATGAAATCATCCACCGTGGCCCCGTCCTCCAGGTTCTCGAACAACGCCCGTACCGGTACACGCGTCCCGCGAAACACCCAGGTGCCGCTCACCTTGCCCGGTGAACGCTCGACCGTCGAGCATGCACTCCAGTCGATCATATGCCGCGAAGGCTACCGCAGGCACTCGCCGAGTTCAATGCCGGTTTGTGTCTGGCCGAACCAAGACCTGCACTGCGATGAGACGCTCGCAACCGTCGAGGCGCTGGTTTCCCGCTTCATTCCATCGTCGAACGACCAAGCTCAGCGACCGCCGTCCCGCAATGCGGGATCGGCTGCAAGAGTCGCTGACAAATTATCCCGACCGTCCGACTGCCCAGCGGGGCAGCGGTTCGCTGCACCGTCTGTTGAATGAAGCCGCTTCGCGCCAGGCAGCCAACGCGTTCTGCCAACCTGCCAGAGCTCGTAGCGGCACTCTGGTGAGTGCCGCTGTTCGGGAGGGGTCGGACGGCAGAGATGCGGCATCGGGCGGCTGTTGGGGCAAACAGCGGCGAACGCCAGTTCGCCTATGGGCTGCTGCCCGCCGGCGGCAAGTTCCTTGGCCTCTCCCACCGGGGCCGCTTTGACCGGCGCTTCCCAGCA
>VHCO01000425.1 GCA_016871715.1 Verrucomicrobiota bacterium
TATAACCGCCTGTTCTGGAACTACACCCGCGGCATTGACGCCGGCGAGGTTCTCTACGCCCTCAACTACAACATCCAGGAGAACCCCAACCGGAGTCCAGACGGCATAATCAATGCCGAGGATGCAGCCATCATGTTTCCCCAAGGCCACGGCGATGCCTACGGTCATTACCTCACCGCTCTCAAGGGTTACTACGACCTGCTCCTTGACGCGGACTTCGACTGGGTGCCGCGCAGCGAGGCGGTCACCGTGCTGGGCAAGCCGGTGCAAGTGGATTGCCTGGATGAACGCAAGTTCGCTGCCGCCGCCGTGGCCGTCGCCCGCGCCGGCCGCCAGGTGTTCGACTTGACCTGGCGGCGCGACTACCAGTCCGACACGGCTGCCGGTTGGGAAAACCTCGGCGAAACGCGCGCAAACATCCGCCGCGCCGTCGCCTCGAACAGGCACTGGGGCCTAGACCACTGGGCCTCGCGGACCACGCTGGGCGCCTACGTGAACTGGATGGTGGGCAACGCGATTCTGCCGGTCACCGACCCGGACCCCACCCACGATGGCATCCAGAAGATTGACCGCAGCACTGTGCCGGAGTTGCGGGAGTTGTCCAGCCTGGGGGAGGATCTCCAGACAGCGTTGGACAACGCCGAGGGCCAACTCAATCCGCTGGGCCTGCCCGCAACGAGCATCGCCCTGGACCTGGCCCCGTCCATCATCACGGGCGCCGGCAGCGCCACACACTTCGAGCAGATCTATCAACGGGCCCTGGGCGCCCTCCAGAACGCCGTGGTCGCATTTGATGACGCCAAGGATGTCACCCGCCTGATGCGAGCGGAGCAGGATTCGCTGGCCGACTTCCAAGCCACCATGGCGGAACAAGAACTGGCCTACAAACACAGGCTCATCGAGCTCTATGGAACGCCCTACCCAGAGGATATCGGCCCTGGCAAAACCTACGCGCAAGGCTATGACGGTCCCGACCTCATCCACTACAGCTACGTGGCCCTGCCGGAGTCCGACTTCAACGGGACCCTCAAGCCGCAAGAAAGCCAAACCTTCAAGGTCGACATCACTGAGTTCCCCAAGGACTGGCCGACGAACCTCTACACCGACTTCCGGTTCTACATCCCGAATCGCGTCGCGTGGCGTTGGCACAAGGGCGAGATGAATACGCAGGTGGCATTCGTGCATGGGCCTCATGGGTGCTTTGGCAAGCCGGCAGCCTGGACCAGCTCGAGGCGGTCTCCTGGCACAATCCAGCAGGGCATCTCCGATCTCATCAAGGCGCACGACGGCCTTGGGCTGAAGTTGGATGATGCTCAGAAGGCCATGCAGAATCTCCAGCGGGCGGTCTTGATGTTCTACACCTTGAAGGCCGATCACGACACCCTGCGCGGCTGGCAGGCCGCCCAGCTTTGGCAAGACCAAACCGTCATGGCCGTCGAGTTGGCCGCCGACATTTTCGACTTGATCGCTGAAGTCCAGAAGGTCGCCTTTGAGAGCATGGAAAAGACTGCACTCGCGGCGATTCCAAAAAGCTTGATTGTTGGCTTGGCCAGCGGTGGTGATGTGACCTCAGCCGCGCGCGCGGCGCTGCTAGCTTCGGGCACCACCCTGAGAATAGCGGTGGACTGGGCGGGGGTGGTCAAATTTATCGCCACTCGGGGCCTTTCCTTTGCCAACCAAACGGCCAAGATGCAGCAGGACTTCTACGCCATCGCCCCGTTGGAGTGGAATCAGGAGCTGCGGAACCTGGTGACCGATTTGGGCAGCCAGTTCCAAGGTCTCTCCGATCACTTGACATGGATTAATCAGGCCCTACGCGAACTCGAGGATGCCCAGAACTCCTACCGCGCGCTCGTCGCCCAAGGCGAGCGCATCCAGGAGGAACGCGCCATCATGCGTCAACGCGGCGCCGCCCTCGTCCATGGCTACCGCACTCGCGACGCGGCCTTCCGCATCTTCCGCAACGAGAAGCTGGAGCGCTACAAGACGCTCTTCGATCTGGCTGCCCGCTATAGTTTCCTGGCCGCCAACGCCTACGACTACGAGACCGGCCTGCTCCACACGACGAAAGGCCGGGAGTTCGTCAACCGGATCATCCGCGCCCGCGCCTTGGGCGTGATGCGCGAGGGCCAACCGCAATACGCCGGCAGCCATACTGGCGATCCGGGCCTCTCGAGCGCCCTGGCCGAGATGAAGGCCGACTGGGATGTGCTCCGTGGCCGCCTTGGCTTCAATAATCCCGACAACTACGGCACGATCGTCTCGCTGCGCCGCGAGGGTCTGCGCATCCTGCCCGGCACCGAGGGCGCCCAGAACTGGCAGGACGCACTACAAACGGCCCGCCGAGCGAACCTGATCGAGGACCCCGACGTGCGCCGGTACTGCCTGCAGATTGACGACGGCAGCGGCCTGCCTGTACCTGGCCTGCTCCTCACCTTCAACACCACAATCGCTCGCGGCTACAACCTCTTCGGCCAGCCGCTGGCCGTGGGCGACATGGCCTTCAGTCCCAGCTCCTTCGCCACAAAGCTCCTGGCCGTGGGCGTCGCCTTAGAAGGCTATCGTGGGCTGACCGACCCCTCCGCCAACCGCGGCGCGGTCGTCGGCGTCGGCGGCGCCTCCCCCTCGGATCCCTCGAGTTGGTTCCTCGATCCGCTGGGCTTAGCGGGCGCGCCCGAGGTGTACCTGATTCCGGTGGGCGTGGATTCGATGCGCAGCCCGCCGCTCGGCGACGCGAGCACCATCCGCACCTGGAGTGTGCAGGATGTCACCATTCCGCTGCCATTTAACATCGGCGATTCCAGCTTTTCGACCCGCCAACTTTGGCAGTCCAGCGACTCGCTCACCGAGCCGCTGTTCAGCATCCGCAAGCACCAGGCCTTCCGCCCGGTTTCCAACAGCGAACTCTTTTACGGCGACGTCTTCGAGCTTGCCCAGTCGCAATACACCAACCGCCGCCTCATCGGCCGTTCGGTTTGGAACAGCCAGTGGAAGCTCGTCATCCCGGGTTACGGGCTGCTCCACGATCCCAAGGAGGGCCTCGACCGCTTCATCCAGACCGTTGAGGACGTCAAGCTCTACTTCGTGACTTATTCCTACGCTGGCAATTGATCGCGCCCTCCCCACCCAACATGAACAAGCGACCTGAGGGTTCATCTGCATCACCCTCTCCACGCCAAACGAACTGCGCCTCCTCCAGGCCCCAGCCGGCGCCCGAAGGACCCGCTTGCGGAGCGCGGCCGCATCCCTTGGACGCGCAAGCCCACGCCCGGACTACGCCACCGCGGGTCCACTACCCACAGCCGCCTTCGATTGCCCCTTACTGGCTCCGTTCGGGCACTCGAGGGTCGGGCTGGCTCCGGGGTTCAGACCTCGGATTTCGGATTTCCCCGCTCGTTCGTGGCGCTCGGCTATCATCCCTCGGCTACTGGCTAGTCGCCCTTAGCTATTGGCTAGTGGGCACGAGTCCGGTCTTCGCCTTCCCGCCCGCGCCCCACCACACGCTCTATGGCCTGGTGCGCGACGAGTTGGGCGACCCGTTGCTCGTCACCGATGCCGAGGTTGTCCTCGAATCGCTCACTGGCACCCAGCTCATGAGCCGCATCGTGCCACAGCTCAGTCCCGGCCAGAACTACCGCCTCCATGTGCCCCTGGACGCCGGGTTGACGGCGGACAACTACAAACCCACAGCCCTACGCCCCACCGTGGCCTTCCGAATGAAGGTCAAGATCGGTCGGCTCACCTACCTGCCTCTGGAAACCCGCGCCAACTACGCCAACCTGGGCAAACCAGCTCAAGCCACCCGCCTGGATCTTACCCTGGGCGAGGATACCGACGGCGATGGACTCCCCGATGCTTGGGAGCGGGCCCTGATCGCCCAGTTAGGCGGCCAGTTGGCTTTGCAGGACATCCCGCCAGACGACGACGCCGACGGGGACGGTTTGACCAACCTGCAGGAGTACCTGGCGGGCACCTACGCCTTCGATCCCCAAGACGGTTTCTGGTTGGACCTGGTGGGACTGGACCACGAGCAACCGGTGATCGAATTCCTCGCCATTCGCGGGCGCACTTACACGCTGGTGGGTTCGACCGATTGGGCGCGCTGGGTGGGAGCAAGTCCAATTCCGCTTGGACGGCGAAACCGCACGGCAGCCCGCTCGGGCCACTTACGTTGCGAGGGACACCCATATCCAGCGCCTACGAGTGGTCGACGTCCCCAGCGCCGAGCTACCCCCCATGCGCGTCTTCAAGCTGCGCGTTCAATAGCCATAGCCCCGGTTAGCCCAAGCCGCCTCCCAAGAACCTGACCTGTCAACTACTAATCACCTGTCGATTTAAATCACTCTGTGTCAAGTACTAATCACCTGTCCATTTGAACTTGCTGGTGCTAGGGAGAGGGGCGCGAGTCGAAGGATGAGCGTTCCAGTGAATGCGAATGGCAAGTAAACTGCTAATTCTGCCTCTTCACCTGATTCCGTCCGCGCGGGGTCAGAAGGTGGAGG
>VHCO01000426.1 GCA_016871715.1 Verrucomicrobiota bacterium
TAGGGCGCGCAGTCCTCTGCGCGCCGGACGCTGACTATCGTTGTAGGCGGTGTTTGGCGGCGTGCTGGGACAGCCCGCCCTACCGCGTGGTGCTGTCCTTGAGGGGAGGGTGCGCGGGCCGTCAAGGCCTGGTTTGGAAAGCGGGCGCATGAGGCGGCGGCGGGTGAGCGGGTCATGAGTAGTCCATGGGCTGGGTCGAGGCGAGTGCGGCGGTGCGGCCTCGGGGGACACGGCCGAGATGTTCCAGCATGAAACGCTGCAAGTAATCTCGGAACTCGGCGGTCTGCGCGGCGGACGGTTGGGCGCGCCAAGCGATGTCGAGGTTGGCAGCCAGCCAGAGTTCGAGGAGTTGGCGTGCGCCGGGGCTGAGCGCACGGTCAGAGGGGTTGGGGCGCCAGCCGAGTTCAGCCAGCAATCGGCACTCGAAGACGAAGGCAAGGTGCGGGCTGGTGTGGCCTTGCGATTGCGATAGCCGGTCGAGGGTGGCTTGGAGCAGGCGATAGACCTCTGGGACGGGTGCCTCTGGCTCGGTGGTTTGCTCGGTCAAGAGGACGCAATGGGTGGCCAGGCGCAAGCGGGAGAGGTCGGCGCGCAGGACCGGGTAGGTGGCGCGCAGGACGACTTCGCGGAGGGTGTGCAGGTCGGAGCGCCGGGCGCGCTGGTAATTGAACTCGGCCAGGTAGAACAGGTCCAGCTTGCCGCGCAGCGGCGATTTCGGGCGGCGCGCGCCTTTGGCCAGGGTCGCCAAGCGTCCGGCTTCGGCCGTGAGCCAGTGAACGATGAGGCTGGTTTCTGAGTAGGGTCGGGTGCGAAGCACCAACCCGGTGGCGCGTTCGCTCATGGGGGTTGGGCCGGTTTGGGTTTGGGCGGAGGCTGAGCTGGGAGAGACCGGAGCCGGTAGGGTGGGTTCGAGGGCGCCGCCGCGGGGGCGGTGGTTGTGGTTGGGTTGGGGGTGGCTGGCGTGGGCCGCCTCATGGAGCTGGGAGTGGGAGCTCGCGTTCGGAGGTGGGCGTGGGAGCGGGCAACCCGGTCGTCGGTGGGGCGTATGGGGGCACGAACGTCCCGAGGCTAAAGATGTAACGGACGCCATCGGCCACGGACATGTTGAGGCGGATGACTTCGTCGTCGGGCACGGCGAGGAGGAAGCCGGTGGTGGGGTTGGGGGTGGTGGGGAGGAAGACGCCGACGACTTTGCGGCCGACTTTGGCGGAAGCCTCGACGATGTCGTCGCTGGTCAAGAAGGCGACGACGTAGGAGCCGCGGCGTGGGTACTCGATGAGGACGACCTGTTTGAAAGAGGACTTCTTACTGCTCGAGAAGGCCTCGTTAACCTGTTTGACGACGCCGTAGATTTTGTTCAGGAGGGGCACGGCACCGAGGAAAGCGTCGAGCAGTTGGATGAGTTTGCGTCCGACGTAGAGGCGAGCCAACTGGCCGAGCAAGGTCACCAAGGCGACGGCCAAGCCCAGGGCTGCTAGGCTCCAGTACCAGTAGAGCGGTCCGGCGCCGTCGCGTTCGTGGGTGATGTGGTCCGGCACGAAGAACAGGAGGGTGTCCGTCACGTTCGAGACGGTGCCGAACAGGAAGCGCACGATGGCCAGGGAGATGACCACGGGCAACACCACGGCCAGGCCGGCCAGGAAACTCGCTCGCCAATGCCCGAACACCTGTTTCATGGGCGGAGGATATTCCGAGAGGCCAACTGGCTCAAGGGGAAGCCCGCGGTCAAATGGCGCAGGCAGCGGTCCTCGAGCCGTTTCATGGGTCGGCGGGTGGCTGGGGTCTGGTCGTCATAACCGTGACAATGGAGCAGGCCGTGCACGAGGTAGCGCACCAGCTCACGGGGCCAGCTCGTGCGGAAAGCGCGCGCCTGGCGTGCGGCCTCGTCCAGGCAAATGAAGATGTCAGCGCCGGCAGCGGCCACGGCAGGGTCGGCGCCTGGGAGTGGCGGGTAGTGGAAGGTGATCACATCGGTGGGGCCGGGATGGCCGAGGTGGCGCTGGTTGAGTCGGGCGATCGTCGGGGTGTCCACGAGGTGGACGCCCAGGTAGCCCGGCGCGTGGGCCGGCGTGGGGTGGAGCCGGGCGAGTTCGGCTTGGGCGGCGGCGGCGATGCGCCGGAGGAGGGGGAGGTTGACATGGCGGCGGGGGTGCCGCTGGCGCAGGACGAGTTCAGGCATGAGTCAAGCCGCGGTGCTGCTCGTAGGCGACCAGGATGCGCTGGACGAGTGGGTGGCGGACGACGTCCTGTTTTTGCAGTTCCACGATGGCGATGCCCTCGACGTTCGCCAAGGCTTGGCGGGCTTCGATGAGGCCGGAGGGTTTTTCGCGGGGCAGGTCGATTTGGGTGACATCGCCGGTGATCACGGCCTTCGAGTTGTGGCCGAGCCGGGTGAGGAACATGAACATCTGCTCGGTGGTCGAGTTCTGCGCCTCGTCGAAGATGATGAAGGCATGGTTGAGGGTGCGGCCGCGCATGTAGGCCAAGGGCGCAATCTCGATGGTGCCGCGCTCCATGTGGCGCTGGATTTCGTCCGCCGGCAGCATGTCGTGGAGGGCGTCGTAGAGGGGGCGGAGGTAAGGGGCGAGCTTCTCCTGGAGGTCGCCTGGCAGGAAGCCGAGGGCCTCGCCGGCCTCGACGGCTGGCCGGGTGAGGACGATGCGGTTGACTTTGGCGTCGCGGAGGGCGGCGGCGGCGATGGCCATAGCCAAGTAGGTCTTGCCGGTTCCGGCCGGACCGACACCCAGGGTGAGGTCATGCTGGCGCATGGCCTCGACGTATTTGCGTTGGCCGACGGTTTTGGGGGCGACGGTGGCTTTTTTCGGCGAGGTTTGGATGCGTTCGGCGTGCAGGCTTTCGAGCGCGGCGGCGCCTTCGTTTTGGACGACCCGCAAGGCCAGCAGGAAGTCCTGGCTGCGCACGGTCCCGCCGTCGCGGAGGGTGCGTTCGAGGAGTTGGAAGAACCGGCGCGCGCGGCCGAGGGCGGAGGTGTCGCCCTCGAGTTTGACCCAAGCATCGCGCGCGGTGGCCTTGACGCCTAGGTGCTGCTGGAGGGCGGCGAGGTTGCGCGGGTCGTTGCTGAAGAGTTGCTGGGCGAAGCGAGCGTTGTCGTAGTGAAGAGTCTCAGTTGCCATGGGACAGGCCTTAGGCCAGGCCGGGTGTGGCGGGCACAGCGGTGGGGGCGACGGGTGCGCCATCGGTGGCGAGGGCGGCTCGGAGTCGGGCAGCGACGTCCTTGAGGGCCTCGGGCATGACGGAGGTATTGGCGATGACCGGCATGAAATTGGTGTCGCCTTGCCAACGCGGCACGATGTGGATGTGCAGGTGATCGGTGACGCCGGCTCCGGCGACGCGCCCGAGGTTCAGTCCCACGTTGTAGCCGTCGGGTTTCATGGCGCTGCCGAGGGCGCGGACGCAGCGGCGGGTGAGCCGCATGAGGTCGGTGAGCTCAGACTCGGTCAAGTCCTCGAGGTCGGCCGCCTGGCGGTAGGGGACGACCAGCAAGTGGCCGCCGTTATAGGGGTAGGTGTTGAGCAGGGCGAAGCAGGAACGGTCGCGGATCAGCACGTGGTTGGCCTCGTCGTTGTTGGCGTGGGCGATCTGCGTGAAGAGGGACTCGGCCGCGGCCTGGGGCTTGGGCGCGAGGATGTACTCGATCCGCCACGGGGCGTGCAGGTGTTCCATCGTGCGGACGCTAGCAAGTGGGGGTGGTCTTGTCAAAGCAGCCGCGGCTAGGGCCGGTTGGTTCAGGATTGGCGCAGTTCGGCCTGAAGGTCCGAGGTGACGCGCGCAAATTCGGCACGCACCTTGTCGAGGATGGCGGGGCAGTCGGTGAGTCGACCGGCTTTGGCGCGTTGCTCGAGTTCGGCGCAGCACCCCGCCAAGGGCAGTGCGCCGAGGTTGCTCGAGCTGCCCTTGAGGCTGTGGGCTGCAGCCTGGACGACCTGGGCTTTGCCTTCCGCCAACCCGCGCTCCATTTGGTCGCATTGGGCTTGTGCGTCCCGCAAGTAGAGCTCGATCAACTCCGCCAAGCTGTCCGATTCGCCGGTTGCAGCCGGCCCGCAGAGGGCGCGCACGGCGGAGAGGTCGAGGCTGGCGGTGGCGGTGGTTCGGGTCGGGAGGGCCGTTGGGGAGGTGGGCCGAGGTGTTAATTGGGGCAGGAACCGGCGAGCACGTTCCACGGCGGCGGCGAGGTCGGCCAGGCGGACGGGTTTGGCGATGTAGTCGTCCATGCCGGTGGCGAGGCATCTTTCGCGGTCGCCTTGCATGGCGTTGGCGGTCATGGCGATGATGTGCAAGGGGGTACTGAGGTTACCCGTGGGGGTGGCGGTTGGGGTTTCGCGTTGGCGAATGAGGCGGGCGGTTTCGTAACCGTCCAGTTCGGGCATTTGGCAATCGAGCAGGAGAATGTCATAGGGCGCTTCGGCGAGGGCGGCCAGGGCTTGGCGGCCGTTTGCAACGGCGTGGGCGGCGCAGCCCAGTCGT
>VHCO01000427.1 GCA_016871715.1 Verrucomicrobiota bacterium
AGGAAAAGCGAAATCCCCCATCAGATACCTCCTGCCGCTGGGGTTCATTCTAGCTGTGGCATTCGAATTGACGCTGGGCCGCGCGGACACTAGTCCCGCGTCCGAAACCAGCCGCGGCGCGGTCGCCACGGGGCACCCACTGGCCACAAAAGCCGCCCTCCGCGCCTTCGCGCAGGGCGGCAACGCCATCGATGCCGCCGTCGCCGCCGCCCTGACCCTGGGCGTGGTCGACAGCCACAACTCGGGCCTCGGCGGCGGTTGCCTGATGTTGCTCCGCCTAGCCGATGGCGAATGTGTCGCACTCGACGGCCGCGAAACGGCGCCCGCCGCCGCCACCCACGACATGTTCCTGCGCGCGGGTAAGGCCGTGCCGGCCCTCAGCCAGACCGGGGCGTTGGCGGTAGGTGTGCCCGGTTCATTAGCTGTCTACGAACTGGCCGTATCGAGGTACGGTCGCCTGTCGCTCGACGCCCTGCTCGAACCTGCTGCTACGCTGGCGCAGCAAGGCTTCGCCCTAAGCCCAACCTACGCCGCCCGCCTCAAGGAGACCGCCTCCGACTTGAAACGCTTTCCCGACGCCCGCGCCATCTTCCTCGACCCCCACGGCCGTCCCTGGCCGGCCGGCACGCACCTGCGGCAACCGGACTTGGCCCGCACCTACCGCCGGATCGCGGCGGAGGGTAGCAGTTGGTTTTACCAGGGGGAATTCGCCCAGGCCACCGACCGCTGGATGCGCGCCCACGATGGGCGGCTCACGGCACAAGACTTTGGCGAGTACCAAGTCCAGTCGCGCCGCCCCATTCGAACCGCCTACCGCGGCTATGAAATCGTAGGGTTTCCCCCGCCCAGCTCCGGCGGCGTCCACGTCGCACAGATCCTCAACATCCTCGAACATTTCCCACTCGCTACTTATCGCCCCAGCTCCGCCGACTTCATCCAACTGACCGCTGAAGCCATGAAACTGGCTTTCGCCGACCGTGCCCATTGGTTGGGCGACCCTGACTTCACCCCGGTTCCCCTCGGACTGATCTCCAAAGAGTATGCTCAGCGCCTGGCCAACCAGATCCAACTCGATCGCGCTGTCTCCGTGCCCGGCCACCAACTCCCGCCCCAGGCAACCCAAGCCGTCTTCGGCAAGCATACCACCCACTTCTCGACCGCAGACGCCGAGGGCAACTGGGTTGCCTGTACCGCCACCTTGAACACCTCCTTCGGCGCCAAGATCGTCGTGCCCGGGACCGGAGTGCTGCTGAACAACCAAATGGACGACTTCTCCGCGCAGCCAGGCGCCACCAATTACTTCGGCCTGCTGGGCGCCGAAGCCAACGCCATCGCCCCTCGCAAACGGCCCCTCTCGAGCATGAGCCCTACCCTCGTCCTCAAAGACGGCCAACCGCGCCTCGCCCTCGGCGCCTCTGGCGGCCCCACCATCATCAGCCAGACTCTCCTGGCGCTCCTGTACACCATCGACTTCGGCCTCGACCCCGCCGCTGCGTTGGCCCTGCCGCGCTTCCACCACCAGTGGCGGCCAGACCGACTCCGCCTCGAACGCACCCTGCCCCGTCCCATCCGCCAAAACCTCGTCCAGCGCGGTCACCAACTCTCCCTCGTGCGCGCCCTCGCCGCCACCCACGCTGTGGGTCGCGACACCCATGGCGTCAACTTCACCGCCGTCCACGACCCCCGCAGTGAAGGTCAAGGCGCCACGCGGTGAGGTCATGGCCAAGCCGCCCGCTGCCGGGGCGGTGGTCTCTCTCATTCTCATTCACCGCCGCCCGCTAAAGCGTGTACACCCAACAGCCAACACCCAGCGCTTCGACTCGACGCCCCCACCCACTCCTGGCGGGGCGTCAGCTCATCGCGATCGAGCCGCCCCCGCCCCCGCCGCGGTCTCAGCCCACAACCCCCGCCGCTCCCGCCGCGCCGTTCGCTCTCCTCGGGCATACTCGTACTGTTGGCGAACCGGCAACCCGCGGAGCTGCTCGCGCTTGAGGCGGCCGTGGCCGGCGCTGAGCTGCGCCAGGTTCACGTTCGTCGAGTTCAGCCAGACCACCCCCAAACCCGTCCGCGTCTGCGGATTGGCCAACGTCACCTCGATGCGCACTTCCTCGCCCTGGATCAACGTTACCAAGTTCGAGCGACTGGCATGGAACGCCGCTTGCTCCTCGATTCTGAAACTCGTAATCGCCTGGGGCGCATCGACCCCCGCCAACCCGTAGTTGAAGTGCCAGCCCGACGCATGACGCAGTTGGAAACTCGCGCCGTTGTACACCCCCGTCACTCGACCCGCCAACTCCGGCCACGTCTCCGGTCCCCCGCGCTCGGCGTGATACCATAGCACCACGTAATCCCATGCCGGCTGCAGCGCGGCTCGCTGCTGGTACAGCCAGAACCCCAACGCCCCCAGCACGCACCACCCCACCGCCATCACACTCCGATGCAAAAACCAAAACATCTCAGCCTCCCCTACCCTCCCGGCCGTCCGCCTCCGCCTCGTCCGGAGCGCGGAACGGCGTCCGCGGCCGCCGCGGCCCAGGTTCCGCCGCCTCGGCGCGCGGGCCGGTCGCCGGCTCGGCAGGCCGCTCTGCCGCCGGCTCGGCCGGTTGCGCACCACGCGTTTCCGCACCTGCAAAAAGCTTGATCCGCACGTTCCGCCGGACCGGGGATGGCGGTTCTCCCGGCGGGACGGCCAACGGTGGCGCAGGCGGGCGGATCTCCTTCTCGATCGACAGCAGGACGAGGTTGATCTCGTTATTGGGGTGCAAAGGAGGAGTGAGGCCGTGGCGTTTGAGGACCTGGTACGCCTGCACACAATGCCGGGTGTTGTTGAACCGATACACCTCGCGCGCGAATACCCGCTCCAGCCACGAGCCCGGCCGCGCGTTGTTCATGCCCGTGACAAATTGGGCCGGCAGCCAAGGATGTCGTACCCCCTCGACAAAACAGAGCCAGCGCACCAACCACCGCTGCCCGCGCCCTTCCAACCGCCGTATCCAACGCATCAAGTGGTTCTGCTCCTTCACCACCGCGCCGTCGGTCAACGCGCTGGTCATGGGCTCGGCCACCCGCTCCGCAATCAGCGGCGCCCAGGTCAGCGCCGTCACGAACCCCACCACCACACAGTAACTCAGCCAAAAGGCATTCGTCAGGTCCCCCGCCTCGGGGTCGAGCCGCGCATTCTCGGCCGCCCGGTACACCCCGTATCCGAGCGCCACCGTCATCAGGATGCGAACGATGGTCAACATGTCAACGGCGCACACGTCTCCGCCGGCACCCGCGCCAGTTCTCCATGGATCCGCACCGTAAACGGCTTGCCAACCTGCCCGTGAACGTCGGTCGCATCGCGTTGCTCCGCCCACTCGAGTAACCAGCCCAGCAGCGTCCCCGCGGGGATGGTCTCGACCGCACCACCCCGGCGCTCGCGCTCCGCGCGTTCCTCGCACTCCATGCTCGCTTCCGCCCAACCCATACTCTGGCTGTTTCCTATCAGCCCCACCGAGCTCTGTCAGTGCAAAACTCGATCTGGGCCTCTTTGGGCAGGGCGGCAGCAGCCAACCCACGCCCACCTTCCACGCCACCATCAAGGAACAGGCGCAGTGGACCGCCACGGAAGCAGCCTTTGACCATCGCGGGAGAAAGTGACGCGCCATGCTCTCCATGGACACCAACATCCTGCTGCATGCGTTCAACGAGGACTCGCCCAGCCACAAGGCGGCCTACGGCTGGCTCACCTCCATCCAGCAGGAGGAAGAGGACGTCGCCATCTCCGAATTCATCCTCGCCGAACTCTACGGCCTGCTCCGCAATCCTGCCGTGCTGAGGCACCCGCTCGACGCCGAAGAGGCCGTCGGAGTCATCCAGACCTACCGCAGCCATCCGCGCTGCCGTCTCATCGGCTTCACGGTGGACAGCCGTCCGCTGCACGATGCTCTCTGGCAGAAGGCTCGACGAACGGCATTCGCCTTCCGCCGTCTCTATGACGCCCGCTCCGCGCTCACCATGACCGCCCAAGGCGTCACAGAGTTCGCGACCGTGAACGTCAGAAACTACGAAGGTTTCGGGTTTCGCAAGGTGTGGAATCCGCTCGCAGCCATCAAATGAGTTGCTCGTGGTGCCGTGTCTGTCATCGTAGTCACGCAGCAAGAGTTGCAATCGAAGACTGGTCGAGTAGAGCGGAGGCGCGACCGGTTTAGACCAATGGCTTCCAGCCTATCGGCCCTTTCGAGCATCGTGGCAAATGGCCATCAGGTCCTGCCCACGTTTCCTCCACCCCCTCTAATCATTCCGTACGGCGAGTTTTCCCCGGTACGCTTGGAAGCCAGCCTCCTCATCCTGCGCCCTTCCGACACCCTTCCGGGTGGCGTTTGACGCAGGACCTGCGGTCCTTCCCGTTTCTGGCTCAGAGTCCAGGCGTCTGGAACCGCGGCTGTGCCCACAGGCCCTTGGCTCAGCGCGGTTTGTCATCCCCGCGCCTG
>VHCO01000428.1 GCA_016871715.1 Verrucomicrobiota bacterium
AAGCGGCCTATGGCCGGGGACCGGCAGCAGTGGCCGCCGATCGCGGTTTCGACAGCCAGAGCAATCGCACCGGTTTGGAGGCCGAGGGCATCTACAATGCGCTTTGCCCGCGAGCGCCGCATTGATCTGGGGCGCCCGGAACTGCTCTCGATGGACATGGGAGAAGCGGCGGAGTACTGGAAAGTACCTGTGCCCATCGCCAAGCGGGACCGAAAGAACGGCCTGCACAAGCGCAAGCAATCGGAAATCGAGGTAGCGAATCCCACATCGGGGAGGACGGTCGAATGAAGACGAGGAAACCTGCAGAGAACAGGCATTCAGCACTCATCGAGACCATCTTCAGCAGCCGCTACCAGGATGGTCTCACAGAAGTCCCATTCCACCGAGACGAACTCACGACGACAGCCAAGAAGCTCCGAATCACGTTGCCGAAGAACCTCGGTGATGTCATTTCTCCATTCGCTACCGGATGTCGTTGCCCGACGCCATCGCAGGAACGCAGCCCGCAGGACAGGAGTGGGTGATCGAGGGGCGCGGCAGGTCGCAGTATGCCTTCCGACTGGTGGCCGTTAACCGGGTCCTCCCCAATCCGCAGTTGGCGCCGATCAAGATTCCCGATTCCGCTCCGGAAATCGTTGCTGCCTACGCCTTGTCAGACGAGCAAGCTTTACTGGCCAAAGTGCGGTACAATCGCTTACTCGACGTCTTTCTTGGCGTGGCGGCGTACTCGCTGCAAAACCACCTGCGGACCACTGTAACACGGCTGGGACAGGTCGAGGTCGATGAGATCTACGTCGCAATTGACAAACGCGGTCGGCAATATGTTCTCCCCGTTCAGGCAAAGGGCGGTAGCGACCGGCTTTCGACGGTGCAGACGAGGCAAGACATCGCCTGTTGCGCAGAGAAGTTCCCTCACCTCCTGTGCCGCGCCATCTCGGCGCAGTTCGTGGAGGCCGATCTGATCGCCTTGTTTGAACTGGGGCAATCCGGTAACGACGTTCGGATTATCGAGGAACGCCATTACAGACTCGTGCCTGGTGACCAGATTTCCCGCGACGATCTTCGAGCGTATGACACCTAGATCGCCTGACTGTCCAAAGGGCGTATCGGAAAAGTCGGTAGGCGTAGAAATCGAAGAGTCTCGAACCGAGTTGGACGTTTGGCGGTGGTATGATCGCTTCCCAGATTCTTTACACTGCCAAGTCGCCGCGATGGCAATAGCGCGCGGCCGGCGGCCTGCATCGAGTCTCCTACGGTGGAACGTCGACCCTGATCCGATAGAACCGCGTCGGTGCGCGGTTGGTATCGACCAAGGACCCGATGGGCAGGCTAACGGGAACGAGTGTCTGACTGGGCAGGTTGGTCCAGGAAGCTGAGTTCAAGTCGGTGGTATACTCGAGCGTGTAGACCCGCGAGGCTGAAGCCGGGAAGAAAGCCGTCCAGGTCGGGAGTCTGGACCAAGCGGAGATGTGCAGGCGTGAAGCTGGGTTAGTGGGATCGGTATCCGCGACGTACTCTTGCCAGGTGCTCAGGCCATCCTGATCGTCGTCGGCCGACAGTAGCCCACCCGTGACGCTGCCGAAGAACGGCAACTCCCACCAGTCCGGCAAGCCATCGCCATCGCTGTCGCGGTCGAGCGGGTTGGGTAGGCCGTGGGCATCGGATCGGTCAGAGCCGTCGTAAGCGCCGCCCCCAAATCGGAGGGTGCGGACCAGTGCGTCGACTTGCAGAAGCCAGGCGCGGGCATGGCCGTCATACCCGCCACCGAGACAGCGCGCTTCGGTGTTGGGGGCGACCGCGGGCATGAACCGGGCTGAGGCGTACCCATCGTGGGTGCCGCCGAAGAAGCGTCTCTCGGGGCCGAGGCCGACCAACCGTTCCAGGCGGGCTGAGGCATACCCATCGTAGGGTCCGCCTAAGACGCGTCTCTCGGGGCCGAGGTTGACCAACCGGTCCAGGCGGGCCGAGGCATACCCATCGTAGGGGCCGCCCAAGAAACGCTCGGGCGCCGAGGCCCCCACCGACGCCAAGGGTGCCAGCGCGAGAGCGCCCGCGACCACAGCCAGGTGCAGGTTGTTGGGGGGCATGCGGGATCTGCGAGGTTGACTTGTGCTTAAGGAGCGGTGCGCACGCCTCGCCCGCCGCCATCGCCGTTTCTGTTAACCGCTCCGCTATTCGCGCTATTGCTGCGGTCGGAGATCGCGCCGAGGGTGCCCGTACTGCCCTGGCTACCGCCGCGGACGCCGGTGCCGTTGTTGGATGCGGGCCAGTAGAGCGCGGCATGGCCCTTGGGAAAGGCGCCCGGGAGCGGGCCGCCGCGATCCCCGTGGGTCCAAGTGGTGGTGTCGTAGTGGAGATGGCCGTTGGTGGGGCCTACGGCGATGGCCGCCTCACTGGTTACCAGGAACGGTTTGGTGACTTCCGGATACTCGTAGAACGGGCTCACTACGCCCTCCGAACCCAAGTAGAACGCCCCGGTGGGCACATAAACCATCTCGATCCCGTGCACGCTCAGATCCACCAGATTGGTACCCCGCAGTCCGCTGGACGCATAGTCCCACTTCAGCCGGACCCCGTTGTTAACCAGGCTGCCTTGCCCGTCGCCCGACCGGTGAATGAAGGCGCCCGGGTAACGTCCCCCGTCGTTGGCAACTGTGACGGTCGTGCCGGCGGGAGCGGTGTGGCCGGTCGGCGCCAGCAGCCCATGTTGCCACTGGCCGCTGGCCGTGCGGTGCTTGAGGAATACCCAGGCCGCGTCCCAGTTGCTCAAGTAGGTGCCCCCGCCGTCGTCGGTCCAGGTGGCGCGCCAGGAATTGTGTCAACCGATGTCGAAGACCACCTCCGCCACCCCGGCTTGGACGTTTTCGAGGGACACATTGGTGACGACCAAGCCGTTGGCCCAGCCCAGTCGGCTCGGTCCAACTAGCGCGAGGATGAACCAGGCCAGCATGAGCATGGGCAGGGGTGCGCTCCTCGATATCGATACGTTGCGGTTTGCCAAGCAACGGGCTTCGGTCGTGATCATGAGATCATTCAATAGATCGAGGCGCGGAGCGACAAGGCTTTTCGGCCATGAACCGGGTCCTTCCATTCTACTGCTGCATCAGCGAATCACCGAGATGGACGACCCGTCCGCGGTAGGGCGCGCAGTCCGCTGCGCGCCGCGGGTCCCGACCTCCGTAGCTCATGCGGCGCGCACAGCCTCACGCCCCCCGGCATGCCTTGTCCACAGCAGGTTGCCGGCGCGCAGAGGACTGCGCGCCCTACCTTCCAGTGGTTGTTGCTCGCGAGGTTCTGGCGGTGCGCCCAGGTCACCGGTAGCGGGGCGTGTGGGGTACCACGTCACTTGCCCTCGGCCGCCCATTGTTTCATGAGCCGGATGTTGCGTTCGGTAACACTCTCGCCTTGGCCTCGGCCGTCTCGGTTGCCCACGTAAACCGCCATATCGCTGTCATACATCTTCTCGGGCTCGGGACCGGGATCGCGGGTCTCGACCAGCCAGCGGTCAAGCCGGGCGCGGAGCGCGGCTAAGGTGGGCTGGCGATCGGGATCGCCGGCCAGGTTTTTGACCTGCCAACGGTCGGTGGTCCATTCGTAGAGTTCCTCGGCGCGTCGGGTGGGACTGAAGAGCAACTGTTCCGAGAGCGAGTCCAGTTTGCCGGTCTGGTGCAGTGCGCGCAGGGTCTGCACGATGGATTTGGCGTCCTTGTAGGCGTTGGGCTGAAGGTGGGGCCGCTGCGGATGAAAGTTGCGGATGTAGAGGAAGCGATCGGTGCGCACACTACGGATGCGCTCGACGGTTTCGTCGCAGCGATCCCGGGCCGCAAAAACGAACTGACGCGGCCGGTACTCGGTGGCGAAGACATTCTGCGCCTGCATGGTCTTGGGCAACGGAATGCCGGCTGCGGCAAGGGAGATGGCGGCCATATCGATGTGCTCGACGAGGTCATCCCGCACGGCGCCGCGGGCGATGCCCGGGCCGCGCACCACGAACGGGATATGCGTGCCTTCATCATAGAGAAACTGTTTGCCTCGCGCGTGGCTGATGCCGTGGTCGGTCATGAAGATCACCAGGGTCTGGTCGAGAATCCCTTCCGCCTCGAGGCGGGCGATCACTTGGCCGACGTGCGCGTCGGTAAAGCGAACCGTGTCCAGGTACGCTGCCCAGTCGCGGAGCAGCACCGAGTCCCGCGGGTAGTACGGCGGCAAGGTCACCTGCTGCGGATCGGTCGCATTGCCGAACTCAGCTCGGGCGCGCTCGGCGAGCTTCTTCGCGGCCGCATCGGTGCCGCCGCGAAGCTTGCCGCCGGGGAGTTGCACCTGCATGAAGAACGGTTGGCCTGGCGTGCGCCCGGCCCAGTCGGGGCTGTCGTACATCTTCGAGTCCCACTCGAAGTTGTAGTCGGTTTTGCCCAGGGCACCCCGCCGACCCTGGTTGGGCAGGCCGTCGCCGTTGCAGGTGTAGTAACCGG
>VHCO01000429.1 GCA_016871715.1 Verrucomicrobiota bacterium
ACCGGAAGTAGAGGCGCAGCCGCTTCGGGATCGTGAACACGAATTGCCGGTGCGGCACCTCGGCGCAGACATGCTCGGCCACCCAACCGGCCTTCTCCAGCGCCCGTTTCTCGTGGCAACTCGGGCAGAAACATCGGCCCCGGCAGGAGAGGCGTTGGTGACCACGCCGGGGCTTTTGAGGTGGCGGTCGCGCAAGCTGGCCGAGGGGGCCAAGGGTCCGCTGGTGGCGAGCTTTGCGCGGGTGCGGGTGAGCGTGAGTGCCGAGCGCACGCCGGCCAGCGAGCGGTGGCTGCTGGTCCGCAATGATCCAGGCGGCAAGCTCAAGTATGCCCTGAGTAATGCGCCGGAGACCGAGCCGTTCGGTGAACTGATTCGGGTCAGCGCGGCGCGATGGCCGATCGAACGCTGTTTCCAGGAAGACAAATCGGAGCTGGGTCTGGACCACTACGAGCATCGGAGTTGGACGGCGTGGCATCGGCACATGCACAAAGGTGTCCAGCCACCACTGACGCCACCGTTCCAGGGTTCGCCGGTTGATTTCCAAGTGCCCGCGTAGGATCTGCAGGCGCCGATCGTTGATCCCGTGCCGCAGAGCGGAGGTGAGGATCACCACCACCGCCCAGTACACCTTGCGCCCCAAAAAGCCGGATCGACGGTGGCGTGTGGCGTTTGCGACATCCTTCCTGATCACAGCAGAAACTGTCGCGGTAGACGTCCGGAGGGGGGCCATCGGAGGCGGGACCGCCGCGGGGCTTGCGTTTGTACTCAGACCGGTGCAGCACCCCCGAGCAGTGCTGGCAGCCCACCTGCCGGCATGCTTCTGCCATTTCGTTGTCGCACTTCGTGAGGAAGTGGAATAGCCTCTGATCCGTCAGGTAACACTGACACCCATTCTCTCTGTTTTTGTCTTTCACCAATCCGAAAAGAGAGACAAAAACCTCCGCGAGGGCAAGCCTTCGCGGAGGTCCACCTTCTTGATCGGCGTCGCTTCAGGATTTGCGATGGACCGTTGCAGCCATCCCTCAGGAAGCGTGACAGAAACCGGCCACTTTACCCTCGCTTTGCCAATCGGGGCTCAATCGCGCGCCCCCAACAGGAAGGCCGCCGAACTCAACCCCAGAGCTCCCAACCACCCGTGCTCGCTGCCGATCAGATACCGGAGTTGAGGCCCGGCCAAGGGCGCATCGCCACAGGGATGCTGTTGGATCATCAGGTCGTTCCACAACCGATGCAGCGGATCTTCATGCCCCGCCAGCAACTGTAAGCGCAAGCCCCCGATCTCTTCCACCCTCTTGGGCAAGGGCTCTACTTTGGGCAACGACTGACCGGAAGGTCGAAGCCGATGGGAGCGTGGGCGCGCTCGCGGGGTTCCTGGCAGGGCTAGCCATCCGCGCCGCCGCAGCTTGGCCATCGCCTTCTTGGCGCTCGCGACCGCGGGTTGCCCCGTTCCGGACCACCACGCCAAATGCTCACAGATGATTCGAGCCAACGCGTTATTCCTCAAGAGCGGGTCGGCTTGCACTCGCTCGTTCAAGTAGCTGACGAACTCGGGGATGAATACCCTTCCGCAAAGGATCAAAGGTTTGTCCATGCGAGCGAGCTTGGCCGACCCCGGTGGAAAAGTCTAGAGTCCTTCAACCCCGAAACGTGTTGTATTCGAGTCAACTTTTCTCAAGCAGCTCTTTGCTGTGCGAAGTAGTCAGAGAGTTCGGTTTGGAACTGCCGGTAGGCGCGAGTGAGCTTAGCGTGGTCATTAGGTAGCGTGGGCTCCAGGAGTGAGAGGCCTGGTCGGATGACTCGCTGATAAGTTCGGGAGTAGAAGAGGGCAGTCTTCAATCCCGGCGAGGTGAGTTGGTAGCGTTGGGTACCTGCTTTCCTTTCGATCAGGCCATGGAGTCGGAGCCGCCTCAGGTCATAGCTCATGCGGCCTTGGGTTAGGTCGGCGTCGGTCAAGCCGAGGAACTGCGCCAGCAAGGGCCGCAGTTCTTTGTTGGTGAACCCTTGGGGTTGGAGGCAGAACAGAACCAGGACCGCCAAGAGGGCCTGGACGCGAGGGTCTCCGAAGCGAAGCGCAGAGGCGCGCTGATCCTCGACCTGGATCGGCAGTTGGAGTTTCTGGAAGGCCTGGGTACCGAGGTGGCAATCGTGGGTGATCTTCTCCACCTGGAGGAGACGCCGGTTGGCGGCGAAGCCAATCTGGCGCAGCTTGGGCAGGTTGCGCAGCCGGCGACCGACGGCGAAGTCATAGGTGCTGTTGATGGTGGTCTCGGTACGCAACGCCCGGCCTTCCTTGTGATACTGCTTGAGGTGCGTGTTCTTGTAGTAGACGTACAAGGAGGGAGTGACTCCCTGGGTGATCACGCGTGTCCGGCATCGGCCGTCGGTGGCAGTTTGTCTGTGCATCTTGCGATCAAAGATCAACTGCACCTGTTCGGGACGGCCCAAATCGATATTCTCACGGATGACTTCCTCGAAGAAGCAGCGTCCGTGGAGGCCGCGTTTCCAGACCTGGGTCAGGGAGAACTCGGCTTGGAGAATGGACAGATGGTAACGGTATCCGGCGCGGCGATCCTTGGCCGAGAAGGGGTGGGGAAGGATGCGCAGCCATTTGCGGAAGAAGGCGTCAATCTACGATCTTGTCGCCCTCGATGCGCACCCGGTTACCTGGCGGGATCCTGTTCGTCGAGAGCCTCGATCTCGCTTGTGCGTAGACGTCCGCCACCCGTTGGAGTCCGGCGATCCCCTCGTCGGTGTCGACCGGCAGGCTCCGGTAGGTTTGCTGATCTCGCGTCGTGATCAGTAGCCGAAATCGTCCCGGACCAGTCAGGGAATGGGCGGTCTGGACGAGCTTGACGTCGCGAATCGCCGCCAAGGCAATCTCACGTTTGGACACAAGATAGGAGAGCTTTACCGCGTCACCGGCAATGGCGACCTGATGGAAACCGCGCTGACCAAAGAAGAGAATGCCCCAACATGCCCCGCCCGAGATCACGACGCCCAGGATACCTCCGATAATGAGGTCTCCTGCGGTCCAAGCCCGCCCTGATCTGCCGGGGGCTTGAAGCCTGGCGGGGGCGTTGTGGGCAGTTGGCGGAGAGGCACGGACACCCTTGAGGATGCCTCTGCAAATGGCGGTTACCGAAACCCAGAGGAAGATCCCCGACACGAGCAATAGCCCGAAGAGCACAGAATGCCAGCTTTCAGTCGTCGCGGCGAACATAAAACCTCTCATCAAGGGTTGTCCGAGGTCGGTTTGCTGACGCACACGCCAGTTGGGGTCGACGCCTCCGTTCCGATTGGGGGTCCTGGACCGTCCCAGTCCGCCGACATCCGCTCGAGCTCGCGCCGAACCCCTTCCGGGCGCAGCCAGCCGTAGCCCGCCCAGGCGAGTGTCCGCATGAGTGCATCGAAATCCGCCTCCGTCCAGGCTGGCCGGCCGCGGCGGGCGAGTGCCTCCCTCACCTGTTGTTCGGTCGGCACGCCGAGGGGAGGCAACCGACCGCAAGGGGGGGTGTGACGCGTGAGGAAATTGGATAGATGGGGCCGCGCGCCATCGTCCCAGTCCCGCCACCCGGGGAATTCGTAGTCCCAGTTCAGCTCCCACAACCGAAGCGACTTGTCGTCCCCGCCCGAGACCAGCCAACGGCCATCCAGGCACAGATCCACGGCATTCACGGCGGCAGCGTGGCCCTCGACGGTTCGGTGGCAACGGCCGCTCGGCAATTCCCAGAGCTGAACCAGGTGATTCCTTCCCGCGACGGCCCAATGACCATCCGCGGAGAGAGCCACCTGTCGAGTCGGATTCCAAAGGTAAACTCCGTATTCGTCGACGGTGCCGAAGATGGACTTCGGAGGTTCGAGGAAACCCTGCACGACCCGAGCACACTGACCGGTCCCCACCTCCCACACTCGGAGGGTATCATCCCATCCCCCGGAGAGGATCGAGCCTCCATCGAGCGTCACCTGCACCGAACTGGTTTGACCCGTATGCCCCAGGTAGGACTGAACCACGCCGCCACTGACCAGGTCCAGCAGGCGCAGGACGTTGTCCGAACACGCCGCGACCACATGGCGCCCGGCGGGGGTGGGAACGACTGCGAAGACGCTGCCTGGGATGTCGCAGGCACGCACGCACCGGCCGGTGACCCACTCCCAGCAGCGCACGCTCTTGTCCCAACCGCCGGAGATTGCCCACGCGCCGTCCCGCGTAAAGGCGACGGAGCCGACCGTCGCGGTATGCCCCTCGAGCACGCGGGCACAGTGTCCGGTTTCCAGTTCCCACAAGCGCAGGGTCTTATCCGCGCTGGACTCATAGGCATTTGCTTTTTCGAGATGGCTGACTCATAGGCATTTGCTTTTTCGAGATGGCTGGAGTGTGCCTGGCTCGGGGTGGCCATTCAAGGCGAAATGCGGCAGAATTGTCCGCTGCCAAGTGCCTGGTCGGCCTTTGGGGGCTGGCG
>VHCO01000430.1 GCA_016871715.1 Verrucomicrobiota bacterium
TTGTGCTCCGTTTTGTAGATGACCTTACCCGCATCGGTGACCTCGATCATCCGGGCCTGGGAGAAGGGGCAGCGCAGGAAATATTGAATCAGCCGCTGCACCCCTTCCTGATCGCCCCCTTCCAAGCGGCTCACCCTCGAAGCACCACCCTCGCCGTAGCGGCGTCTCGTGAGCGCCGCATTCTTCGGCGTCGGCGGCCGCCTTGACGAGCCTCGGTGCCATGTGGGATGATCCCACCATGAAATTGACGCCCGATGAGAAACGTCGCGTGGTGCTCCCGCTCCCCATTCAAAAGGGTGACCTCTTGCTCCTGGATGAGCAGGGAAAAAACCAGTGGTTGTTGACCCGCATCGAACGACCCAAGCGGACCGCACCCTGGAAGCTGCGAGGAAAATCAGTCGCCGACGCTTTGGCCCGGTCCGCTGGCGCGAACGTGGAGATTGCTGAACTCAAAGGCGAGCGGGTGCTTCGCGTGAAACTGTGATTTGCCTCCTGGACACCAACGTGCTGAGCGAGGGCACGAAGACCAGGCCCTCCCCTCGGGTCGTGGCGTTTTTGCGAAAGCTGCCGGCAGCGGACGCCCGCGTGCCCGCGATCGTACTGGGCGAGATCAAGCAAGGGGTCCAGACCAATCCCACCGCCGAATTGCAGCAGTTTCTCGACGACGTGTTGACCTTGCCGGTTGCGCCCTTTGATGAGGCAGAAGCCCTGGCATGGGGAGAACTGACCGCCGAGGCCCTGGCCCAACGCCGCGCTCTCTATGTGCGCGATTCGTTGATCGCGGCAACCGCCCGAGCTCACGGTTGGACCGTGGCCACGCGAAATACCAGCGATTTTGCCGGCTTGGGGGTAAGGATCCTCAACCCATTCGACGAAGAAATCTAGCGGGCGACACGGTGTCGCCTGCACGTGCGTCCCCGGGGCAGGTTGACGAACCGCCCCTCACTGAGCGCCGAACAACCGGCGATACTCCGCTTCGTTGACCGGACGCGCCGCTTGGATGAATCGGCCCAAATCGCGGTCGTAGGGTTCCACCGCGTCTCGCCGCCAGATCCACGGCGGCTCCCGCGCGGTCTTCAGGGTGTTCGGCTCCCGCCAGTGCCAGGTCTCCGCGTGGCCATCGGCGAAGCTGACTGTTCCACAGAGGTGGGCTCGGGAACGCCGGGTAGCCGGGAACTTTCAGGGTAAACGGGGAACAGGGAATCGAATGCTCGTGGGTGTCCACAAACACGAAGGCGCCGCTCGGTGACGGCAGCGTGATCTCCGATTCCTTGCGCCAGATCTTATCGAAAGTAGTCAAATCGTTGCGAACCGGATCGGGCTCAAAGTTCATCGCCACGCTCATGGTGACGCTCCAATGGCGCGGCGTTTTGCCTTCATCCCGGACCGTCGTTTTGTCCGCCGGGCATTTGTAGATGCCCGGGGACTGAGTGTAAGGGAAGAGCACCCCTTGCCGGATGCCCGCGTCGGTCTCGTCCGTGTAGGCGTTGCCCAACACCCAGGACTCGTCGGAACGTTCGGCGTCGCGGTTCACGCCCCGTTGCACGCGATCCGAATGGTTGGGCGGCAGCCGATCGTTATGGTCGCCGATGTAAAGTTTTCATAAGGTATTCCTGATCTCCTATTGCCCAATGGGCCAGTTGTTCCCTGGATGCGCCCAGTCGTTCGGGTCTGCGCTTCCCTCGAGCCAAAACACGACATGGGTCGAGTTGCAGTCAGAATCGCACGAAGTTCCTGTGATGTGCCTGCTCATGACGCGCCGCCCAGGCGAACAGGTCAATGTAGGTTAGGCGCTCGTCCCCGTTCACACCGGGCGCAAGCACCAGGTATCCGGGTGGCGAGCGCCACGTAAACGGGTTCCAAGCAGCCGGTTCCTGGTCATCACAGGCCACGAAATACCTCCAAGGGGGTTCCGAGGTCGTTGTTGACGGTGTAGTGGTAGAGGCCAGCGGCCGCCGCGCTGCGACTGCCGGCGTTGATGAGGGGGCTGCTCGGCGGCTGATAGTAGGGTTCGAGCGGGCCCGGGACGTAGGTGAAGCTGCTCAGGAGGATGTTGTCGCCGCTGACCGGCAGGATCTGATTGGGGCAGCTCACGTAGGCGTTCTTCGAGTTGGCAATGCCCCCGTAGTTACACCAGACCGCGCTCTGGTCGAACAGGTTGTCCCGCCATTCCCAGTCGTTGGATGTCGCGGCGTTCAGGTTCCACTGCCCACGCCAAAACAGGTTGTTCCGGGCGTAGCAGCTCAGGGCATTGGCTCCGTTGCCGATCGACCCGTAGACACGCGCGAAAAGGTTGTTGGTCAGCGCCAAGACCTGTCCACTGCCGCCGGCGAAGACCAGTCGGCCACCAACGCCTCGCACGCGCTCCACTCGATCTGCTCGAAGAGCACCGTGCGCCCTTCGATCGTCTCCCACCGCTTGACCACAGGCGTGTACGTGCTCTCCGCCTCGGCTGGTGCGCCCAGCCGAAACGCTCGGCCGGGGCCCATCCGGTAGCTGCTCATCTGACTCATGGTTCACCGCAATGGACTGCCCATCGCGGCAAGGTAGGGCGCGCAGTCCTCTGCGCGCCGCGGCCTCGTAAGCCCACCGTGGTTGACGGCGCGCAGAGGACTGCGCGCCCTACCCCCCGGACTGTCGTCCATCTCAGGTTCATCAACCTGCCAGTCATCGGTCAGGGCCGGTCGACCATGGCTGCGTGCGACGGCACCGCCACGCCAGCCACCACAAACTCGCCAACAACAACCACCGCGGCGCGGGTTCCGGGATCGCCGAGAAGTGCAGGTCGTCCAACACATGCACGTGCCCGGGCCAGTCGGGAAAGGCGTGGTACTCGAACGCGCGGAACTCGAAGCGGAGCATCACCTCCTGCCCCGCCCAAGGCTCAACATTGACTGCGTAGTAGTTGTGCACCGGCACTCGAGGGTCAGCGGTCAACCGCTGTTCCCAAGGGGAAAACGCGGCCTGCTGACCGCCAAGGGAGACCCGCAGATCCTCGCCCTGCCACAGGAAGAACAACCCCTTCGCGTCCGCGGGTACTGTCCCACGCTGTTGAACGTACGGCGCGGGTAGTTGTATGGGAGGATACGTCCTTGCTGCATCTGGCACCACTCCGAGACCGAACTGCCCGACCAGGGGCAGGTCCTTCAGGTCGTAGTTCCTACTGCGCCCTATGTCGTCGAACAGGACGGTCAAACCAAAAACCTGTGTTAGATTGTTGTAGCCGACTACGTCAAAATAAGTGTCCCACCCGGGCAGCAAGGACTTCTCGTTTGCGTACGGATATCCGATCGCTCGCGGGTCGGGATCTTCGAAACCGAGGTTGATGAACTCACCGCCGAAGGCCGGCAGAGCCGCCGCCAGCGTCAACGCTTTCCAAGCTACTTGCATCATAATCCTCCTTTCCTGCCTACTGGACATAGGCGAACACGCCCTGACTGAGATCCCAGTACCGGGCGGCGGGGCGCTCGATCAAGCGGGCAGCCCTCACCATGTAGAGGGCGGGGAATTGCCCGGGCGCGTCATCGAGCGTGCAGGTGGCGGTGCCCGATCCCGCCAAGGGAGCACCGAAACCGTCCAGAGTTCCGGTCGCGCTGCGATGGGTGTAGTATACCGTGCCCGGTTCCGGCTCTGGGTTCCATTGCAGCGTGACATTCGCCCCTTGGCGCTCGAAACGCAACCCGGTGACTGGACGAACGGCCTGTAGACGGAGGGTCGGATCGCCGATGATGGACTGGAAACTGCGCAGGCTCCCCGGCAAGCCAGAGTTGTAAGGGTAGCTCGAGTAGCGCATCACATCGGCCAACGTGCGGCCGACTGCCAAACTGGGAAGGAGCCAACCCTCGAAACCCAGGGCGGCTAAACCGTAATTCGGCGTGGCGATCGTCGCCCGCAGAAAGTTATCCGGCGAATAATTCCAGTCGACGAAGTACGATCCCTTCAGGTTATAGAACAGGAAGGCAGGTTCATTCGCCGACTGAGCCAGATGAGCGGTAGTGAACCATTCGTCCCCTCCAACGTAGTGCCGGTCAACATTGCCGTAAGTAGCGCAAAAGGCAAAGGTGCATGGCACACGCTGGTAATACGGCACAGCATCGAATAAAAAGCCGTACTGGGTCCCAAAAGCGGCCGCGGCGAAATGGGGCGCCGCTTGCGCAACGGGAGCTTCCGCCAAGTCATCTCTGCAGCACACACGGGTCCCGGGCGGCAGCAGGCCCATCCGATAGCGATGGTCTTTGAGGAGATAAAGCCGCAGCAGTTCGATTTCGACCTCGCTCTCGGTGTTGTTGTGATCGTCGGGAAGGAAGTCGGCTCCGATGAAGGCCGGCATCCGTGAGAAATCGATCCTGCCCACCGCCATGTCCAGTGCGGGGAGCCAATCGTTGTCGAAGCACTCGTCGCCCGGCACAGCCCAGAGGCAGTTCTGG
>VHCO01000431.1 GCA_016871715.1 Verrucomicrobiota bacterium
CTGCTGGCGCTTAAAGTGGACCTACACCCCGAGCCTTCCTGGCCAGAACTCCAAGAGCGCTGCCAGCACGATCCCCAAATCCCTTTCCGCGCACTCGTCAAGCACCGCTCCAAATGAAAAGACCGTGGACGCGCCCAGGCCTGGGCCTCGGCTTGCACGGCCCGTCGCAGGATGCCCAACACCGTCGCCGCCACCGGGTGGCGGACCCGACAGCGGTCCTCCCCGGCGCTCCCATCCAGAGGATAGTGAGTTCGGTTCTCGATGCTCCGGTATTGCCGGGCTAACTCCAGCAACCGGGCCATGTCGGCCTGCGCCCGGGTCAAGCTGGTGATCAGCCAGAGCGTCTCCACCTGCTGCTTGCCGCCCTTGAGTTCCCGAATCCGGTCAAGCCGAGCCACCTGGGCGAGGTGCGCAAAGCCCGTCTGGGACCTGCGGATGGAGCACCGTCCACAGACTGCGCAACTGCTCAGCGGCCAGGGCACAGCGGCGGGCGATAGGCCGTTGCTGCGCCTCCCAAGCAACCCGTCGCCTTGTACGCCGTGCCCCGGAACCACTGTCGGTCCACGAAACTCTCTACCGACACGATGGGATGCCCGTAGCGGGCTCGCCAGTCCTCCTCTCGATCGCGTCGGTCCGAGGAAACGGATTGCATGGCGGCAACGTGGAGCAGGGGAGGGGAGGTATCACTCATTGCGGCACGACCGCGGACCGATGTTCGTCCCGGACGCAGATCGGCTCTTGGATCGGATTGAGTTCGGCGAAGTGGCGGAGCCGGTGCAGGACGATGGGTGTCAGCACTGTGCCGGCGGCCGCAACGAGCAGCCCGTCGCTCGTGATGACATTGCTGGCGAGCACTTGGTGGACCTTGAGTTCGCGCAGGGTGCAGGGGCGGATGAGAGGCTGAGTCGCGGCGGTCGGCGTGGCAGGAGCATCGAAGCAGGCGCACGCATTGGCCAACACCTTCGGGTCGTATGCGCCGGAGTGGGCCTGCATAGCGACCAGCGCCTGGGACTTGTCGCACCTCGGCGATTCGAGCCGTGCCAGGTCGTGCAGGACTTCGAGAATGCGCGCGCCCAGCGGAATGTCCTCGCCGGCGACACGATCGGCGGGGAACCCGCCGCCGTCGTACTGCTTGTGCTGGTAGCGGATGATGGCCGCGACGGATTGGAGGCGGGGGATGTGGTGCAGCAGATGCGCCCCGATGTCCGGCAAACGATCCAGCAGGCGGTTCTCGGCGGAGGTGAGGGAGTGCTCGGCGCGGGATTTCTCCAGGAGCGCCCAGGGGAACGTGAGATAGCCGATGGGCACCAGTAAAGCGGCTGCTTCGAGGTCCCACGACTGTTTCAACCGGAAGCATTGGGCGTACTGGCGGGCGTAGTCGCGCACCTTCTCGCTGCGCCCAAAGGCCTGCGGATAAACGCTGGCGAGGACTTCGGTCAGGAGGCGGATGGTGCCGTTGAGGGTGCGCTCCAACAAGTCGCGTTCCGCCGTGAGAAGCTCGAACTGCTTCCGCGCCGCCTCGAGCATCGGGATCAGCGTGTCGGCCCCGCACGGTTTGTTGAGGAACCGAAAGACGTGACCGCAGTTCAAGGCGTCCACGGCAGTTTTCTGATCTGCGTTGCCGGTGAGCATCATGCAGACGGTATCCGGCGCCAGGGCTTCGACCTTCACGAGCAGCTCGAGGCCGGACATGCCCGGCATTTGCATGTCGGCGACGTGGACGGCGGTGAGGGCGCTGAACAAGGGTGCGATCGCGAACCGGGGCTGGTGGTGCAAGGCAATGGCCTCGACCACGGGAACGGGCAGGCCCCACAAGCCGAGCAGATAACCGCCCAGTTCGGCGTGCGTGGTGCCGAGGATCTCGGCCTCGGAGACCTGCAGCGGTGCCGGAGCGGCCCGCGCAGTCTGGATGACCGCCGCATACTGGGCCGGGAGATTGGCAGCGAGGATGAGTTGGCCGGCGTCGTGCAACATGCCGGCGACAAAGGCCTGCTCCGCCAGGGCGACGGGCGCGTGTTCCAGTTCCGCGATGCGCCGGGCGGCGGCGGCGACTTCAAGGCTGTGGGCCCAGATCTGTTCGAGGGCAACGCCGTTGTGGCAACAAGCCTCGAATTGGCCGAAGGCGTGGAGGGTCAGGACGAGCGTCTTGAGGGTGTTGACGCCGAGGTAGGCCACGGCCTCGTCGCAGTTGGTGATTTCGCGCCGCAGGCCGAAGTAGGCGGAGTTGACCAGCTTGAGCAGCTTGGCCGTCATGGCGATGTCTTTGGCAATGGTCGCGGCGAGGTTCTGCAAGTCCGTCTCCGGGTCCTGCAGTTGCTCGACTATTTCGACGTAGAGCGAGGGAAGGCTGGGCAGGCGGTCCAGTTGGCCGACGAGCTCCGTCGGGCCGAGGCGGCCGTCCGCGATCTGAGCGACCCGATTGCCGCGCTGAACGACGAGAAGACCGTGCTCGAGGCCCAGGCCAAGCACCTCGACGCGATTCGCGTGTTCTCCCTCGACAAACTCCCCAAAGACGCCGTCGTGCGCGAGGTCAAACCGGACGAATACGCCGAGGCGGTGAAGTTCATCGCCGGTTCCCTGCGCGATCTGGCCAGCGGAAGGCGCAACCTGGAGAAACAACAGCGCGAGCTGCAGCCGGAACTCGAGGCCCGCCGCCGCGAGCTCGAGGAGCTCCAGCACCGCTCGCAACTCGAACAATGCTCCGTCGTGGTCACCCTCGAAGGCGAGAGCCGGCCGGCGGACTTGCGCCTCACCTACATGCTCCCAGGCGCGACCTGGGAGCCGGTTCACGAACTGCGCGCGACGCCGGACGGCCAGACCGTGGCGTTGGCTTCGTTCGCCGTGGTCATGCAGACCACGGGCGAAGACTGGCTGGACGCCAAGCTCTCCCCCTCGCCCTCCGCCACGGCGTCCCCAGAGACCCACCCACTGCCGCCCACCAGATCCGCCTCCGCCGGATCAGCGCGCCAGCGGGATTCCAGCCCTCCGCCGGGCGTGATCCACGACCCAGTAGACGAGGGATGAACCCGCGCAAAGGCCCACCAGCCCCAACGCGAAGGTCCAGGGAATCACGCTCGCCCACCATTCGCCGTAAGCGACCCCGTGCCCGTACTGGTTGAGGATGCCGGTTTGGGAGCGAAGCGAATAGAGCGCTCCCACTGTGCCGGTCACCCCGCACAGCGCCAAACCCGACAGGATCGTCAGACTGGAGGCGAAGCGAACACCGAGCGAACACAGCGCCAGAATCGCAGAGAGCATGACCGCCGTGAGGCATGCCACCACGGTCACTTGCCATTCGCCCAACTCCAGGCCCGCGCCACTTGCCGTCAGATTTCCGACCCGGCCGACGAGCGGCAAGTAGGCGAAGAGCACCGTCGCCAGCAGAACGGTCGCCGCCGCCGCCATGAGGCCGAGGATCCTGCGTGGGATGGGCACTTGGCCAAACGGCCCCCACCACCGGCGGCCCGCGCCCGCGCCGGGATCGTTGATCTTGGCGAATTCCGGCTCCAGCGCGCCCGAGGCGCCGATCCGCCGCGTCGCGACAAGAAACACCTCCTCCTCCGTCAACCCCTTGCCCATCAGCCCCGACACGGAGTCGCGCAAGTGCGCTTCCAGTTCCTCCAGGTTCTCCGCGCGGTAAGCCGGCGATTGGCCGAGTTGCCCCCGCCAATGCCGGATCGCGCGATTCAGATCAAAGTCGGTTTGGTCTTCCATAAACGGTCGAGGGTGGCGTGAACGGTCAGCCAGTGTCGTTGTTCAGTGTGGAGGGCCTTTCGTCCTTCCTTGCGCAGCCGATAGTACTTCCGCTTCCGGCCCGTCTCGGCCTGGCGCCATCGGGACTCGATCATCTTCTCCCGCTCCATCCAGTGCAGCACCGGGTACAGCATCCCTTCCGTCCATTCGATCCGGCCGCCGGACAATTCGCGCACCCGCTGAATCAGGGCGTAGCCATAGCTCTCGCCCTCCGTGAGGACGGAGAGCACCAACGGCACCGTCGAGGCCGCAACCAGTTCCTTCGAGAGCATGGCCACACTATACCTAGCAATGCAATGCTTGTCAAGCGCCAACTGCCGCGCTCGGGCCCGAGCGCGGACACCATCGCGCCATCCCCCGAGGCCGCGAGGCCTTTCCAGCCAGCATCAGAAGCCGCCGCGTGATGCGCGCCGCGGATCTATAGCCAGACGGCGGTGGTCCTCGCCTTGTTACCGATTGGTCGTCGGGATAGATTACCTGCGCCCCTCTCCCGGCCCTCTCCCCATCCGATCTGAACAGGGCCCATATCTTTTTGGCTGGACAACGGGGATTCGCGTCGTCAGGGTATGAGGCGTGACGGTGGGTGGACGCGAGATCAGTGCGCCAGTCCTGGAGTGGATTCAGGCGGCGGCGGAGCA
>VHCO01000432.1 GCA_016871715.1 Verrucomicrobiota bacterium
GCGGTTTTCTCCAGTAGTGCGAGGGCAGGTCACATGTAAAACCGATAAAGAGGCTGAATCTCATCGTTGTCCTCGAACTCTGTCATGATGGCACCGATTTGCCGTGCAAAGGAAAGGGTGATTGGATGACACCCCATACCGTCGGCGCTGTTCTGTTCCAGGTAACAGATGCGTTTCAGCGGTTGTCAATCCAATACATCAGCGGTCATGGTTGACTACGGGTTGGCTCTTCGGTGGACTCGGCCGGGATCGCGATTGGAGGGCGGGCCCAAGCGCCGCCACCGCCCGACGGGGCAGAGGGCAAGATCTCGAATCCGCCCGGCCTCGAACTCCCAGCCAAAGGCAGCCCCATCGCCTTCAAGGCTGTGCAGGATCAACCGACCGCTGAAGCCATGATGGCAAAGCCAATCGGCAAATTCGTCCGACCCGCGAACGTCTCCGATAACCGCGGATACAAACCCCTCCTCGTCGGGACACTGCGGCACAACAAAGTAGCGGCTTCAGGCAGCGCGGAACTCCAAGGTGCCGTCGCACGTGACGCGATGCCATCTCAGGAACCCGGCCAGGGGTGCGCTGGCGGCGGGCGTGGCGGATTTCATCCTGGGTTTTGGACCGGCAGCGCCACTCCACCGCGAGGTTCACCAGTTGAATGGAAGCCTCGGAGCCCATAAAGAAGAATCTTCACGTGACTTGTGCCAGCAAGTCTTCTCGTATTCCTTCCCAATCCTGGTCGAGATTGATGGTGCGGATGCTGATCCTGTGGCCTTTGTGCACATGAAATCTGCCGAGCGGGGCGAGGCCGCTCTTGCCCCTGAAAGTGGGTGATGCCGATCATGTGTTCAAACTCAATCGCCTCAAGTGGGGGCGCAATGCTCTCTCCAAGCGGTCCATGTCCTTAATGATCGCATCCTGCAAAGCAGGCCACTGCTCCTCCGGCGAGCGGTAGCCGCCGCCAGCCTGAGTGTGGCGGATGCGAGAGGCCCGTTTCCCTTCCAGCCTCTCCCAGCCCAAGGGTGCACCGAAAGCCGTGTCGATCTCATCCTTGTGCGCGAGAAGCTGGTCAAAGATCGCTTTGTTCTCCTCCTCTGCATCCTTGCCGCGGTCGATGTAGAGTTCCGCAGCACACTCGTCCTGGGTAACGACATAATTCAAGTTGAGACCGCGGTTGCCGGAACTCGTACCGATCCACGAATGCTCGCCGGGAGTGATGTGCGCATGCAGTTTTGTGAACTTAGCGGAGCGTTCGACCAACTGCGTCCACCAGCGTTTGCGGATGCCATAGCGCTCGGCGATCTCCTTCTTCGCTTGGCCCACGGTCTTGGATTCCTCGGACGGCCCAACAATCACGGTGAACAATGGTGCGGGCGGCGATTCGCCAATTTTCACGGCCTCTACCTTGACCATGTAGAAGCGAGCGCTGCTGGATTCGTTGAGCCAGGCCACCGCGGCAACATGTTCGGGGCGCGGGCCGGAGACGATCCAGACCGCCGCCTTGGCGCTCATCGCTGTCAAGTAGGTTATCAATTCGCCAAGGTGGTCATGGTTACTCTTTTCGAGCTGGTTCTCGATGATCACCGTGCCGCCGCCCTCGTCCTCCGCCAGCAGATCGACACTGAACGAACCGGCTGCCTGTTCGCGGTCCACGTTGACCAAGTTCAGGTCAAGGGCGTCATTCAAGATGCCAATGTTGTTCTCCAGCCACTGCGTGAAATCGCGCGCCTCGTTTGTCCAGACTTCGCGCAAATCGACGCGTTCCAGTTTCCCAATAGGTCTCGCTCATGCTTCACCTTGCTCGGTTTGCCTCATTCCACTATCGCCTTCAAGAGCGCCTCGCGGGCGTCGGTGTAGTAGAGGATGTTGACTTTGGTGATGAGATCGTCGGGCAGATCGTTGAGCTGCTTCCGGGCCGAGACCGGCATCAGCAACGTGCTCGCGCCCTTCTCGATGGCCAGCTCCGCCACATTCACGGCGTTGTGAACCGGGTCCACTGAGCCGCCCAGGTTCAGCCCGCCGATGACCACCAGCCCGCCCTTGGTGCTTTTTTGGAGCAGGGCGCTGCACAACGCGACCAAGACCGCCAAGCCCGTGGCGTTGCCGCTCTTGCTGGCGTCGAAGGCCCGGAGCTGGATGGAAAACTCGTGCTCGCGGGGGTCGCGGTCGCCGGTCAACTGCTTGGCCCGCGAGTAAAGGTTTTGCTCGGCGTAGCGCACGCTCTCCGAGAACGGTGCCGGGGCTGGCCGGTTCAATATCTTCACGCCGGACCCAGGCCCCTCCGCGACTTCGATCCGGTAAAGCCCGGCGTTCTCGTCCAGCCCGCCTGGACTGATGGTCCAGATTTGGCCGGGCGGCAGCGGGTCCGAGCCGATGCTGTCCTCGCTCTGAAGCTCCGGCGTCACCACGAACTTCTCCACGCCGTCCTGGCCCAGCGTGTAGCTGAAATGCGTGTTCCTGAACTCCGCCGACCCGATCCGCTTCTGTTGCTCCTTCACGCGGCGGCGACACTCCAGCGCCAGTCGCACGGCCCACTCCAGCGCGTCGTCAGGGATCGGGGTGTCAGGGTTCGGATACAGCAACTTCAGTAGGCCGTTGACCGTTCTCTGTGTCGCCCACGTATCACGACCGCTCAACGCCCCGCCGAAAAACACCCGTCCCTGTAGCGCCGTCAGTCGGCTTTGTTTACGAAGATGAGCCCAGCACTCCGACAGGAAGTCGCTGACCAGGCCGAAGTGGTCGGTGAAAAGTTGCGCCGACACCTTGGGCACGTCCCAGCCGGGCGCGTAGCAGTGGATGCGGTCCTGGAAGGCCGTGTCATCCCGCATCTCAGGCGGCAGCGGCCCGAACAGGTGCCCGATCTTCTGCTGGTGCTGCACGTCCACGTCGAAATTGCCGACCATCACAATGCCGCCATCGGCCCGGATGCTCTCCTTGCCCCGGCTGAACTCACCGGACTCCATGTAGCCCTTCATGATGTTCACACCGTCCTTCTGGTCGAAGGACACCCCGGAAATCTCGTCGAAGCACACCACGTCATACTGACAAACCAACCCGCGCTGGCCGTTGGCCATGTTGACGAACATCCGCGCCACGGTGGTCTTCCCGCCCGACACCAGGTGCGCGTAGGGCGACACCTGCTGGAACAGATGGCTCTTGCCCGTGCCACGCGGACCCAGCTCGACCATGTTGTAGTTCCGCTCGACGTAGGGAACCATCCGCAGGAAAATCACGTCGATATTCCGCGGCGTCAGCGCGTCCGGCTCCAGGCCGATGCTGCGGATCAGAAACCGCTTCCACTCCTCCAGGTTGAACAGCTCCCGTCCGCGATACATGGCCTCCAGGACATCCCGCTTGGAGAGCTGGATTTCCCGGATGCTCTCCACGCCGAAAGGCCGACCGGATTGCTCCTCGGCGATGGTCGCGTCGTAGGTTAACTCGATCTCGGCGTAGAAACCGCCCGTCAGCATCCGGTCATGTTGCTGGACCAGGGCGGGCGTGATCCGCACGTCGCGCAGGCGGAGGCTGGGCAGCTCGGCCAGGTAGGAGTCGGTCTTGGCGTCCAACCGGGCCGTGATGATGTCAATGATGCGGATCGAGCCGGTCTCGCGGGCCTTGGACTTGAAATACTCCTCTTCGCCGGGGCGCACCGTCCGGTCGGCCAACTGGCGCTGCACGATCTGCAAGCCCTCCTCGATCTCCTTCTCGTCGGTCGAGGAGCAGTAGCGTCCCAGCAGGAACTCGGCGACGTAGGTGGGCACCGGATACTGGCCCTTAAACTTCCTGACCAAATCCTTCCGCACGATGTAGCCCTCGAAGGCTTTGGCGGCGAGTTTGTCGATGGCATCAAGCTCCATAAGATCAATCAGCCACAAAAAGGCTCAAAAAACCCAAAACAGAGGCATTCCTTTTTGCGTCTTTTGTGCCTCATTGTGGCCATTCATGTTTCTGTTCCACTTTGCGGTTACTCTCCAATCACGGTCGGGAATTTGGCGACCACAGTGCCACTGGCGTCCACGAGGACGACCGTCGCCTTGGTTCCCGACTTCCGGTCATCCAGCACCAGCAGCGAGGTCTGACCGTCCGGTTCAATTTCTTTGGGTTTGGCGACCAGGGACGTGGCCTTGTCGGCGATGCTCTCCCGGATGTCGGCCAACAACCCCACAGCACCGGCGCTGGCCTGGACACGGCACCGCAGCCCTACCCACTTCACCGAAGTAATCGCAATGTCGGCCTCGACCGGCGCGGCGGAGTGAGCGGTTGCACGGTAAATGATGGCGGTCGTTGCACCGAGAATGAGGGGAAGGTGAGTGGGGGGGTTGCGGGGGTCCTGTGAGCGGGGGCCGCTCTGGGGGACCAGTCCCCCAGACCCCCTGGGAT
>VHCO01000433.1 GCA_016871715.1 Verrucomicrobiota bacterium
GAGGCCGGGCATCCGCTCGACGGTGAACTGCACCCTCGGTGGCCGGCGCGAGGGCCGTTTCCAGCCGCTGTCGCCCTCTGAGCGGCCCTGCTGGTGACTGCGGCCACCTTTGGCGGTTTGAAATATCCGGCCAAGTGTGCGCGCCGAAATAATCGCGCTGGGCCTGGAGCGGGTTCGCCGGCAGGCGCTCGCGGCGGAGGCCAACGAGAAAAGCCAGCGCCGCGCCGAACGCCCGCACGGGGAGGCCCTTCCGCACCGCCGCGCTCACCACCTTGCGCCAGCTTCCGCGTGCAGCTCTTGATCGCTTTCCTGTCCCGGTCCCGAGTCAGCAGCTTCATCCATGACCTTTCCCTTGGAGCAGGACTTCTTCGATGAAATCATCGCCCCGGCGCTGGGGCGGCCTCCGCGCGGCGGGACGTTAGCTCAAACGGGGCGCGGCCACCGCCTGGCTCGCCCTGCGGGCGCAAGCCGAGCCGACCCGCGGCCCGGCGAGCAAGGCCGCGCACAGCGCACGTGGATGAACGCGGGGTCGCATGAACCTCGCGGGGTCAAGCGTTCGCCGGCCGCGCTGGGGTTCAGGTCGGGGACCACGGGGCGTTTGAGATGGAAGGCTCGACTTCCGCTTCTGGCAGGGTAAACAACTTCCCGACATCGCCATGCTCGTTCGACCGCACACCAGCATTGAGCCGCACGAATCGCCTCGGCGCCAAGGGGCCCATGTCTGGCTGGTGCGGGCGGCATTGGCGCCGGCGCCGCGGCTAGGACGATCCGCAGCACCGCACCACGCGCGGGTCGAAGGGGGCATTCGGTGTCGTCCGCTGGCGCTCCTGCTCCTGGCGGGGTTGTTGGCGTTGACCCGCCACGTCCCAGCGGCTCTTGACGCCGACTACACCCTCCAGAACTGGCAGACGGAAGACGGCCTGCCGCAGAGTTCGGTGCTGTCCATCGCGCAGACGGCCGACGGCTATCTGTGGCTGGCGACCTTCAACGGCTTGGCGCGCTTCGATGGCGTGCGCTTCACCCCGTTCGACACCGGCAACCTGCCGGGACTGCCCGGCAATCGTCTGGTGCGATTGTCCGCGGACCGGGCGGGTGGACTGTGGGTGATCACCGAGCACCACGAGGTGGCTCGACTGCATGGAGAAACGTGCCGGGTTTTCACCCAGGCCGACGGAGTGCCCGTCGAAGGCGCGCGCTGGGTGGAAGAAGATGGCCAGGGCGGACTCTGGCTGGCCGGATTCAAGGCTGGGTTGTGGCAGTGGCAGAACGACCGGTTCGTCCCCGTGGCTGCACCGCCCGGTTTCGCGGAATGGCCGATCCGGGCGCTGGTGACGGACCCCACTGGGCGGCCGTGGTTCAATCACCGGGATGGCCTGTTTGGCTTCGAGAACACACGCCTGCTCCCGCTCCCCGGCTCGGCCGGTCCGCCGCACGCGGGCGCGAATCCCGTTTGTTCCAGCCGGGACGGCGGTTTCTGGATGGTTTCGCCCGAAGGCCTCCACAAACTTGGCCAGGGTAACCGGCCGCCGCAGTTCTGGCCGCGTCCCGACTTCAAGGCCGCCATCGAAGGTCTGGGCGAGGATGCCGCCGGGCAACTTTGGGTGGCGACTTACTGGAACGGTTTGTTCCGGTTCAACCCGGCGCAGGGATGGCAGAACGTCACGGTGGAATCCAGCCTGACCCATCATCCGCTTCGCTGCCTTTATTGTGACCGGGAAGGGAACGTCTGGGTGGGAACCGACGGCGGCGGTCTGCTGCGGATCAAGTCCCGCCTCTGGAAGATGATTACCCGGCGCGAAGGGCTGGACGTGGACGCCGTCCAATCGCTGGGCCAGGACCCACTGGGGCGGATTTGGTTTGCGGGCGGCACCAGCAAACCCTATTGGCTGGAGCAAGGCGTGGTTTCAGTCGCCATCCCCGCGCCACAATCGGACGTGCTGGACAGCGTGTGGGCGGTCCTGCCCGCACCGGATGGAGCGACCTGGATCGGAACCTACGGCGGGAACGTGTTCCGATTCCGAGACGGCGTGTTGACCCGCTACGGGAAGGGGGAGGGCATGCGGGCGGGATCGGTGCGGGCACTCTTGGCAGACCGGCACGGGACGGTTTGGGTGGGCGGTTTCGACGGCTTGAGCCGGATCGAGCGCGGGCAGGCGACGCACTACGGCCGGGCCGAGGGGCTTTCCTCGGAGAAGGTCTGGGCGCTGGCCGAAGGGACGGGGGGAAGCCTTTACGTCGGAACCGCCGGCGGCGGGCTGAACGTCTTTCAGGACGGACGCTTCACGGTTTACACGCGGGCGCACGGGCTGCCCGACGCCCATGTCCGAGCGCTCCATGTGGACGCCGAGGACCTGTTGTGGATCGGGACGCGGGCGGGCGGACTCAGCCGCTTCCAAGAGGGCCGCTTCTTCAACTACGCGGTCCGGGGCGGACTCCCGGCGCGCGGCCTCGGGCCGATGCTGGAAGACGACCAAGGCTGCTTCTGGATGGGGTCGGACTTGGGCATCCTGCGCGTGAGCCGGCGCCAGCTCAACGAGTTCGCCGCCGGCGCGCGGCGGCACGTCAGCTTCGTGGCGTTCGATCGGAGCGACGGCTTGGCCTCGACGGAGTTGGGCGGCGTGCAGCCGGCGTGTCTCCAAGCCCGTGACGGCACACTCTGGTTCGGTACGACCAAGGGCGCGGCCTACATGAACCCCAGGGAACTGCGCGTGAACTCGCTCCCCCCGCCGGTCATCATCGAAGAGGTGCGGATTGATGACGAAGTGGTCAGGGGTCAAAAGGCTGAAGTCGGAGGGCAGCAGTCAGAAGTCAGAGATCAGGAACCAGTCGCAGAGGCCATCGGCCACGAACCACGAACGCTGGACCCATCCGCCATCCGCCATCCGCCATCTGCAATCCTGAAGGTCCAGCCCCACCAGCGCCGCGTGGAGTTCCGCTTCACCGGCTTGAGCTTCGCGGCGCCGACCAAGGTGCGCTTCCGCTACCGGATGGAGGGCTTTGATCCGGATTGGGTGGACGGCGGCACCGTGCGCAGCGCCTCGTACACCCGGCTGCCGCCGGGGCGCTACCTGTTCCTCGTGACCGCCTGCAACAACGACGGCGTGTGGGCGGAGGAGGCCGCGTCGCTGGCGGTGGCGGTGCTCAGTCCGTGGTACCGGACGTGGTGGGCCTTCACGCTGGCGGCGCTGGCCACGGCCAGCCTGATCGTGCTTTGGTACGAGCAGCGGCTGCGGCGGCTGCGGCGCCACCGCGCCGCGCAGGCGGCCTTTGCCGGGCAGCTCATCGCCTCGCAGGAACAGGAGCGCAAACGCATCGCCGCCGAGCTGCACGACACCATCGGGCAAAACCTGCTCATCATCAAAAACCGCGCCGTGCTCGCGCTCGAAGCCGCCACGCCGCCGCCCGCGGTGGCCGAGCAGCTTCAGGAAGTCTGTCGCGCCGCCACGCAGGCCATCCAGGAGGTGCGCGAAGTCTCCTACAACTTGCGCCCCTACCAACTCGACCGGCTGGGCCTCACCAAGGCCCTGCGGCACCTCGTGGAACGCGTGGCGGCGGTTGCGCGCATCCCGTTCCACGCGGAGATCGAAACCGTGGACCGACTGCTGCCCGCCGACCGCGAGATCAACCTCTACCGCGTAGTGCAAGAATCGTTGAACAACATCGTCAAGCACTCGGACGCGGCCACGGCGCGGGTCAGCGTGCGGCGGCAGGGCGCGACGCTCCGGTTGGTCGTCGAGGACGACGGTCGGGGGTTCGATTATGCCGCGCTTCAAGCCGATACGAGACGCGAGCGGGGCTTCGGTCTGAGCGGCCTGGCTGAGCGTGTGCGGCTGCTGGGCGGGACGTTTCGCATCGAGTCCGCCCCCGGCCACGGCACGCGGCTGACCGTCGAGCTGCCGCTTCCTTCTTCTCATGAGCACGAGTCCTCTCAACCTGCTGATCGTAATGCGGTGGGCCGCTTCCCTGAAGCCGGGGATGAGGAACTCCTGGCCGGGCCCGCCCGCAACTTCTAGATCTTCGATCCGCTGGACTTCCTGGCGGAGGTCACGCAGCACATTCCCGATCCCGGAAGCCACCTGCTGCGCTACTACGGGTGGTATTCGAACAAGACCCGCGGCCAGCGGGCCCAACGGCAACTGCCGGCGGGTGCCGGAACGGGGATTCCCGCCCGCTCGCCCACGGCACGAGAGGCCCGCAAAGGCTGGGCCGCGCTCATCAAACAGGTTTACGCAGCGGACCCAATCTGCTGTCCCAAGTGTGCTGCGACGATGCGCATCGTCACCTTCATCGAGAGGCATCAGAACGAGGTCATCGAGAAGATTCTCCGGCACTGCGGACTGTGGGAGGACCAAGC
>VHCO01000434.1 GCA_016871715.1 Verrucomicrobiota bacterium
TCTTGATGAGCCTCCTCTGCCAAATCGGCATCGACTTTCTCCAGAAGTTCAGGTAGCCGTTGATCTGCCAGATGTTTCTGGCACCAAGTCTCTCCAGTCTCGTTTTTCACACATTCAAGATGGAGAGCAAGACCCCCCACGGGCAAGCCCCGTGGGGGGTCAAAAACCACCTTCGAATTGATCAGTCAATCTCAGGGACAAAACTGATTCCCCTGGCTCTCCTTGCTTAAAACTGAATGAGTCTCCCCAGATTTTCCCCGAAGCGCTCAACGTCCGCCAAGCGGGTCTGACGACCCACGCCCCGAGGCGTGCCGCAGGCTTTTCGCTCGCCAGGTCGGGGGCCCTTGCAGTACATGTCGCGGGCGCGATGTAGCATGTGGGGGAAACGTCGCCCGCTCGCGTGGGCAAAGGTCCGCGAGCCGGCGCCGGCGGGTTCCCTCCGAAAGACGAAGTCACTTGTCTATGAACCGAAACACCCTGCTGAGCGTTGGGCTGTTGGCGTGCTTGATGGCCGGCGGCCTGCGGGCCGCGTCCGCCCCCGACCCGGACGCTGTCCTCAACCAGTTCTTTCAACAATACCTCGAGACCCATTTCCGACAGCGCCCCCTCAGCGCCACGCATCTCGGCGACCACCGTTTCGACGCGCAATTGGACGACCTCTCGATCGGGGCCCGGCGCGCCTGGGTGGAACACGCCCGCCAGACCCTCAAAGAGCTGCCTCGGCGCGTGGATTACCGAGCCCTGAGTCGCGCGGGCCAGATCGATTTCGAGATCTTCAGGCACGAACTGGTCACGGATCTGTGGCTGGCGGCCAACACCCGCCCGTTCGAGCAGGACCCGCGCGTCTACAACCAACGCATCAGCGATAGCGTCTTCCTCGTACTCGCCCAATCCACCCTGCCCCGCGAGACGAACATCGCCCATGCCCTGGCCCGCATGACGCACATCCCCAGCGTCGTCGCCGCCGCGCGCGCGAATCTCGACCGCCCGCCCCCCAGCATCCTGGAAACGGCCATCCGACAGAATCGCGGATCGATTGCGTTCTATGAGGGCGGGATTCTTGAATTCGTGGGCGACAGCCCCCAACGCCAAACTGTGCAGGAAGCCGGCGCAAAGCTCGCCGCCGTCCTCAAGGACTACCAGCAGTTCCTCGAACAAGATCTGCTCGGGCGCGCCACGGGAGATTGGCGCCTGGGCAAGGCGAAATTCGCGCGCAAGCTCGAGTTGGTGCTCGATGCCGGGCTCACGGCCGACGAGGTGCTGGCGCAGGCCCAGGCCGAGTTCCAACGGGTCACGAGCGAGTTATACGTGGTGAGTCGTCAGGTCTGGAGCCACTACTTCCCGCGCCAAGCCCTGCCGCCCGATGACCCCGAGGGCCGCCGCGCCACGATCGGGCAGGTCCTCGCCGCCGTGAGCCGCGAGCATGGCGAGGGCCAAGACCTCGTCCGCGACGCGCGCGCCACCGTGGCCAACCTCAAGGCGTTCATCCGCGCGCAGGACATTCTCCGGCTGCCGGAGCCCGACCGTTGTCAGGTCATCGAGATGCCCGAGTTCCAACGCGGCAATTCGCTCGCCTACCTCAACTCCGCCCCGCCGCTCGATCCCAACGCCACAAGCATGTACGCCGTGAGTCCGCCGGGGGCCGACTGGCCTCCCGAACGGGTCCAAAGCCTGCTCGAGGAATACAACCGGCACATGCTGCAAATCCTCACCATCCATGAGGCGTACCCGGGCCATTACGTCCAACTCGAGTACTCGAATCGAGCCGGCTCGCCCATCCGTCGCGTGCTCCAGTCTGGACCCTTCATCGAGGGTTGGGCCGTCTACACCGAGCAAACCATGCTCGATCAGGGCTACGGCGAGGGCAACCTCCCCCTCCGCCTCATGCAGCTCAAGTTCTACCTGCGCGCCGTCGTCAATGCCATCCTCGACCACCAGATGCACTGCCGCAACCTGACCGACGCGCAAGCCATGGAGCTGTTGGTCCAAGGCGGCTTTCAGTCCGAGGAAGAAGCGCGGCTCAAGATCGTCCGAGCCAAACAGAGTTCGGTCCAGTTAAGCACCTATTTCGTCGGCCGCATGGCTCACTATCGCCTGCGCCAAACCCTCCAACGCGAGCTGGGCGAGGCCTTCGACCTCGGTCGTTACCACGAGGCGGTCCTGGCCCACGGATCGGTGCCAGTCAAGTACCTGCCGGAGTTGGTGCGCGCCAGGCTGCGCGAACCCCGATAGTCCGCCCGCCACCCGCCGCTCTCGACCCCGCGCTCTCCGCCCGCGCGGGCGTGTCGTTGATTCTCACGAGCGGGTGTGCCCTCGGAATTCGCTCATCAGGCGCACAATCTCGTCGCGGATTCCGAACAACTCGGTCCGCGTCGTGGCCAACACCTCCGCTGGCAACCCGGCCCGGGCGGCCACCTTCTCGAGGGCGGCCTGGGCGGCATGCACATGGCTGAGCGCGCGTTTCAGGTAGGCCACCACGAACGGCCCCTCGCGTAAATCCCGGCCGTAGGCCAGACTGTTGAGCGCCCCCGCCAGCTTCGCGCTCGCGACTTGGAATTCGCCGACCAGCGTGCTCAGGTCGGCGTCTTCGCTTCGCTCCAGGCCCAAGGCCTCGCAGTGCCGCCACAAGGCCAGGCTCCCGTTGAACGCCCGCAGAGCCAGCGGGTGATGCACGTCGCCGTCCTCGTCTCGCACCCAATCCACCCCTTCGGTCGCGGGCTCAGGCTCGAGCGGTTCGGCCGCGCTCTCCGCACTCATCCGGTCGATTTCGTCGACGTCCAGCGACGATCCCTCTCCGTCGTCCTCCGTGCCGGACTCGGCCACCTCGTCATCCAGCTCGTCTTCGGGGTCGCTCCACCCCATCTCGCGAGCGATGATCTGGTCGCCGTCCGGATGATCCATGTACTTATCGAGGAGCTCGCCGTACTTGTCCGTCCGCGCGTCGCTTTCGCGCATGAGCCTCTCGTAATCGTACTCGTCCCAAGGCTTGTCCGCGGGCGGCTCGTGTTTCGCGGCTTCGAGGGCGGCGCTCAGCTTGGAAAGGAACCCCTGAAAACCGGAGCGCGCATCGCGCTGGCGTTGTTCCTCCTCCTCCGGCGTGAGCGTCCAGGCCGGCGGCGAGATGCTGACGCGGTAGTCCGTGCTTTCGATCACCACGCGCCCGTCGGCCTCGCTGAACCACTCCAAATACACGCAGTTCGCCAAGCGCTCAGGAACCGGTAGCCCCCGGTCCTTCGCCTCAAAGAACTCCGACGGCGACCGATCGAGCACGCGCACCTTGCGCGAGGCCGTCAGGTCGCCGGCCGTCCCCCGCTGCTCGGCCGCCAGTTGCCGGTCCGGAGGCAAAGCCACCGCTTTCCCGGGGTTCTCGAAGGTCAACAGGCAACCCGCCAAATCCGGGCACGCGTTCCCCGTCAGCTCGAGCACCACCGGCTCCGCGCGCCCGCACAGCCATATCCGACCCCGCACCACCCCGCGCTCGCGGTTGTCCACTTCACCCCGCGTCACGTGATCGTGAATCCGCCAGGCCATATCTCGTACAGCGTCGAGCACGAATCCTAAGGACCACCCCTCCCGTAAGCGAGCCCGAAAGCGGCTGGGCGGTCGGCCGGACTTGCCCTCGGCCGCCGCGCCTGCTTGCATCCCCGGATGCAGAACCCGACCGCCTCCGAACCGAGCCCCGCCCCTGGCCCACCCCGGCGTCCAGCCAGGTGGCGTCGTTGCCTGCGGTGGACCGCGGCCGTGGTGTTCGTGCTCCTGCTGGCCTTCGTCGGCCGGTGCCTGTGGGTCTTTCGCGATCGGAACCCGGGCTACGCGCTCAACCTCGCCTTGAGCCGCGCCCCCTCCGAGGCAGCGCCGCGCGCGCTCACCGTCGGCTTCGCGCGGGCGAAGATCACCCCCGACCTGTCGGATCCGCAGCGGCCGGTGTGGCTGGCGGGCTTTAGCCAAAACCGCGCTGCGACGGCCGTGCACGACGACCTCTGGGCGCTGGCTTGCGTGCTCGACGACGGTTACCGCCGCTTCGGCATCGTCGCCTTAGACGCCATCGGCTTGTTCCATGACGACGTCCTCGAGGTCCGCCGCCGGCTGCCAGCAGCCGCCCGGCTCGATTATGCCCTGATCTGCGCCACCCATAACCACTCGACCCCCGACCTGATGGGGCTCTGGGGACCGCACCCTCTGCGCAGCGGTGTGGATCCGCGTTATCGCGAGCGGGTCCTCACCGCCTGTGTCGCCACACTCACCGAGGCCGCCGCCCAACTGCGCCCCGCTTTAATCCATTACCACGAAATACCCACCCCGCCCGCCGGTCTCCTGACCGACAC
>VHCO01000435.1 GCA_016871715.1 Verrucomicrobiota bacterium
GGATCCGCCTCGGGCCCGAATCGGGCTGGCCGCAACTGCGCAACGCTCACCCTCCGGAGTATCCCCTCGAAACCGTGCGTGACGCGGACGGGGTACGCTGGGTGCGCGCGGCCGACTTACGGTTCGGTGAGCGCTTGGGCGAGTTGGTCGAGCGTTCTCAGCGCATCGCCGCTGTCTGGCCCCAACTGGACCAATTGCCATTCGCGGACCTGGCAACCTGGTCACAAGCCGATCTGGATTGGCTGCATGCACCCGTCGACCCGCGGGCCGACCGTTCCTGGGCCGAAGCACTTCCCAAGGTCGAGTTGCACTGTCATCTGGGCGGCTTCGCCACCCACGGCACCGACCTAGCCGAAATCCGTGCCGCGGCCGACACCCCTGGATGCCTGCCTCAACTGGCGGAGCCCGTGCTGCCTCCCCTCTGGCCCGAGCCACGCCAGCCCATGCCGCTGGAGGCCTACGTGAAGTTAGGCGATGCCACCGGCAGCGCTTTGCTCAAAGACGCTGGCTGCCTGCGCCGACAGTGCCAATTGCTCTACCAACACCTGTGCGGACACCGCGTCCGCTACGCCGAGATTCGCTGTTCACCCGCCAATTACGCCTCGGAGCAACACCACCGCTCGCCCTGGCAGGTGCTGTGCGACATCCGCGATCAGTTCCAAGCGTGCATGAATCAGGTGGCGGCCGAAGCCTCCCCGCATTCGCCCTTGCATTGGCGCTGCCACGTCAACCTGATTCTGATTGCCACTCGGAAGCAGGCCGGCGATTACCGCACAGCCATCGCTCGCCACCTGGCCCTGGCCGTCACGGCCGCCGAACACTGGACCGACCCCCAGAGCTGCCGTGTGGTGGGCGTCGACCTGGCCGGCTACGAAGATGTCACTACTCGCGCCCACTATTTCCGCGAGGAATTCACCGCTGTCCACCGCTGCGGCCTAGCCCTGACCGTCCACGCCGGCGAAAACGACGACGCCGAAGGCATCTGGCGCGCTGTGTTTGACCTCAACGCCCGACGCCTCGGTCACGCCTTGAGCCTGGCGCAATCGCCGGAATTGCTGCGCTCGGTCGCCGACCGTGGCATCGGCCTCGAGATGTGTCCCTATGCCAACCTGCAGATCCGCGGCTTCCCCCTCGAGGCCAACGTCCATAGCACGCCCGAGAAACTCCGCTATCCCCTGCTGCGCTACCTGCAAGCGGGGGCGCGCGTGACGGTGAACACCGACAACATCGGTATCTCCGCCGCGTCGCTCACGGACAACTTGCTCTTAGCCGCGCGACTGTGCCCGGGGCTGAGGCGGCTGGACTGGCTCCGGATCCAGCGCCACGCCCTCGAGACGGCCTTCCTGCCCGCTCCCCAACGGGCCGACCTCGCCGCCGCTTACGCCGCTGCCATCCCCAGACCATGACTACGCCAACCGCCGAGCTCGTTCTCTGTTCGCGCACGGCCGATCTACCCCCGGCCTGGGTACCCACCGCCGGCTGGATCCAACTCTCTGAAGCCGCACTGCTCGAGGTGTTGGCGACTCTGCCGCTCTATTGGCAACCGCGCGACCGCGCCGAGCAGGACCCCAGCTTCAAGCAATGGATTCCCTATCTGCTCCTGCGCGATTCCCAGGGCCGGTTGGCCGCTTATCCACGCCAGGGCTCCGAAGCGCGCCTCCACGGCCTTTGGTCCCTTGGCATCGGGGGACACATCAACCCGCTGGATGGCGAGACGATGTCGGGCCAAGACCTGCGCGTCGCCTGGCAAACCGCGCTCTGGAGCGGCCTGCGCCGCGAGCTGGCCGAAGAATTCCCCGATGCCGCCGCCGGCCCAACGCAGTTCCTGGGCCTGATCCATGAAGATCGCACCCACGTCGGCCAAGTCCACCTCGGCGCGGTCTTCCTCCACCAACCCGAAGCCACCGGCGCTCGCCCGGGCCGCGAATTGGCCGGCCTGCAATGGTTGACTTGCCACCGAATCGGCACTGAACCCTGGCCGCTCGACCGCTTCGAGCTCTGGTCGCGGCTGGCTCTGCAGTTGCTGCCGCCTCTCCCACTCCCATGATCTGGCCCTAATCCCTGTTGGCTGTGACAGCCGTCTCAACCCAGTCCGCCGGCAACGCCCTCGGTGACCGCCCTGGGGCCCCTGGCTCGGCGCCTGGCCGCGGGCGGTGGCGTGGTGGCCGGACTTGACCTCGCACTACGGCCTAGCTAACTTAGCTAACCATGATCACCGTGAACATGCACGAGGCCAAGACGCGGCTCTCCGAACTGGTCAGGGCCGTCGAAGAACGCAATGAGACCGTCGTCCTTTGCCGCGATGGCCGGGAGGTGGCCGAAATCCGCCGCAGCGCCAAACGCCGCCGCCGGGTGCGCGACCTCGCCCCTGCCCCCCGGTTCCGCGTCGAGTTCGCCCCCGGCTACCGCCCGACGGAACCGCTTTCCGAGACCGAGTGGCCGGAGGAGCTGCGATGAACGTGTTGCTGGACACCTGCGCGCTGCTCGCCTTGGCCCGCGGCGAGTTGCCCGAACCTGCCGCGGCGGCCCTGCGCACCGCCCCTGAAGCCAACGTCTCGGTGGTCAGCGCGTGGGAAGTCGCGATCAAAGCCGCGGCGGGCAGACTGCGGCTGGGCGAGCCGGTCGCACAGTGGTTTCTAGGACTGGCCGAGCATTACCGCCTGCGGGAAGTCCCGCTCGATGTCCGCACGGCGTGTGCCGCGGCACTCCTGCCACCCATTCATCGGGACCCTTTCGATCGCGTGCTCGCCGCGCTGGCCCAGGCGCACGCGCTCACCATCCTCACCTCCGATCAGGACATCGGCAGGTACGCCGGGGTCAAGACGCTCTGGTAGGAGCTGGGATCTAGGATCTAGGATTTAGGATTTAGGATTTAGGATTTAGGATTTGGATGGGCCTGTGAAACGACGCCCTACCTCCGCAGTGCCGGCTCGAACACATATGGAATCCGCTCGCGGACCGATGAACGCCAACTCGCCAGCCGGCTCAACGAACGTCACACTCGGGAGTACGCGTAAATGGCAAACTCGCATATCGGCTGGCAGGGCTGGGTGGTGAGCGTTCAACAACGCTTGGAATCTGCGTGTCGGGATACCGAACCGGACTCCGCGGCCCGCCTCAAAGCGGAGGCCCAGGTCGCAACCGAGCTCCGATGTGCTCTTCGAGAGATTCGCCGTGCGAGTCGTCTGGCGCGACTGCTCGACCAGCGCATCCCGGAGCTGACCGCATGTCCTTCCCTCCAGGCCGCGGCAGCTTGGCTCAACGACCGCGAGGGCGCTTGGCTGGCCGCTCGGACGCTGCGACGGAGTGCGGCTGGGAAGGTGTGGGAGACCTCGGGCACCCCATCGCATGTGTTCGATTGGCCTCCGTGCGCCTCCGTGGAGTTGTACCAATCAGACGGCATCGAATGGTTGGAGCGACGGGAGCATTCACCCATAGATTGCGTTTACACCCGCGCACCTCACGCTCCTCGACCCCCTCCGCCGACAGCTCAGGCTGGCTTGGATGCCGTCAAACAGGGACCGAGACCATTGCAGCGGCCTTCCTGAAGGCGGCAATCAAGGCGATGAGAGCGAATGGCCTCTGTCTGCTCTGGTGCGGCAAGCACGACTGTGGCGCCTGGCTTCAGGCAGCCGTAGACGCCGGATTCCGAGTTGAACCGTGGACCGGGTGCGACCAGCCCGTGGATGCAGGTCACGCCTTCGGCCGAGGGGCGTTCGAGTCAACGGTCTTTGGCGTACTCCTTGTGCTCGCGGGTAGGGAGGCGTTGCCCATTCGGACGAGCCTTCTGCGTCCACCGAGCGTCCTGGCCGGCGATGCCGATGGCACCCAGCCACCCACTTTCAGCGATCCCAACGAGATGCTGACTTGGGTTCTAGATAATCTGGTCGGAGAGTCGCCGATCACCGTGGTTGACCCTCTCGCTGGCGATGGCGCACTCGCTCGCGCTATCCTGGAAAGCGGGCGGAACCTGATCGCTGTCGAGTCGGACCCGCAACACCTGGGCAGACTTTGGGTCCGCTGCGGGCCTGGGGTGCGGCGATGGCTTCTCGAACCGTAACGACCTTGGCATTGCCCGCCGCCCGCTTCACCCTCGACCAGGGGCTGTTCGCTTTCCATGAATCCCCTCAAGGTAGGGCCGGACCGCCGGGCCGGCCGCTCGGGCTCGGTGACCTGCTTCGTTCGGCGCGCCCAGCGGTCGCGCCCTACCGCAGCCGCATTGGGGTAGGGCTCGCAGTCCCCTGCGAGCCGAGGACGGCACCTGTTGCGCGCGTGTGGCTCACCCCCCGCGGCGCGCCCAGCGGTCGCGC
>VHCO01000436.1 GCA_016871715.1 Verrucomicrobiota bacterium
TCTCCCGCTCGATGCGTGGACCCATTGCGTCGCGGTCGCCAATCGCCACACGGGCGAGCTGAAGCTCTATCGCAACGGGCAACTCGCCGCCGCCCGCGCGCTGCCGCCGTTTGTCTTCGCCGACCTGCCGCAGACCGGCGTTCGCATTGGCGGCAAGGTGGACGGGAACTTCTCGTTCGCCGGCACGCTCGACGACGTCCTCTTGCTTGACCGCGCCCTCACCGACGCCGAGGTGGGCGAGCTGTTCACCGCGCAACTCAAGTTCCCCGGCAATCCAACCACCCCGACCGTCGTGACGGACGACTTCAGCGGTGGCCTGGGGACCGTGGGCTGGACGGTGATCAGCAACACGCCCGCCTACCAGGTGCAGGTGCGGCCCGGCGACGTGCGCTTCACGCGGGCCGCCGGCGGGGCACGGACCTACCAGTACGTCGGGCTGCAGCCGCCCTTCGACGTCGAGGGCGACTTCGACGTGCAGGTGGACTTCCGCGAGGCGCAGATCAAGCGCGTCAACGGTTCGCCCGGCAACCAGATCAACCTTATCGCCCAGTTCGGCCGCGAGGTGTTCACGGTGACCCGCAGCGACGAAACGGCGAACCCGGCGGACAATGTCCACATCTGGGCCGACCCACCGGCGCAGTGGTTCGGGACCCAGCCGACTTCGGCGCTCGAGGGCACGCTGCGGATCGTGCGGAGCGGCCCGTGGGTGGCGGGATTCTTCAACGGCACGCTGCTCCACGCGGCCTGCTACAACACGAATCGGGCGACACTGAGCGTCACGCTGGCCAACAACGGGACGAGCGACGCCACGGCGGTAACGTTCGACGACTTCCAGTTGCACGCGGACCGGGTGATCCCGTGGGCGGTCGCCGCGCCGAGGTTGACGGTCGAGGCGCTGGACCGGGCGCAAGTGCGTCTGTCCTGGCCGGTGACCGCTTCGGGGTTCGCTCTGCAAAGCACCGAGAGCCTGGGTGATCCGCGCTGGGCACCGGTGGCCGGGGCGCCGTCGGTGCGGGACGGGACGAACTACGTCATCCAGCCCGTAGCCGCGTCGGCACAGTTCTATCGGCTCGTCCGACCGTGATGCCGTGAGTTGCCAACACCAACGCCGGCCATGAAACGCATCGCCCCCTGCCTCATCTCCCTCTGCGCCGTTGCGGTCGTGCTGGCTGCTCCGGCTCAGGACCGCTTCTTTGATGCCGACGGCGTGCGGCCTCGCTACGTCGAAAGCGGCGCGGGCGAAACCCTCCTCCTGGTCCACGGACTCACCAGTTCGCTCGAAGGGAATTGGCTGGCGACGGGCTGGTTGGCGGACTGGCTGTCGCCCGACGGCAAGTCGCCCCATCTGGCGCTCGCGGCGGCCTTGACCGCCGGCGGCCTCGCCGCCGTGGGGCTGTTCGCCCTCGGGTTCAAGTCGTATCGCAAATCCAACGAAACCCTGGCCGCGACCGCGGCCGTGCCCGCTTGAATGATGCGTTGCCCAAGCCTGGTGAAACCGTGGAGCAGCCGATCTCAGTCGGCTCACTTCTCCGGGAAGTCAGAGCAGAATGACGTCCGCTGCCGCGATTAGGAATGGTATTTATGGAAACCGAAAACAGCGCCACACTCCGACCCACGATGATGCTCAACGACGCGCTTGATCAGCAGGCCGCCCGCGCCCCGAACGAACGCGCCCTCGTGGACGACCGCGAGCAAATCACCTGGGCTGAATTCGCCGAGCGCGTGAAGGAATGCGCTGCGGCGCTCGACGCCTTCGGGCTGAAGCCCGGCGAACGCGCCGGCCTGCACGCGCTCAACTCGATCGAGCACGCCGTCGCCCTGCTCGCCTGCTGGCGCGTCGGGCTGGTCACTTTGCTTTTGAGCCCGTGCTGCAAGGGACCGGAGCTGGCGCAGGGGTTGGCAGCCTGCGACACGATCGCGTATCTCGCCGATGAGGATCTTTACCAGGTGGGCGAAGTGGTGTTGGGGCGTTGCCCGTCCGTGCGGTCGGCACTGCTCTTGAATCGCGGGGCAAATCGCCCCGATCAGGTCGTGCGGTTTCCGTCCGCGGTTGCCCCGGAGGCAATGATCGGAACTCCGCCCGACCTGGCGGCGATTCTGTTCAGTTCCGGCACCACGGGCGTTCCCAAAGGAGTCATGCACACACACGCGACGCTCGGCGCCATGGGCGAAGTCGAGCCAGGCTTGGGCGTCCGCATGCGGCATGTGGCCTATGTCGTTGCGCCGCTGAGCTACATCACCAGCCTCTATGTGCTCGCCCAGTGCATCACGCGCGGCTTCACGGCCGTTCTTCAGCGCCGGTTCGATCCAGACCTGCTGCTCGACGCTGTGGCCCAGCATCGTTGTACGGTCGTCTATGCGTTGTCCCCATCCGCCGCACAGTTGGTTCTCCGGGCGCAACAGGCGCGACCGCGCGACGTGAGTTCCTGCGTGTGTTGGCCCGTGGGCGGCGACGCGGTGCCCGCCTCGCTGCTCGATGCCTGGCCCGAGCAGTTCGGACAGCAAATCCTACAGGGCCTTAGCCTGACGGAGTTCTTCCCCGCCTTGGGCAGTTTCCCGGACCGCAATCGCCGAGGTTCCATCGGAATTCCCATGGCCCGGACGGAAGCCCGCGTCGCATGCGAAAGCGGTGGCGAGTGCGCGCGGGGCGAAGTCGGCGAAATCCAACTGCGTGGCCCGTATTTGTTCGCCGGCTACTGGAACGATCCGCAGACCACCGCCGCCGTGATACAAGACGGCTGGTTCCGCACCGGCGACCTCGCCCACCGCGACGCCGATGGCTACGTCTGGTTCCGGGGTCGGCTCAAGCAAATCATCACCTGCGACGCCGAGAAGATTTCGCCGCAGTACGTCGAGAGCGCGCTGCTCGAACACCCGGACGTGGTCGAGGCCGGTGTGGTCGGCAAGCCGGACACGCAACACGGCGAAGTGCCGGTGGCGTTTGTGAAGCTGCGGCCGGACGCGAAAGTCAGCGCAGCGGAACTGCGCGAATTCGTGGCTGCGCGCGTGGAGGACTGCGGCGTGCCGGAGGGGATCATCTTCATTGAAGCGTTGCCGCGCGGACGCACTGGCAAGGTGGATCGGCGACGACTACGAGATCAGCTTTCGACTCCTATTGCCGCACCTTGAACCGATGATCAAATCCTGCGCAGTGTTTAACCGACAAACCAGTAACAGACATTGCACTCCGCCTCCGGTTTTAGTCACGTCACTGATATGAACTCGATGCTTGTAAGGCTCGTGCTTGGTGGGCTGATCGTATTGACGTTGGAGATTCGGGGGGCCGAGTCCACCAACGAGTTCCATGCCCAACAGATCGCTGAATGGATCGCGTTGCCCAAACCCCGCGACCCTCCGGCCGACGATCGGGTATTCCGGTGCGTGGCGGCACTGGCCGATGCCCGGCAAGCGGGTCTGGACCCGGCCGAAGTGGCGGCCAAAGCGGTCGCGTTGGCCGGGCTGCCTCAAGTTCTTGGACGACTGACCAAGGAGGCGATCTTGCGCAACCTCAAGACCGCTGAAGACCTGGAGTGTCTGGACCCGCAGGGTTTGGCGGCGATGCGAAAGGGAGATGCCCCTTTCATCCGGCACAAGTCGCATGTGGGTGATCAGCTCAAGGTCCATCCCATCATTCCCCGGGAGCATGGTGAGAACTTGCGCAACGTGATGGCGAATCTGGGACTGCTGCCGGCGAAGGTCATTGCCGCCGGTGGCCCTAAGCCCGGCGCCAGGCAACTCGAACTGGCGCGCGAGTTTTATCGCGCGGGGCTGTTGCTCTCGCGCGATCTGCTGCTGTTGGAGGAACGGATTCAACCAGAGCGTCCCTGAACCGAAGCTCGCGGCCCTCGAGGCAGCCAGGGCGGCGGGCCGGTCGCCTCGAACAACAAATGGAAACTTGAGCTATGACCGTCGAAGACAACAAACGCCGAGTGCGCCGTTACTTGGACGAAGTGGTGAACACCGGGAACGTGGAAGCGCTGGCGGACTTTATCGCGCCGAACTACGTGGAGGTGTTCAACAATGTCCGCCATCCGGCCGGACTCGAAGGCGCGAAACAACACATCCTGGGCGTGCGCGAGACTTACCCGGATTTGCACCTCACCGTCGAGCAGCAGATTGCCGAGGGTGAATGGGTGGTGACGCGCGTCACCGCGCGCGGCACGCACCTTGGCGGGACCTGGCTTGGGATGAAGCCCACGGGGAAGCGCGTCGAAATCAACGCCGTCAACGTGGACCGCGTCGTCCACGGTCGGATCGTCGAGCAC
>VHCO01000437.1 GCA_016871715.1 Verrucomicrobiota bacterium
CTTACCGACATACATGCCGAAGGGAATCCCGGCTCCGACCAACAGCCAGCGCAGCCGTTCGAGTTGGTCTTCCGCCAGGGCGTTCATCGGATAGACAAGCACCGCCACGATCCCCGCCGGCGCCGCCGCGTCCCGCAGGTGCAAGCAGCGGCTGATGGTCGGATACAGAAAGGACTCCGTCTTGCCCGAACCCGTGCCTGTCGAAATCAAGGTCGTTCGACCGGCGACGATCGACCGCACTGCCGATTCCTGATGGCCGTACACGTTTGGGTGCTCGACCAGGTTGGCCAGGTGAGGATGCAGCAGTCCCTCCTGGGTGAGCGCGGTCACGGCGGGGCCCTGGCGGAATGGCCGGCTCAGGCTGACGTACGGCCCCTTCATCAGCGGCGAATGTCGCGTCTGGTCCAGGTTCAGCAACGCGCGCAACTGCGCGTGGAGGTCCGGGTCGGCGAATGGATACGTCGTGATCTGGTAGCGCAGGAAGTCCCGCACCACGCGCTCGGTGAATACAATGGGGTTGAGCATGGTCAGTCGTTGGTGGCAACTACCAGTCTGACCCCTTCCACAAGCTGCATCGCGATGAGTTTCTGCCGACTCTTGTCCTCCTTCGGCGTTCCGGTGAGCGCTGGCCAGCCGACGATGTCCGCGTGGCGCGGTGGCGGTTCCTTGGCCTTGACGTCGAGCCCCAATGTGCGGACATGCGCGGCCGTGAGCTCGCCCCTTCCGACCAGAGGCTTGCTCCGAAGCCGGCCGACTTCCTCGCCGATCTGCAGAATCTCGACTTCGGCCAAGCCGAGAATGCGGAACACCGACAACGCGATGTGAGGATGCGGCATGAAGGCCTCGGCGCGCAGCCGAGGCTCTGCCGGTTCTTCCCAATTGATGTGGGATCGAGTGAGAATGAAACGCGCCAGCAGCTCCGCTGAATCAACCCCATCCACGGCTCAAACGGGCAGACGGTAGAGGCGGTGCAAGTGGTGAAGTATCCCGGCCGGCACTTCGTCCAGGAACGTCTCCGTCCCATGCACCGTGCTTGTGCCGAACATGCCCGCATAGCTCAGCGTCGCATCAGGTCCGATGCTCACGGAAAAACGCAGCCGGGGTCCGCGAAACCACTCGAAAGCAAGCTCTCCGTCTGGTTCCACACCCACGCTGGGTTGAGGCCACAGGCCTCCGAGGCTCTCAAGAAACCGCCTCGCATTCTCGTAAGACTCAGGTCGTACGGCCAACGCGTCGTAGCCGTCCCAGTCCGGACGGTGGCAATCCAGAAAAGTATCCGTCAAGCTGGCCAGGGACTTCCGCGTGGCTCCTCCCAAAGACTGGCTCTCAAGAAAGGCCATCCTCACTTCACCGAAAGCGGCTTCTACCGCCTGCGCATCCGGCCCTTGCGCCCGGCTGAAAGAGAAAGTGGCAGGCATTTCCGGAAGGTTTTGGGCCATTGTGGTCATTCAAATAAGCTCACTGCCTCTTCGGTCAAACTGCTGAAGAATATCTCGTTCTTGAGCTTCCGCAAGGCCGCAAACCGGGGCAGCAGGGCGTCGCTTCGCGGCGGGAACGCGCCCGTCTCGAATGCGTCAATGTCCAGAATCACCGGCGTCTTCTCCTCGATGGCGCCGGACCGGAGTGCCTGGGTCACATGGGCCGCCAGGCTGCCCTCCGGCGGATGCACCGTCACACGGCTGAGAAATGCACCCGGCACGACGTTCAAGTCCTTCGGAATCGGTGGCGGTGCCACGAGGAACGCCGACAGATCTCGCGGCCCGAGCGGCAGCAAGAGCCGATTGATGTAGCGGACCGCGATCCGCGTGACCTCTTCGCATGGCACAACGCTCTCGTAGCCCTTCCAGAGCCGTGACGCCTCGCCGAACACTTCTTCCCAACACGTGTACGGCGCCAGGCGGTTGAAAGTGAACCCATCCCTGCGGAACTGGACAATCTGGACACCATCCTGCGTCAGGAAGCGGAAGCCGTGCTTCCCCAAATCGCGGCAGCGCTGCTCTGGCGGTTTGCCGGGGGCCTGAACCAGGCTCAATTCCATTGCCCGCATCTCCTCCTTGCGTGCGTAGGTCGGCTGCAGTTGCTCATGTAGGGAGGGCACCGTCGCGATGTCGAAGTCGGCGCGCGTTTTCACCCGCAGGTCCACGAGTGCCTCGACAATCGGTGCCCGTGACAGATGTCGTATGCGAGCCATGCTTTTCTCCGATTAAGACTGAACCAGGTGATCCACGCAAGCCGCGCGACCAATGTACTGAAAGTATCGTTCATCTCCTCCGGCGCCCGCCACGATGCGGCGTGCGCTCTTGACCGAGCAAAACCGTCTGGATCCGTTAGCCCAGCAGGCCAGGCGGGGAATGATCTGGTCCCGCAGGGGATCGCGCACCACCCGCTCGGTGAAGACGATGGGTTTTACCACGATCAGCCTTTTTCACCGATCCCGGCCAAGGTTTCGCGCAAACGCCGATAAATGGACAGCGGTCCGTGCCCTTCAACTTCCCGGCTTTCTGCTGTCGGCGCGGATTGATAGCAGCAGACGCCGGCGAGAAAAAGCTCTCTGGCGGACGCGGTCTTCGGTCCGATGGCCGGGTCCATTTCGAGGGGGACCATCCAGATGCCACCGCCGCTCAGACCTCCGTAGTCCGAGGGAAATCCGTAAGCTGCTGTGCGCAGTTGCAGCCTAACGTAATCGAATCGCCCGTCGTGGAAGTGGCGCCCGAAGGCTGCAAAGCAAAGCCTGGGGCGCCTTCCTCAGCCAGGGTGCTTGCGTGAAACCACTCCTGACACACCCACCTTGTGTGCCGAAAAACACCGTCCATGCACGCCCGCTTCTTTGGTTGCGTCCAGCCAACAGTACGTCTTACCCACAGTGAATTGGATTGCCGCCTCCACCAACGGCTGACTGATAAACCGATCCTGAATTTTGGCCGCCGCCCGATCCAACACCTCGCGCATTTTCACCTCCCGATTGCCGCTCTCCGCGGGATTGGCCTGCGCCAGCAGGTCCTTCGTGAGAAAGTCATTGACCGCCTTGGCAATGGCGGCCTGGCCTTGCGCATGGCGGCTCGCACGCCGCGCCTGCGCGAAGCCCACGAGCGCGAACACCAGCCCGGCGATGAGCGCCAATGCCACAGCCGCTCCTGCGGCCACCGCGACGCGGTGCTTCCGAATGAACTTGCTGGCGAGATAAGCCATCGACGGCGGGCAGGCGAGAACCGGTTCGCCTTCCAAATGCCGCTCGACGTCTCGCGCTAACGCGTTGACCGTTTCGTAGCGGCGGATCCGGTCTTTTTGCAGTGCCTTCATCACGATCCAGTCGAGGTCGCCGCGCACCGCCTGCAGCCGCTCCTTCAACCGTAGCCGCCGCCGTGAGTTGCCGCTGACTTCCGCTTCAGAAGTGTCCTCCTCGCTCGAAGGAGATTTGCGCTGACTCACGTCAGCGGCTACGAGGGCCGTGAGCCGCGTGGAAGGCTTCGGCGGCTCGGTCTCGCGGATCATCCGGCGCATTTCGTCAAGCGCGGCGCGGGCCAGCGTGTTCTTCTCCAACGGAGTGGTGCCGGTCAGTAATCCGTAGAGCAGCACACCGAGCGAGTAGAGGTCCGCGCGCGTGTCGATGTCCAGTCCGCTCCATTCGGCCTGTTCCGGACTCATGTAAGCAGGCGTGCCGATGAGTTGCTCGTAGCGGGTGAACAGCGTCTTGTCCGTCAACCGCCGACCAATGGCTTTGGCGATTCCGAAATCAATGACCTTCGGACTGGCTCGCCGTCGTGCAGCGTGATGAGCACGTTGGTCGGTTTGAGGTCGCGGTGGATGATACCCTTCTGGTGCGCGTGCTGGACGCCCGAGCAGACTTGCATGAACAGCCGCAGCCGCGCCTCGGTCGGGAGCTGGCGCTGGTCGCAGAATTCGGTGATCGGGACGCCCTTCACCAAGTCCATGACGAAGTAAGGCCGGCCAGTCGCGGTGGTGCCGCCATCGAGCACGCGGGCGATGTTCGGATGGTCCATCAACGCCAGCGCCTGCCGCTCGGCCTCGAAGCGGGCGACGACCTCGCGCGTGTCCATGCCGGCCTTGATGATCTTGAGCGCGACCATGCGACGGACCGGCTCTTGTTGCTCGGCCATGAACACGACGCCGAACCCGCCTTCGCCGATTTGCTGAAGGAGTCCACAGCTCCTGACATGGTATGACGCGAAAGTGTCCGCTTTTTTGCCTCAAGCGTCTCGAATGGTGTACCAGAGGCGCAACTGGGAGCCCGGAAAACAGG
>VHCO01000438.1 GCA_016871715.1 Verrucomicrobiota bacterium
TCGGCTAGCAGTCCGGTCACTTCGCCACCCACCACCTGAGTCGCCCACCGGTCGCCTTCTCTGCGCCAAGGGCCCACCGCGCTGGCTCCAGACAGGATCGGTGTTTCCCCGGGATAAGCCGCATAGGTCACGTAATGATCCTTGAGGGCGTGATACTCGAAGGCGCCGGACGGCAGATCCGTCTCGCACCGTTCGCCGCCGTCCTCGGGCAGAAACTGCAACGGTTCAGCCAGCGCGTAGAAGCCGCCCCGAATCTGGACCAGGATGTCTTTGCCTTGGCCGAGCGGGTGCGGCGAGCCGATCCACCGCTGCTCCACGGGCGGGGTCTTTGGCCGATACACCTGCTGCTTGAGCTCGCGTACGGCGCGTTGAGCTCGGGCGAGGGTAGCGAACGGACCGTCGGTTCCCTGCCCGTTCGGTTGGGCCAGGGTCCCAGACCAGCGGTCGTCCCCGTTCTCCGCGACGTAGAAATCAGCAGACGCACCCGTCGCGATGAACTTCTGCCAAGGCTCGCCGCGCACGAACTTGCCGTCGGCACGCAGCAAGGGACTGGCCGCACCGGCGACCACAGCCGCGCAGAGCGCCAAGGCGGCCGGCACGCGGCCGATGCGGGTGGCGGGTGAGGTCGGGTCTGCCTGCTCTCGGGTAGCCATGGGGGCAAGGCTACCTGGGCGCGGCGCAGGTCGTCGAGCCCGCGTGCGGCGGCTCGGCTCGGGGGCGGAACCCTCGGGATGAACGACGGTTGGTCCGAGGGCGCGCTCGCCCAGGTCAACGGCCCAGCGGCTGCAGCCCCACCGTCCACTTCCAACTCAGGGTAATGTCGTCCGCGGTCCTGGATCCGACGCCCAGCACGGTGAACTCGGGCGGTGTGACGCCGAACTCGGTCATCTTGGTCTTGTAAGAGCCTGTGAAAGTAAGCCGATCGGCTGCGGGCCGTTCCATGACGACCTGGAAACTGACGGTGTTGGTCTGACCGGCGATGGCCAGCCGGCCGCGCGTGTCGAACGTCACTGGGCTGCCGGAGGGGGGCACTGCGCCCGCCAGCTTCATCTCGGTCAACTCGTACTGAATGGACCGATGTTGGGCCGCTTTCAGTTCCTCGCGCATCCGACCATCCATGATGCCGCTGCCGACGCTCACCTGGCTCTTGAGCGTGACCACGGGGATGGCAAGGACGCACTTGGGAGGTGTCTTGCCTTCGCCCAGGCATTGCACCGATGCGAGCGTGAGGTCCGTTTGCCAAGCGGGTTCGACTTCGAAGACCCCCTGGAGAATGGCGCCCTTGACCCGCCAGCCGTGGCCGGTGGCGCTACCTTCGATGAGCATTTCGTTGTCGGGCGATGTCGTGACGAACCGCAGCGGGGTCGGGGCCGTCGGCGGCTCCGTGGCGGCCTGGTCAGGCGCTGGCGTGGGAACCGCGGGTGCGGTGGCGGTGGGGGATGGCGGCGCTGGGGGCGTTGGTGGCGTCGGGGGCAGCGCGAGAGGGGGCGTGGGAGTTGGGGCGGCCGTTGCGGAGGTCGCTGGGGGCGTCGAGGCGACGGGCGGTGTGACCGGCGCGACAGCCTCCGGCGAAGGCGCCGGCGGTTCGGGGGTCGGTTTTTTCCCTACCCAATAGAGCGCCACGCCAGCGACGACGGCGAGGAGGGCGACAACCAGGAACCAGCGGAGAGCTTTGGACGAATTCATACTCATGAGTTGCCGAGGTTGATTAGGAGGCGGCGGTAGGGCGCGCCGTCCTCGGCGCGCCGCGGTTTCCCATGTTCACGGCCGTTTGCAGCGCGCAGAGGACTGCGCGCCCTAGCTGCAAACTGTCGTCTATCCCGAGGTATCATCAGTGAGGTGCGACGGTCAAACTCGGCACCGACCGTGCGTTGGGTCCCAGTCTAACTGATCCTCCGTGGGAACACAACCCAGACTCCTAATGTCACGCGCGCCGAGCGGGGTTCCGCCGGCGCGCGTTCGATGAGACGCGTTCGAGGCGCGAGTGCGGCAGGACGCTAACCGCGGCCTGCCGCCCAGCCTAATCGAGGGTCCAGAGGGTCACGGTGTCTTGGTCCTTAATGAACACCCGGTTGCCCGACGCAACGGGGTAGGCGTAGGTCTCCGACCCTGCCACTTTGTAGCTGGCGAGTTTCTTGTACTCCTCCCCCGTGGGCGCGAACACCAAGAGCTCGGCCTGTGGCGTCAAGCCCAACAGGACGTCGCCCGCGTCGACCACGGAGCCAAACCCGCCCCGGCCCCCGAGCGCGGCGGTCCACCGCGTCTTGCCGTCTCTTTCGTCGAGACAGAACAGTTCGTTGTTCTGCGTGAGGCCGAACACCAGACCGTTCTTGACCACGGGCGTATTGAACTGAACGGCCACGTCCGGGTTGCTCCACCGCTCTTTGGTCACGAAGCTGCTGCCCTCGGCTTCGAGACTCCAAGCCCGGGTGCCGCGGCCTGCGCCGGTACAGACGATCGTCTGACCGAGGACGATGGGCGTAGCCGCGTTGTAAGCGCGCCCGGTGGGGGCGAAGGCGGTTTCCCAGAGCAGCTTGCCGTCCGCTACCTGCAACCCGACCACTTTCTTGTCGGTCATAGCCACCACCATCTGGGTGCTACCCGAAACACACGCCACGGGCGAGGCATAGCCGGGGCCGTCTCCGGTCCATTGCCACTTCGGGTTACCCGTGGCGAGGCCATAGGCGACCACACCGCCGTTTTCCGGAGCGCCCGGTTGCACGATGCACACCCCGCCCAAGACGATGGGCGAGGAGGATGTGAAGAACCGAGGCCAAGCCCCTGCAAAGTCGTCCTTGCGCCAGAGGACCTGACCGCTGGCCGCGTCGAGACATGCCAGGGCGCCGCGCACGCCGAACGTGACGACTTTACCCTCCGCCACGGCGGGGGAACTCCTCGGTCCCGCGTGCCGCCCCGCGGGGCCGGTGGCCCCCAGGGCCTCGTATTGGGCCTTCCACAATTCACGGCCGGTGCCGGCGTCCAGGCAGAGTGTGACCTCGTTGCCTTCCTGGCGGGCGAAGACGTAGAGCCGGTTTCCGACCAGGGCGGGCGTGGCATCGCCCTGGCCGACGGTCACTTTCCACTTCTGAACCAGCTCCGCTGGCCAGGTCTGCGGCGCGTTAAACCGCCCCGCCTTGCCGTCGCGATTCGCGCCTCGCCACTGCGGCCAGTCCTGCGCCAGCGCACAACTGGCAGCGGCCCACACCGCGGCAGCCAACCAGGCGCCGATGGTTCGGTTCGAGATATTCACGGGACCTCCCTAAGGCTTGGCCGCCGGGGCGCGCTTGGCTTCCCACTCGCGCGACTGGGTCTCGCCCTGGCGCTCGAACTCGATTTTACCCTTGATCGTGTCGGCGGCAACCTTGCCCACGTACTTCTGCACGAAGCGGTTGTTGTTAAACTCGCGGGTCATGGTGAACGAGAGCTCGTCGCCCTTGAGTTTGCCATTCTCGATGGGCGTCTCGCGCGGTTCGGCGCCCTGACGGCCCGGCGAGGTCATGACCCCGGTCAGCTTCTCGCCTTCGAGTTTGAGCTTGAGGGTGATCTTGCGCGGCTCCCCGCCTTGGCGGCCCGCCATGCTCCAGGACCAGAGTCCGGTGGGATCGACCTTCTTCTCTTGCGCCTGGAGCTGGGCGACCACGCCCAAGGCCAGCAGCGTGGATATCATGAAGGTAAACAGGGAGGCGGTTAGCGATAAGTTGCGTTTCATGGGGGGTAACTGTTGGTGCTGTGTGTTGTGATGTTCGCGGCCGTCTCCGGCGGAACACCAGCGCAGGGTGGACCCGCCGAGAACTGGCCGGGGGTATAGACTCCCCAACCCAACCCCAGGTTACATCGGCGGCCACCGCAGGAGCGCGGGCATCTTGCCTGCGGCGCAGCGGGCGAGACGCCCGCTCTCCGTTGGAGGGAGCGCGGCCATCTTGTCCGCGGGGGCAGCGGGCGAGACGGCCGCTCTGCGTTGGAAGGAGCCGCGGCCATCTTGTCCGCGGGGGCAGCGGGCGAGACGGCCGCTCTCCGTTGGAAGGAGCGCGGCCATCTTGGCCGCGGGGGCAGCGGGCGAGACGGCCGCTCTCCGTTGGAAGGAGCGCGGCCATCTTGGCCGCGGGGGCAGCGGGCGAGACGGCCGCTCTCCGTTGGAAGGAGCGCGGCCATCTTGGCC
>VHCO01000439.1 GCA_016871715.1 Verrucomicrobiota bacterium
TCGCGCCGGTTGGGTCCACCTCGACGGCGACCGCGCCTTCGTTGATCACGGCAGACTCGATCTGCGGTTGGCTCTCGGGCACGTCAGGAAGCTCCACGACGGCCAATGCCCCGGTCCCCTTGACGGGCAGGGCTCCGGCTAGGGACAGGCGAACTAGGCCCGCTTGCTTCGTGTTGATGGCCAGGACCATGGTTTGAGCGAGTGGCCCTGGCTTGACCGCTTTGGCCGGCGTGCCCTTAGCAGCCAAATCAACCGTCAAGTCTAGACTGTAGATGGGCGTTTGGTCCGCCTTCGCTACCACCCAGAGCCGGCGGTTGCCGCTGCCAGCGGCCCCGACTGTCTTCAAGGCCAGAACGACCGGTTTTCCGGCAGCCGGCGCGGCACGCACCACAGGCTGGCTCTCGGTGCCTGGACCCTTCAGGTTGACCTTGCGCCGGCCGAGTGCCGACTGCCCGCCAGCCCCCGCAACAGTCCAGTTGCCCGAGACGTCGCCGAGGAGGATCGCGGTGAAGTCCTGACCTGACTGGTCGCTGCTGAGATTGGCGTAGGAGCGCGAGGTCGGCACGAAGTCCCAGACTACGCCGGCGCCGGTGAAGGGCAGGGTGATGAGCTCGACCGACTTCTGGAGGATGTAATAGGCGTCCATTGAGTCAATCGTCCCGCTCTTGTTCACGTCCCCGGCGGTCGCGGCGGGACCGGTCAGCGTGATCAGGCCAACGTCGTGCTGCAGGACCAGGGATGCGTCGTAGCCCGAAATGATCAGCGTGCCGGTCTGGTCCGACTTCGACGGGACCAATGTATAGGCCCCTGGGGGCGCGCCAGTAACCGTGTAGGCGCCATTGGCGCCGCTTTGGCCGGTGAACACGCGGTTACCAGTGAGGGTCAGCGTCACGCCCGAAACCGCCGAGCCGTCTTTCCAGAACGTCGTCCGGCCGGCGACTTGATACGCCAACGCCACCGCGAAGGAGCCGTCCGTGGTTTCGCGCGGGATCGCGCCGCCGTTGAACGTGGCCCGGGTGAAATGCAGCGCGCTGGTCGAGCCAGGCGCGCCGAGCACCTCGAATTCGAGCCACGCCAGACTGCCCGAGCCGCTCACCCCGCCACCATTGCTGGCCATCGATACCAGAATTTGGCCGGCGGTGGCGGTGTTGGGTACCAGGGTCCAGCCCGATGTCAACGTGCCCGCCCGGACATTGAGACCGCGGAGAACCGCACTGTCGAATGTCACGGTCAGGCTCGCCGCCACCAAACCTCGAACGTTCACCGCGTTCACCGGGACCTGCACCGTGTCATGCTGAGCACCGCCGGTGTTTGGGAGGCTCACGGAAACGACATCGCTCTCGAAGGTGTAGCCGCGCAGCAAGGTGCCGCTCTGGCCGTCCGGGTTCCGCACCACCACGTCCACCGTCTCCGGGAAGTGCGCCGGGGTCAGGCACTCGATTTGAGTTGGGCTCGCTACGACGACCCCACCAGCCGCCCCGCCCCCGAAGGTCACCGTGGCGCCGCTCTTGAAATTCGAGCCCGCGATTACGACCGCTGCGCCCCCGGACGCGCTGCCCCGATTCGGACTCACCGCCGTCACCACCGGTCGGTCCACCACCGTTACCCGGTGCGGGAAGCCGGCCGAGGCGGTGCGCACTGGGGTGACGCCGTCCGTGGCCTCGATGTAGTACTCGATCCCGGGCGAAACGAGCCGCGAGCCTTCGACGGTGCCATAATAACGGTTGCCCGAGCCCGTAGGCCGCGTCATAGGGCGGCTTACCCACGGCTCGGCGCCAATCGCGCGGAAGTACAGCGTCACGGCTTGGACGCCGACGTTGTCCGTCACATCGGCCCAGAGGGTAAGCTGCTGGCCGGGTTCGGCGCTCGTCGCGGGGCTGTGCGCAATCACCGGCGGGATCGTGTCCTTGGGCGTGGCGGTGGCGATGTTCGAGAAGTCGGACTCGCCCCGATCCGTCATGACCGTGAACTTGTAGTAGTAGGGCTGGCCCGGCTGGACGTTTCCGTCCGCGTAGGACTTTTGCTGCGACGGGATGATCGTGCCGTTGAGCCGGGAGTAGCTGCCGCCCTGGCTGGTTGAGCGGTACAGGTTGTAGCCCTGCAAGAGGGTGAAATCGTCCTGGGTCCACCCCAGGTCCACCCGGCCCTCGCCACCAGTGGCCTGCAGGTTCATCGCCTCGGTGCCCGAGGTGATGATCTCAAATCGGAACCGGCCAGAATCCTCACCACAGACCAGCCACGGATCATCCGCCGCACGACCGCCCGCGATACGCATCAACTGGTAGCCATCCCCGGTGATCGGGGTGATATTGAACGTCCCGAGCCATGTGCGGGCGTCCGCCCAGCCGCCATTCACCGGGTGAACCGTGTAGTCCGTCACGGGTGTGTCTGGGCCGAACGTCACCTGCGGCTGCACCGTCGTGTCCATATCCCGGTTGTAAGTGACCGTAAACGTCACCTCCTCCGCCCCGACCGTATCCAAGCTGGTACTGTAGGTCGGTGCGGGGTTTCTCATGGGACTCACGAAAGCCGGCTCCCCAACCAGACTGCCGTGGTGACCGTGGCTGGTGGAGTCCTGCGCGTTGCCATTGAATGTCCAATAAGCGATGAGCCCAGGTTCGGAACCCGGATCAACCGACGTCTTGTAGTTGGCCTGAATCTGGTCGCTCGTGCGGGCGACATTCCAGCGGCGAACCTCGCTGATTTGGCCGCGGAACATCGTCTCTGGGTTACTTCCGTTGGGATACGCACCTATTGCCACATCCTCATTCCGGATGCTCACCCCGTACAACTGCTCCACGGAGGTCGCCACCGGCAAACCGTTGACATACAGGTTTGCCGTCCCTGAGGCACCATGATAAACCGCCGCGACGTGGACCCACTGATTCGCAGAGATTAGCCCGGCCGCGCTGCCAAACTTCTTGCCGAACACAATGAATCCGATTCCCGCGTCGCTCCGCACTGTCAATTCTACGTACTGGTAATAAATGCGGTGCTGATTATAGATAAACTGCCCGCGGTCGGGGTCTGCGCATTTGATCCAGCCCTCGATGGTTATGTCGTTCACATCCTGAAGAAGCGGTGTCGTGGGGATGTGGACATACTCTCCGCCGCTTAGCTCAAGAACGGAACCGTTGGTGGGCGTCTGAGCGGCGCCGGCAGTCAGAGAGACATCTGCCACAAAGGGATACGTCGATTCCGGAGGAACGGTCAGGATCGGCTCGTAAACGTAACGATTCAGGTTGAAATCGTCGTTGAAGTCGAAAATGGCCGCGTCAATCAGGGTCCTGGAGGTCGTTCCCCAGTAGTTCGAGACAATGCAGCGATAGACATCGCGCCCGGTCTGAGCGGTGAACCGCATCCAGTGGTCCACGTTCGCATCCCACCACACGTTCAAAATGGCATTGTTCTTGAACTGACTGTATCCACCACGCGCAACAAAGTCCTGCCTCGCAGCGATCAATTGCTCGCGCGTCCACTGGCCTGGAATCTCCAACACCTTCGGTGTGTCGCCAAGCGCCGCACTATACCAGCGGCCGCCCGAGGAATCGAGTACAACATGGTTTTGCAAGGGGTTGTTGTTTATGTGGGGATGACCGGACCCCCACATGGTAAGCTGCACGGCCTCGCCGCTCGTCCAAGTGAATACGCCCGCCGTTTCTCGATCTGTCAGACCGAGCATCGGAGAATTAATGAAGTGCTCTCTTCTTGCAGCCAAGTCTGGGTAATGGGCATTCCAGTCTGCTGCAGAGAGGGCCAGCCCTCGCACCTGCGAATACGCATAATACTGAACATAGTCGTTTTCTGCAATGTCGCTAATCGCAGCGAGATGGCCGCCAACCGACTTGGCAAAACCCTCGGCCGTGTCAAAGGAACTGGAGTAGGACGATCCGGAAACAATGACATAGGAGCTTCCGCCGGTGCTTGGGCCCATAGGGGATACCAAAAGGAGTTCGTTGGCCGAGTCAAACACCGTTCCAGCTCCCGCCGCCTTGGAGCGTCCGAGTTCGTTGCCGGCACCTCGCTTGTTCTCCAGAAAGACATTTCCATCCGCGGACGAGGCCGAAAGCGTTAGAATGCAGGAATCGTAACAACTGCCAACAACTGTTCGATTGACGGCTAGTCCCATACCAAAATCATAATGCCCCACCTCT
>VHCO01000440.1 GCA_016871715.1 Verrucomicrobiota bacterium
CGACGGTGCCGTCCCTGAACAGTCCGCGCGGCACCCCGTACGACACCGACCTGTTGGCCAAAGCCGGCCAACTGTTGCTGAGCGCAGCGGACGATCTCGGGAAGAGCGACGCCTTCCGTTTCGACCTGGTCAACGTCACCCGTCAGGTGTTGGGCAACCATTCGGCCGAGTTCCAACACCGGATCATCGAGGCCTTCGAGCAGAAAGACCGCGACCAACTCCGCCGCGCGATGGATGCGTTGCGCGAGTTCTTGGTCGACCTCGATGCCCTGCTCGCCACCCGGCCCGAGTTCCTGCTCGGCGCCTGGATCGGAGACGCGCGGCGCTGGGGCATGACCGAGGCGGAACGCGACCGCCTCGAGTGGAACGCTCGCCGCGTCTTGACCCTGTGGGGCGACACGCCGGCCCTGCGCGATTACGCCTCCCGCCAATGGTCGGGCATGCTCACGGGGTTCTACTTGAAGCGGTGGGAGTTGTTTGCAGCGCACCTCGACCAGGCCCTGGCGGCGCGCACTCCCTTCGACCGAGAAGCCTTCCTCGATGCGATGTTCGCGTTCGAGACGGGTTGGGCGCAGGCCACGGACCGCTACCCGCGCGAGCCGCGCGGCGACAGCATCCAGCTCGCGCGCCGGCTCTCGGCCAAGTACGGCCCAACGACCGCCCCCGAGTCGGTCAGCCTCACGACGGGCAAACCGACCACCTGCTCCTCGGCCCTCGAGTTGCATCCGCCGGTTCTCGCCAACGACGGACGGGCGCGCTCGGCGGAGGCGTCTTGGGCGACGGATGTGGGGCGTCATCCCGGCGAAGCCTGGTGGCAGGTGGACTTCGAGCAACCGACGCAAATCGGACGCGTTGTCGTGGTGGGGTACTACGGTGACGACCGGTTCTACGGCTTCAAGATCGAAACCTCGACCGACGGTCAGGTATGGACGCTTGCCGCCGATTGGCGCGACAACCAGAGCCGATCGACTCGGAGCGGGTACACCTGTCGTTTCGAAGCGCGCTTGGCGCGGTATCTTCGCGTGACCCAGACGCATAACTCGGCGAACACCGGCCGCCACCTAGTCGAGGTCATGTCGTTTGCGGAATGAAGGTGGGTCCGCTCTGGCAACGCGCTCCTCTGTGGAAGAATCTTCGTCCTCGCCTGGGCGAGCATGCAGGAGCGCATAGCGGCGAACTGGGGTTCGCCGCCGTCTTCTCGCTCGGTTGACGGGGATTGGGATAGCGGGCTGGGGAATCGAACGGCGGCGAGCTGCCGTTCGCTGCTACGGCGCGGGGGCGGGTGATGTGGGCGGTGTGGGGGAGCCGGCGGTCGAACGAAGGGTGGGGACGGCTTAGAGCCTGTTGAAGGCTCCCCTTTGAGTGCCATAGCAGGGCGAGGCTCCTGCCGAGCCACCGAGAAGAGTGAAACGGCCTGGGCCGTCGCGGCTCGGCAGGAGCCTCGCCCTACCGGCACTCGGGTTTTCCATCAGCCTGTTAGTGCCGGAGCCGGAAGAAGGCCTGGGTTTCAGTCAGGTCAAGCGTCACACGGTAGGCCTCGGCGCCGGGGACGGATATCCAGGCAGTGGAATCCGGCCGGTGTGTCCGCTCGAGGGTGTCGCCGGTGACCACCGGGTTCCAGAACCAGCGCCTCTGGTTTGAAGTGTCTGGTTTGAAGTTGCGGCAGTTACTTTGCTTCGCTAGTTGCTGTCAGGGTGGCAAGTGCTGGCTTGGAATCGAGCGGCGGTTGAGCTAAGAGTGCGCTGCGATATGAATCAGCCCAGGACCTCATTCTCAAGAGAACCGAGCCGCGCGTCCGGCGCCTCGAGCGGCATGGACCGCCGCGCCTTTCTGCGCATGGGCGGTCTGGCCGTGACCAGCCTAACGCTGGCGCGCAGCTCGGTTATGGCCGGCCCATTCACAGCCGCCGATTTCGAGCGACTGGTCCCGTCGGACAAGCGATTGCAGCCGGAATGGGTGGCGTCGCTCTTTGCGCGGGGCACACGCACCCGCTACCGCTGGCCGGAGTCGCGGCGGATCGGGATGCCGATCGGCGGGATCTGCGCCGGCCAGCTTTATTTGGGCGGCGACGGCAAGCTTTGGCACTGGGACATCTTCAACCGCATCGTCGGCACCGGAGCGGAACACTACGCCAAGCCCCTCGAGCCGGCCTCGCCCTTGGCGCAGGGTTTTGCCCTGAAAGTGAGGGCGGCGGACCGCGTCCAAGTGCGCGCGCTGGATCACACGGGTTGGCGCGACATCGAGTTCATCGGCGAGTACCCGATCGGCTATGTGAGCTACCGCGACGTGGAATCGCCGGTGAGCGTGGCGTTGGAGGCCTTTTCGCCGTTCGTTCCACTGGACGTCGAGGACTCGGCGCTACCGGCCACAATCCTGCAGTTCACGGTGAAAAACGAACAGGCCGTGCCGGTCGGGGTCGAGTTGGCGGGTTGGCTCGAGAACGCGGTCTGCCTACACTCGGCGCCGTTGCTGGCTGGGCTGCGGCGCAACGCAGTGATCGAGCGCGGTCCGGTGCCGGCCGAGGGTGGGCCACCCGGACGCGGCTTCAGCTTCTTGGCGTGCAGTGCCGAGCCCGCCCCAGCCAGCAGGCGGGAAGTTCAGCGACCCGACCTTCCCTTTGACGACTTCGAGCGGGACACGCACACAGGTTGGACAGTGGAGGGGACGGCCTTTGGGACCGGCCCGGTCGAGCAGGACCAGATGCCGGAGTACCAGGGCAAGGTCGGCGCACGGGGGCGGCGCTTGGTGAACTCGCACGCGGCTGCGCCCGGTCGCAATGTGGGCGAGAAGGACGCTGCGGTCGGCACCCTGACGAGCCGCCCCTTTGTGATCGAGCGCGATTACATCACGCTCCTGATCGGGGGCGGCGGCCACGCCGGCAAAACCTGCATCAACGTGCGCGTGGACGACCGGGTGGTGCTGTCGGCGACGGGGCGGAACGACAACCGGTTGCAGGCCCACAGCCTCGACGTGCGCCGCTGGGCGGGCCAGACGGCGCGGCTCGAGATCGTGGACCAAGAACGCGGCGGGTGGGGCAACATCGGCGTCGACGACATCGTCTTCAGCGATCGGCCGCGTGGGCTGAGCCTGGTCTTGAGCGAGCAACCCGACTTCGGGACGATGGGATTGGGCTTGTGGCAATCCGCTGGTGACTCGCCCGGCGGGACCTTGGCCGCGACGTCCGTTCCGGTGGACGAGCTGCCCGACGGCGTGTTCGCGCGCGCCGCGGTTCCCGGGGAGGCGGTGCCTGCGGTCCGACCGTTTGGCGAGCCCTTGGTGGGCGCGCTGGGGCGCCGGTTCGAGCTGGCGGCGGGCCAATCGGCGACCCACACCTTCGTGGTGACGTGGCATTTCCCGAATGTCCAGCTCAGCGGCCTGCGCGACTACGAGGGGCGCCGGTACGGGAAGCGGTTTGGCGACGCTTTGGCCGTGGCCGGGCACGTCGCGAGGCATTTCGACCGGCTCACGACCCAGACGCGGCTTTGGCACGACACCTGGTACGACGCGACCCTGCCGCACTGGTTGCTCGAGCGGACAATGGCGCCGACCTCCCATCTGGCCACCAACACCTGCTATTGGCTGGGCAACGGTCGGTTCTACGCGTGGGAGGGAGTCGGCTGTTGCGCCGGCACCTGCACCCACGTCTGGCATTACGCCCAGGCCCTCGCCCGCCTCTTCCCGCCGCTCGAACGCAGCCTGCGGGAGTTGGCCGATTACGGGGCCGGGTTCGATGCCGAGACAGGCCGGATTCGGTTCCGGGCCGAGCACAACAATCACTGGGCCGTGGACGGGCAGGCCGGCTCGATCCTGCGCACCTACCGCGAGCATCAAATGAGCGCCGACGATGCGTTCCTGCGCCGGCTTTGGCCGAGGGTGAAACGGTCGCTCGAATTCTTGATCAGCAAGGATGCGGGTGCCGACGGTATCATCGACGGGCCGCAGCACAACACACTGGACGCGGATTGGTGGGGGGAGGTGGCGTGGTTGAGCGGGCTGTATTTGGCGGCGCTGCGGGCCGGGGAGGGGATGGCCACCGAGTTGGGGGAGACCGAGTTCGCGGGTCGGTGCCGGGCCATTCTCGAGGCGGGGCGACGCAACCTTGCCGCGCGCCTGTTCAACGGCGAGTACTTCATCAACCGGGCC
>VHCO01000441.1 GCA_016871715.1 Verrucomicrobiota bacterium
TCCATGTCCTGGTCCGCGTTCCGGCCGAGCAGAACCCGACCGACGAGGAATTGGTCGAGCGCATGAAGGCCCTCTACGGGAAGGCCAAGCCCCGAGAGGCCGGCCTGCTCTATGAGGCCGAGAAGGGGTTGCACGACCATGGTCGAGTGGACGCGGACATTCGGGAACGGATGCTGGCGCGGATGGGGGATGTGTCGGAGTTCATGAAGGAGTTCAAGCAGCGGTTCAGCAAGTGGTACAACATACGGCATCAGCGGTTTGGGACGTTGTGGGCGGAACGGTTCCGGAGTGTGTTGGTCGAGGATCAGACGGGTGTGCTGGAGACGGTGTCGGCGTACATCGACTTGAACGCGGTGCGGGCGGGATTGGTGGAGGATCCGAAGGACTACCGGCACTGCGGGTACGCGGCGGCGGTGGCTGGGGATGCGGTGGCGCGGTCGGGGTTACTGAGTTTGTACACGAGCGAGGCAGTGTGTCAGAGCGGGGTTGGGGCGGGAGGGGGCTGGGTGGCGGAGGCGGCAGAAGAAGGGGCTCAGGCCCGCGGGCAAGATGCCCGCGCTCCGATAATGAGCGGCCCGGAGGCTGCAGCGGAGGCCGAGAGGTCAAGGGAGTCTAAGGTGAAGGTGCGAGAGTGGAAGGAGGTAGGGGCGGAGTATCGGCGGCGGTTGTTTGTGCGTGGGGGGGTATCTGGGAGCAGCGGTAAGGTGGCGTTGAGTCGGGAGCAGATTAGGCGGGTGCTGCGGAAGGGCGGGGAATTGAGCGTGGGCGAGGTGTTGCGGTTGCGGATTCGGCATATGACGGACGGGGTGGTGCTTGGATCGAAGGGGTTTGTGGACGAGGTGTGGTTGGCGCATCGGGAGCGGTTTGGGTCGAAGCGGCGGAGTGGGGCGCGGCCGATACGGGGTGGTGGGGCGTCGCTGGCGGGGTTGAGTGCGTTACGGGACTTGCGGGCAAGCGCGATCTCGTGATTGCCGGCGGTATGATGGCATGCTGGCAGGATGGGGACGTCCGGTTGGCCGGAGAGGAGACACCGGAACGACTACGGAAGGGAGACCTCGCAAGGAGGGGAACGGGAAAGGAGCGGGAGGTGAGGGATGGGCGAGTGCGCTCGGTGCGGCGTGGGCATGGGAGCTGGAGAGCTGCGTGGGGGCGGCGAAGGATGAGGCGCCTGGAAAAGGGCCTCGAAAAGGGGTTGCCAGGGGGCGGGGGCGGCGGCATTTTCGGTTGGCCAATTGCGTGCTAGTGCTGGTGCGAGTGAGGCCGAAGGCGGGTGTGACAGGCGGTCCTGGATCAGGCGCAAGATCTAGGATGGTGGGGTGCGTTAGCGAGGACGGGTTGGCCTTTGAGGGATGACGACTGAAGCGAAACAGAGCGTGGGTGGGATGACGATTCTGGTGTTGCACGGGCCGAACCTGAACCTGCTGGGGAAGCGGGATCCGGCGAAGTACGGGACGATCACGCTGGAGGAGGTGAACCAAGGGCTGCAGCGGGAGGCGGAGGCATTGGGGGTGAGCGTCGAGGTGTTTCAGTCAAACCACGAGGGTGCGTTGATCGATTTTTTGCAGCGCGAGACTTCACGAGCGGCGCAGGGGGTGTTGGTGAATCCGGGGGCGTTGGTTCGGTACGCTTATTGTTTTCGGCAGGCGCTGATCGATTTGAACAAGCCGGTAGTCGAGGTCCACATGTCCGACGTTGCGCGGACGGGGACGAACCGGTCAGTGAACGTGCTGGAGGACGTGCGGGTGGCGCAGGTGACCGGTCTGAAGGAGGCCAGCTACTACGAGGGGCTGAGGCGGCTGGTGGAGCATCTGCGGGGCGGCGGGTTAGGTGGGTGAGGGCGGGTCGGGGGAGGAGGTCGTTGGTTTTGGGATGCGGCTCTGCTTGACGGTCCCTCTGGGCTCCCCGCTAAGCTGGGGTACGGTATGCGTTACCTGAAAGTCCGGCCGAGCGCGCCGTTGCGCGGTGAGATTTCGATGCCAGCGTCGAAGACGCACTCGTTTCGGGCGTTGATTTTGGCGGCGCTGGCGGACGGGACATCGGTCATTCGCGGACCGAAGCTGAGCAGCGACTGGCAGGAGGCGGTGCGGGCGATGCGTATGTATGGGGCGGAGATCGCGGAGCGGGCGGGGGGGGTATTCGAGGTGAAAGGGGTCGGGGGGGAACTGCGCACGCCGGAGGACGTGATCAACGTGAACAACTCGGGGACGATGTTGGTGTTTGTGGCTGGGGTGGCGGCGGCTTGTCCGGGCTGGACGGTGCTGACGGGGGACGAGTCGTTGCGCAAGCTACGGAAGATCACGAAGAATTTCTTGGGTCCGTTTGGGGAGTTGGGGGTGACGGCGATTTCGACCAAGGGGGATGGCATGGCGCCGTTTGTGTTCCGGGGGAAGGTGGATGGGGGCACGGCCCACATGGACGGCACGGGTTGCCAGCCGGTGTTCAGCGTGTTGATACCGGCGGCGCTATCGGCGCGGCCGGTGGATGTGCATGTGGAGAATCCTGGGGAGACGGCGTACATCGATTTGCTGCTGTATTGGTTTGCGAAGACTGGCTTAGCGTACGAGAACGTGGGGAACAGCTACCGGCACTATCATTTCCCGGGGAACGCGGCCCCACGTCCTTTCGAGGTGCAGATTCCGTTCGAGTGGTCGGCGCCGGGGTATCCGCTGTTGGCGGCGTTGATCACGCCCGGCTCGGAGGTGAGGGTGCACGGGATGGATCTGCAGGATCCGTACGGCGACAAGCAAGTGATCTATTTACTGCGCCAGATGGGGGCCGATCTCACGATCGGGGAGGACTTACTGGTGGCCCGGTCGAGTCCTTTGCGCGGGATCGAGGCGGACATGAACGCGTTACCGGACCAGGTACCGACGTTGGCGGTGGCGGCCTGCTATGCGCAGGGGGAGACGACGATCAAGAACGCCTTGACGGCGCGCTGGAAGGAATGCGATCGGATTGCGGCGGTGTGTCGGGAATTGCGCAAGATGGGGGCGCGGCTTACGGAGCGCGAGGATGGGATGGTGATTCATCAAGATGGCAGTTGGCGGCTGCGGGGGGCGGCGGTGGAGGGGTATTACGATCACCGGATGGTGATGGCGTTTTCGGTGGCTGGGCTGGGGGCGGATGGGGAGACGAAGATCTCGGATGCGCAGATGGTGGAGAAGTCGTTCGGGACGTACATCGAGGAAATGCGGCGTGCGGGAGCGGACTTCGAGTTGGTGGAGGAAGGCGACTGATGGGGAGCGAGCGTGAGGGGTGAACCCGGCATGACGGCCTGCAAGCAGATTGTCCTCGTGGGGATGAAATCCAGCGGCAAGACGACGGTTGGCCGTCTGGTGGCGCATCGGTTGGGGCTGCGGTTTGTGGACATGGACGCCGAGATCGAGCGCTTGCATGAGGAGCAGCGGGGCGAGCGGATGGCGTTTCGGGAGATTTTCAAGCGGCATGGGGGCGAGTATTTTCGGACGCTCGAGGCGGCGGCGTTGCGGGGGTTGGCGGAGGGGTTGGTGGGAGAGTCGTATGTGCTGGCGACCGGGGGCGGGTTGCCTTTGGCGGAGGAGAATCGGGCGGTCTTACGGGGGATGGGGGCGATTGTGTTTTTGGATGTGCGTCAAGACATCCTGTTGGAGCGGATCGTGGCGCGGGGGGTGCCGGCGTTCTTTCCGCACCCGGAGGATCCGCGGCGTTCGCTGGCGGAGGTGTTAGATGTGCGGCGGCCGATCTATGCGGCGTTGGCGGACGTGACGGTCGAGTGTCGGGCGGAGGCGCCGGGGACGGTAGCGAGGAAGGTGTTGCATCAACTGGAGCGATGGGGTCATGAAGATCGACGGCGAGACTAAGCTCATTGGGTTTCTCGGTTCGACCTATCGGACGAGCAAGATGTACGCGATGTACAACGCGGCCTTTGCGGCGCTGGGGTTGAACTACCTCTACGTGCCCTTCGTGGTGGATGACCTGGCGAAGGCGGTCGAGGGGATCCGACACCTGGGCATCGCGGCGGTGGGTGTGACGATACCCTACAAGCTCTCTATTATTCCGTATCTGGACGAGTTGGACGCGGAGGCGACCCATGTGGGGGCGGTGGCGGTGGTGGTGAATCGGGGTGGTCGGTTGGTGGGGGGGACGACG
>VHCO01000442.1 GCA_016871715.1 Verrucomicrobiota bacterium
AGCGGCGTCTCGATCGGCGGCAGGGGATCGGGGTACCAACCCCGCAGGCAGGTCGCATCGGTCGGGTGCACGACCTGCACATAGGCCACCTCATCGAGTCGCACCCCGACTGGCGCCATCGCGCCGCCCGGACCGCGGAACGGCGACACATCCGCCGCCAACAGCTTGGCCTCACGCGCGGGACGAAGCACCACTTGCGCCGCTTCGTATTCCCCTTGCGCAGCCGTCACCCGCACCGGCTTCGGGTCAGCCTGGTTGGAGACCGGCAGACCGCGGTGCCGCCCGACTTTCCACCCGCTTTCGCACCACCAAAGGCCCAGGTCGGCGGTGCCCCGCAACATATGGCCATAGCGGCGGTCGTCGAGGAACGAAGCGCGGACTTCCGCCTGGCCGGCGAACCAGGTCTGGTCGCTGCCGTCGGTCAGTGCGAGCCGGACGTTGTGGGTGCCGGGTTCATCCAGGACCACCGGCAGCGTGACGCGGACGGTCGCACCCGGAGGTAGGGTTATGGGAATGGATGGGCTGCTCGCTTCGGGCTGCGTCTCGGTGCTCGCGCGAGCCCGGAGCTCGAGGGTGCGGCCAGCGGCCTGGCGCACGATGCACTCGAAGCCGAACGCACTGTCCGGTCTGGGCGCCGCCACGGCTGCCAAGGCAACGTCCAGCCCCGGCCGGCTTCGCTGGACCTCGACCAGGTGAGTGGCGCCCTCCGCGTCGGGCGGCGTCTGTGCGAGGCCGGCTTCGTACTCGTAGGTATCGACCTGGAACCCAACTCCAGCACCGGCCTGGGCGAGTCGGATCCGCATCTCCGCCGCGGGGAACAACTCGGCGGGCAAATCGAACACACCGGAGCGGTTCGTTTCCCCGAGTTCGCCCACAACCACCCACGACGCCCCGTCCCGGCTGGCGGCGAGCTGCAGCGTGCCGGCCAGGTAGTAATTGATGCCGGCACGCACCCGGGCGTTGGTTTGGTCGAGGTCGCCCACACGATGCCGGTAGACGACTTGGGCGCCCGGCGCGAACAACCAACGGTCCGAGTTGAACCCGGCGCGATTGACCTCCAAGGGACGATGGAAATTGGCGCCAAGCCAGTTGAAGCTGGGCTGAAATCGGTAGCGGCCTTGGCGGATGCTCTCACCCTCGCCCAACTCGAGCTCGGCGGTTCGTGCGTGCGCCGCCAGGACCGGAACCAGGGCGGCGGATCCGAAGTCGACCGCGCCGTTCACGTGCCATTGGCCCAACCGGACGTAGTCGCTCGCCACGTCGTTGGGCATGGCAAAGACAAACCGGCACCATTCCCAGGCGGCGCTGAGACGGAAATCGCGATTGACGCGGCTCGGACCCGAGACGGCGGTGCCGCCGGAGGCGCCCGGCGCACGGCGGGCCCGGAAGCGCAGGCTGTAGAGCCCGCCGGGCTCGAGCGGCAGCGGTTCGGTGCGCCAAGAACTTTGGTCGGCCCCGTTGCCTCGCACCTGCAGCACGCGGTGCGCTGGGTCGTCGGGACGGGTCCATTCGCCCTGCCCATCGGTCAGCCGCCACCCGAGTGGGGCGGTTTCACCCGCGGCAAAGTCGGGATTCGGGAGGAGGTTCTGGGCGCAAAGGTCGAGGGTGACGCCCCACAAGACGAGCAAGATCGTGCGCATGGCCATGGCGTTGTTGAACTGCGCACCAGCAAAACCTCCAAAGCCAAACAATGCAATCTCAGCGTTTGACTCCGTCCTGCGCTGGGATTCTACACGAGGTTGTCCAGCGTGTGCACAGCGCCATTTCGTCTTCGTATTCGCGCGCAGTCAGCGAGGCAAACTCGACACACCGGTCTTCGTTCGCGCACACGAGGCGATGTCCGCACAGGGCCTCGAAACGCACCAGAGGTGAAGCGGCGTTCAGCGGCACGAGGTCCACCTCCTCGACACCGGTGGCCTGTTGCAGCCGAGCCCGGCACTCCGCCAGCGTGTCGAGGTCGGGCTTGGTGTCGAAGAGCACGCCGATGTCCAGGTCGCTGCCAGGCCGCACCTCGCCAGCCTGGGCCGACCCGAACAGCCACGCGCCGACGATGCGCGGATCGCGCAGTTCTTTCCGAATGCTCTCAAGTGGGATCTTCATGTTTGCAGAACCTCAAGACCTCGTCTCGGAACGTGTCGAAGTCAGCCAACCGGTGGTTGACGATGTCCACCAGAATCGCCACGTCAATCCGCTCATACCGATGCACCACGAAGTCGCGGAATTGGACCATCTTCCGGTAGGCCGGGTGGTCCGATAGGACGCGCAATTGGACGCACCGTTCGACCGCGTGGGCGCTGGTTGCTGCCGGCGCTTGCCGATGCAACGCAATGATGCGCTGGCAGACGTCAATGACCGCTTCGACCGCGATTTGGAGGTCGCGCTCGATGGCACGCCGGATCCGCCAATCCTCCTGGAGTTGCGCGGAACTCACCTGGCCCAGGGACCGCAACTCGCCCAACGTCTCCTCAAGGGCCTGCAGTGTTGCCAGTAGGATGCCGTTCTTCATGGCTGTTTACTGTATCATCGGACGCCAGCTCTTGGGAGCGCAATCGCGGGCAGCCTGTTTCACCGCTGCGGACCCACTGAGCGTGGCGTCGGTGGAGGCGTTCGCGACGCCAGTGGCGATCCTGGGATTGCGGGCGCCGCCGGCAGTCGGTCCGATCCTGCGCCCGCCAGGGCGGTGGTTTTCACTGGCCTGAAAGGTAGTAGCGGTAGAAGGCGGTGCCGGCGGAGGTGTCGATCGCCACGGTCTCGGGTTCGCTCGCGGCGGAGGTCCCAACCGCACCCCCAGCAGCGCCAACAACGTCCGTCCATACCGCGTCCAGACCCAGCGCGAGGGTTCGCTGTAACCGCACGCCGGTGGCCGGGTTAGGCAAGACCAGGCGCAACTCGCCCTCCGGAACGGCGCGCGTAGTCAAACGCGCGTCCGGGATGATCACGACTCGGAGCACGCGAACGTCCGCTGGGGTGCCGCTCTCCTCCAGCAGTGCGACGGGGGTCGCCAGCGCGCTCAGGTACGCCTCGGCGGGTTGGGGTGTCCGATGCCTTAGCCGAGCCTCCAGTCGAACGGGCTCGGTAGCGTGGAACGTCGCCCCGCCGATCGCGACCTCGAGAAACACATCGAAGCGGCTGTCGACCCCACCCGCGGCGGCGTAGGGCGGCACGTCCAATCGCCCAGTCACGGTATCGATCAGTTCTTCAAGTTGCCCTTCGGACCGTTGGAACGGAGTCTGTCCCGTGGCATGCAGCCGCACGGTGACGGCCCCCTGTGTCGTGCTTGCGCCGGCCAAGCGTAACTCCGCCAGTTCCGTCGGCACCTGATCGCGCCCATTGCCGTCTCGATCCACCGCACTCCCCGCGGGATCGATCCACACGCGGACGTCCATCGCGCCGCTCAGATAGACCGTCTCCTCTTCGCCACTGGGCAGCTCCCAACGCACCGCCGCCAGCGTATGATCGAAACGATCCACCTCGCTCGCCGCAGGAGTCACCGTGACGTCGAGGCTGCACTGAGCCGTTTGGCCAATCGAGTCGGTGGCGGTGCATTGGACGGTGGTGACGCCGATGGGGAAGGTGCTGCCACTCGTCGGGGTGCAGTTCACCGTGACCGGCGGCACGCCCCCAGTTGCCGTCGTCGAGTACGTCGCTACCGCGCCGTCTACGCTGGTGGCCGGAACCGTCAGCGGGCTCGGGCAAGCCAGCGTCAGCGCGGGTGGGGCGGGTACGGTGACGGTGAAGCTGCACTGAGCGGTCTGGCCGATCGAGTCGGTGGCGGTGCACTGGACGGTGGTGACACCGACGGGGAAGGTGCTGCCACTGGGCGGGGTGTAGTTGACGTTGACGGGCGGCACACCGCCAGTTGCCGTCGTCGAGTACGTCGCTACCGCGCCGTCTAGGCTGGTGGCTGGAACCGTCAGAGGGCTCGGGCAAGCCAGCGTCAGCGCGGGTGGGGTGGGCACGGTGACCGTGAAGCTGCACTGAGCGGTCTGGCCGATCGAGTCGGTGGCGGTGCACTGGACGGTGGTGACGCCGATGGGGAAGGTGCTGCCACTGGGCGGGGTGTAGTTCACCGTG
>VHCO01000443.1 GCA_016871715.1 Verrucomicrobiota bacterium
TCGGCCTCATAAAGCAGGCCGGCCTCTCGGGGCTTGGCCTTCCCGTAGAGGGCCTTCATGCGCTCGACCAACTCCTCGTCGGTCGGGTTCTGCTCGGCCGGGACGCGGACCAAGACATGGAAGTGGTTGGACATGATACAGTAGGTGATGACCTCGAGGCCGCAGAAGGTGGCCAGGCGCCGGAGGAGCCGGACCAAGGTTTCTTTGCCGAGGTCATCGATGAGGCGTTGAGCGCCGACGATCCGGGAGACGCAATGATAGACGGCGATGCGGTTTTTGACTTTGATACGGAGATGTGCGGTTCTCATAGACGGCCCTGAGGGTGCGAACGAGATGCATACTTGTCAACTACAATAACACTGGCAGAATAATGTCATACTGGTGTGGTACAAGAACCAAAGGGAGAAGGCCCTCGTAAGCCCCCTCGCCCTTGCCGGCGAGCGCCCACCCAGCGGGAAGCCGCGCGACCACGAATCCCCAACCTCAGCGACGACATGATCGCTCAGATGCTAGCGAGGGCATTTTGCCGGGAAGGGTGAGGGGCGGGGGCCGGCTCTTTGCGTTTGCGGGCGATTTACAATTGCGGCGAAGGGATGTAATGGTGTCGTAACGTCAGGCGCTTAGCATGGCGCCCAGTTGCAGGTAAAGCCTATCGAACCGTAGCCGCTTATGAGAACGATCGAACAAGAAGAGTTGTACCGGAACCTGAACCAGTTCCTCCAGGATAAGGGCATCCAACTCAAGGACGGATCCGTCTCCCGCAACGTGAAGAAGGTCTGTTCCATCCTGACCGACCTCGTCAACCGCACCCAGGGCGGCTTCCACGACGCGCGAGTCAGACTGGACCAGAAGCTCGACGAACTCCGGCGGGCGATCCATGAGAAGACGGCACCCAAGGCGAGCAAGGCCAATCGGGCCGGAGCAGCGGGTGGCGCCGGGGCGGAAAATGGGTCGGCGACCAAGCCAGCAAGACGGAAGGCCAAAGTAGCCTCCTCCCGCCGCAAGTCGGCCGTGCGCCGAGCCTCACGCCGGACCCGAGAGACCCAAAAGACAGCCGTCATGCCGGAGTAGCCCGGGCAGCAAGGCGCCTGGTTGCGGTTGGGTTGGACGCATGCACACAGGGCGCGTCCGCACGCCGGTGGGCTCGGCGGTCCTGAACGGTTTGACGCAAATAGCCGACGCCCGCCGTTGGGCTGACGGACAGGAACCCGAGCTACAGGCCCAGCAGCCCGCGCAGCGGCAGTGTCGGCGGCCCTCTGCGGATCGCTGAGAAGGCCCGCGCTCTACTGGCCCATTTGGGGCGGGGTGGGCGAGAAGAACTTCAAGGAATACCCGTCGCTGGTCATGCGGCCGGCGTAGACGGACAAGTGGAAGTACTTCGCCACTTGCTCGAAGGGCGGCAGCAAGGTGAAGTCGAGCCATTCTTTGAGGGCTTGGTCCCGTTGTTCAGCGTCGGTATGGGCGCCGAGCGGAGTTAAGGCGAGGGCCTGGCCGAGAAGGTTGGGATTCTGTTTGAGGGTGGCGAACAAGACGCGCATGTTCTCGCGGGTGTTTTGATAGCCGAAGAGGCCCGCAGCCATGCCGCCGACGCGCTGGGCGGCGTCGGCCAGACCGGGGGTGGCCGCCAGTGGCTTGGGCCGCGACTCACTGCTGCGCAGGTATTCTTCGATCATGGCGGCGTCGGTCGACAGGGCGACATAGCCGCCGCTAGCGGCGAGGGACAGGGCGCTTGCCGGGGCCGGGGCACCGTTCGGGGTTGGCAGGCTGGGCAAGGGGAGGGCATAGATCTTCCGGCCGAGGAACTCGCGTTCTTTGAGTTCGCCGGGCAGATTGGGCATGGGGAACATAGCCAGGACCGTACTGGCCATGAGGCGGAGAGACTGGAGGAGGCGTTCGGCGTTAGGGGAGCCGATCAAGGCGAGCGAGGGTGGGGCTTGGACATCGGCCAACGAGGGACTCCGCGGCGCCTTCGAGTAGCTGACGAGGTCGTCGCCTAAGCTACCGATGAGGGTCTTGCGGAAGTCGAAGTTGGGGTCCTTCTGTTGAACGGCGCTCTCGATGGGGGCGAGGATGAAACTCGAGATCATTCCTGCCGAGACCTCGTTGAGCATCGCTTCGAGGGTTGCCCAGGCTCGCTGCCCGTCCAACCGCCACCGGTTGAAGTCCACAGCGTCAGCGGGCACGAAGGGCGGAGGCGCAGCGTCTTTGGCTTCCGTGGCGATGAGCTGGAACAGGCCGCGGCGTTTCTCCTCGGGCGCGCCGAGAAAGAGTTCGAGGCCTTCGCCTTCGGGGCTTTCGCTCAGGCTAAAGCCCAGGGTTCGCAGACTCATGAGCCCGAAGGCACCGAGCATCTTGTCGGTGGCGGGCACCAAGGGGTTTGGGCTGCCGGCGGGTGAGGCGGCGGCAGAGGCGAGTTTACCGACGATTTCGCCCAGTGGGGCGAAATGGACCCAGCCGTAGGCCAAAGCCTCGCGGAACCGGGCGCGGTGGTCACGCTGGTAAGCGGTCTGTTCGGCCAGGGGCGGTGCGCCGCTGCCGGCGAGGCGAGCGAGGACCGGTTCGAGGCTTTTCGGGCTGGTGCTGAGCAGGAGCAGCGAGTCGACCTGGCCGAAGCTCACATGGAGATCTCGGGCGGCGGACTCAGTCGAGGCGGAGGCGGTTGTGTCACTTGGGGGGCTGGGCTGGGCGCCGGCGGGCTTGGGCAGCGCGCTCGGCAGGTTCACGGCGAGGGTGGTGAACTCGAAGCCGCGAATCCGTTCGGTCTTCAGGCGTTGGCCGCGATCGGCGAGCTTTAGCCTGACCTCAGCGAGTTTCTGGCTGAGCTGCTCGCGGCGGTCTTTGGCATCGAGCAGCAGCAAAAGGGCCGGGACCGGTTCGGCGGTGCCGCTCCAGCCGTTCTGGGTGAGGGCAAGGGTGACCTGGCCCTGCGCCAGGGCGGTGTATTCGCTGAGTTTGATTCCCAGGTCGCCCTCGATGGGTTCGATGACCTCCCGATTCAACCTCGCCATGAACTTGTCCCGGAACGGCCGCAGCGCCGGGTCATCCCAGAACCGGGCGAGCGCCGATCCCCGGCGTGCGCCGCCGACCTGGCTCCAATCGGGTGCGACTAAGACAGCCAGCGTATCGGCCGGCAAGAGCTGTTCGGCGGGCGGGACAGCGGCGGTGGCAGTCCAGACGAGCGCGCCGAGGCAGAGGGAAGAGGTCAGGGAACGGGCGATGTTGTTCATGTGGGGGGGGGGAGACTGAGCGTACGGTGATGGGTGGATGAGTGGGGAGCCGCCACGACGGACGATGGGGCGGCGGTCGGGCGTGGGTTGGGGTTTAGCGGGGCGGCGCGGCGTTGGGGTTCGGGTTGGGGAGGTGCAGGCGGCGCGGCGGTTCGAGGTAGCGGTAGGCGTTGCTGGGGTTGTCGTTGTCGTAGGCGAAGGCGTCGCGGTGATCGAGGAAGTAGCGGACTTGTTCGACGGGGATAGCGAAGCCGAGGCCTTCGCCGAGGTTGATCTTCATGTTCGTGACACCGACGACCTCTCCGCGCAGGTTGAAGAGCGGGCCGCCGCTGTTGCCGGGGTTGATTTGCGCCGTGGTTTGGAGGTACAGGGCCCCCTGCATCTGGCGTGTCTTGGTGCTGATGATGCCCTCGGTGACCGTACGTTCGAGCCCGAGCGGGCTGCCGATCGCGAACACCCGTTCGCCCACGGCCAGCGCCTGGTTGCGGGCCAGGGGCGCCGCGGCGAAGCGGGGGGCGCCCGGGTCCTCGACCTTGAGCAAGGCGAGGTCAGTGAACTTGTTCATGGCGACAATCCGCACCTGTTTGTAGTTCTTGGGTTCGAGCTGGCCGCGCCGCTGGGAATAGACCTCGAGGGCGATTTGCGTCTCGCCTTCGATGACGTGGAAATTGGTGATCAGATAGCCCTCTTCGTTGATGAAGAAGCCCGAGCCCAATCCGCCGGGGGTGCGCACCTGCACCACCGCTTCGCCCAACTCCCGCACCAACTCCCGCACCGACCGCTCCGGGCGCGACTCGGCCGCGGCCGCATAGAGCGCCCCCGTGGCGGCGGGCGTTGTC
>VHCO01000444.1 GCA_016871715.1 Verrucomicrobiota bacterium
CGCATGCAGGAGTACAGTTGGCCGACGGGGCGGGAGGAACCGGTTACGGCTTTCACCCTCCGCTGCCTGCTGCGCATGCCGGATCTACAGCCGGACAACGGCGTAGGGGTGGTCGGGCTGTCGGACCAGAAGCGCCGCTTGTACGCCTTACCGCGGTCGGTGATGGTGTGGCTAGCAAAGACAGGCGAGCTCGTCACGCAGCTTCTCGGTGACTACGATCGTATGTACGTCCACCGGGTGAGCAACTTCTTCAACCTTCATGCAGGCGCACTGCTGGACCTAACGGTCGTGAAGAGCACCAACGTCACGGTGTATGTGAATGGCGAAGCGTTGCCGGGCTTCGAGAACTACGACCACCGCGGTTTGCTACTGACCAATCGCTTCGCCTCAGCCCACCTCTGGGTGGGCACGTTGGGGATGCGTAGTCACGATTTCCCGAGCGAAATCTTCGCCGTCAGTTTTTTGGACTTTGCCATGAGCCCGGAGCAAGTCCGGGCGACCCATCCTAACCTAACGACGGTGGCGGCGGCTCGGGGACGAATGCCGAATCCTTGGAGCGACGATCTCTCGCGCCGGGCTGTGCTCGAGCTTGATGCGATCCAACTTCGCCAGATCCTCCCGCTGCGGGAGCAGTTCTTCGGCCGGCTCGAGACCTATCGCAACGCCCGGCAGATGGTGTGGGACCATCCCTTCCTGGGGACGGGCCCCGGCACGTTCGGTCCGCTGTACAATCTTTACCGGGGCAACACGCAGGAGACCTGGCATTGGTACTTGCACAACGACTGGATGGAGGTGCTGGTGACTTTTGGCGGGGTGGGCAGCGCGTGTCTGCTGGCCGCGCTGCTGGCGGCTGTCCTGCAGCCAATCGTGGGCGGTGGCATGGTCTGGTCCAAGGCGCAGATGTTATTCGTGTGGCTTGCTCTGCTAGGGTGTTTGGCCCATGCCATGGTGGATTTTCCGCTCCAGATTTACTCCGTGTTGCACCTGTTTTTGGTGCTGTGCTGTCTATGCACGGTGGCTGGCTACCGAAAAGCGTAAGGCCTGCGGGCTGGTCATCCCATGCTGACGAGCGACGCAGACCTCTTTTGTGTTGCGGCAGCGCGGGAGTTAGGGCAACGCCGGTGGGTCGCGAGCGGTGTCAATCTGGAGAAGCGATGCTTCAGACCGGAGGTTGGGCGTCCGGCCCAAGACCCGCAGGCAAGATGCCTGCGCCCCAAACTTGACCTGCGTACAAGATGTTTCGGGATCCGATGACTTTAGAGAAGGCGCCCCGTGCGCAGACGCGCCTTCATGGTTGCGGGCGCACACCGCGGTTGTACCGGTTTTGTGACGGGCTGACGGAGGGGCTGGTTTACTGGATGGCGGTGTTTTGTCCGTGGGCGTTTGGCACGACACAACCGTGGGCGATCTGGACGATGAACGTCACGGGCTACGTCCTGGGCGCGGCGCTGGTGAGCAAGTGGATGATCCGTTGGCGAACGGGCTATCAACCGCCCCGCTGGGGCGATGGCCGGACGCATTGGCCGGTGCGTCTGTTGGCTGGGCTCACCATTCTGCTCGTGGCCTGGTGTTTGGTGGCGGCCCTCAATGCCCGAGCGGCTTACCTGTTTCAGGAAATGCGGCTCGAGTATCGCGACTCCTACATTCCCTGGCTGCCCCACAGCTATCACGCCCCCGGCTCGTGGTTTGCCTTCTGGCAGTATCTGGGGTTGGCCTGGACGTTTTGGGCGCTGCGGGATTGGCTCTTGGGGAAGACCCGGCGCGAACGCGGGACACGCCGCGGCGGCGAGGCCGCGTCACTGGATGCCGGGAGCGGCGAGGCCAGCGAAATCGCCAGTGCGACCTCGAACCCCACGCATGCATCGCCCCAGATACCGGCCCGGCTGCGTCGGCTCCTCTGGGTGCTCTGTCTGAACGGGGGCTTGCTGGCGCTCGAGGGCATCCTCCAGCGGTCGAGCGGCACCAACAAATTGCTCTGGTTGATCGTGCCGCGTCTGAACACGACCCCCGAGTCCCAATTCGGCCCCTACGCTTACCGCAGTAACGCTGCCCAATACTTCAATCTGCTGTGGCCAGTGGCGTTGGGCTTTTGGTGGAGTCTGCGCGCGGCGGCCAAACAAGCGGCGGCGACCGTGCGCCTGGGGAGTGGGGCGCATGTGGTGTTGCCCATGCTAGCGTTGGTGATGGCCGCTTGCCCAGTGGTCTCGGAAAGCCGGGCGGGCGCCGCTGTCACCGCCGTCAACGTTGTCCTGGTGGGCGCGGTGCTCCTGTTCGCCAGCCGCAGGTATGGGCGCACGACCTGGGCGTTGCTCGGGGCCTTCGTTCTGCTAACGGCGGTTGGCGGCGTTGGGGGTTGGCAGATCCTTAAGGTGCGCATGCAGGAGTATAGTTGGCCGACGGGGCGGGAGGAACCGGTTACGGCTTTCACCCTCCGCTGCCTGCTGCGCATGCCCGACGTTCAACCCGGGGACACGGTTGGCATCGTGGGGCTCTCTGAACAGCGCCGTCAGTTGCATGCCTTGCCCCGTTCCACGATGGCGGTGATTAGACCCGAAGGCCGCCTCGACGTGCTCCTCTACGGCGAGGGGATGGGGATGTATTGGCACTACGTGAGCAACTTCTTCAACCAGCATGCGGGGGCGCTCGTGGACCTAACGATCGTGAAGAGCACCAACGTCACGGTTTATACGAATGGAGAAGCGTTGCCGGGCATCGAGAACTACGACCACCGCGGCTTGCTGCTCACCAACCGCTTCGCCTCGGCTCACCTGTGGGTGGGCACGTTGGGGATGCGCAGTCACAATTTCCCAGGCAGAATCTTCGCGGTCGGCTTCCTCGACGTCGCCCTCAGCGCGGCTCAGATCAAGGCGACCACGGCGGACCTGACTGCGCTCGCCGCCGCCGAACGAACACCCACCGACCCTTGGGGGAAGGCGCAGTCGCCCGCGGCGGTGCTGTTCCTTGGGACCGACCAACTCGAGCAAACGCGACCGTTGTCAGACCAGTTGTTCGACCGTCTCGAAACCTACCGCAACGCCCGACAGATGCTGCGGGACCATCCCTTCCTGGGGACGGGCCCCGGCACGTTCGGTCCCCTGTACAATCTTTACCGGGGCAACACGCAGGAGACCTGGCATTGGTACTTGCACAACGACTGGATGGAGGTGTTGGTGACGTTTGGCGGGGTAGGAGGCGCGCTGCTGCTGGCGGCGCTGCTGGCGGCCGTCCTTCAACCGTTTGTGGGCGGTGGCATCGTATGGTCTCAAGCGCAGATGCTATGTGTGTGGCTCGCCCTGGTGGGGTGTTTGGCCCATGCCGTGGTGGATTTTCCGCTCCAGATTTACTCCGTGTTGCACCTGTTCTTGGTGCTCTGCTGTCTATGCACGGTGGCTGGCTACCGAAAGCGTAAGGCCTGCGGGCTAGCCATCTCTGGGTGGCAAGCCGCGCAGGCCTAGCAGGCAGCGCAGGCTTTAGCCTGCACCGCTAATCGAGCTCGCTGTTCGTGCTTGTTTCGCAGGTTACAACCTGCGCCTACAGCCGGGGGAGTGTGGAGACGCGGCCCATGGCATTACTGGAGGGGCGAGTTCTACGAGCCCCGGGTCTCGAGTCCTCGACCCGATGTCTGAAACCCGACGCGAAGTCAGGGCGTCGCAGAGCTCCGCCATCCAAGCTCCAAGCTGCTGCCGCTGGAGGGGCGAGTTCCACGAGCCCTCGACCTCATCTCACAAACCAGAACTCGATAATCTGACCTGACGCCAGGGCGTCGCGGAGCTCCGCCCTCCAGGCCGGGGATTGCCGCAAAAGAACGCAAAGGAACGCAAGAGGGAGAGACTCCCATCAATCCTGAGTCGCGGCCCGAAGAACCGACGTGACCATTCAGGCCAACCGCGAATCCACGAGAATCGGACTGCCGCCGCAAGGGAAGAATCTGTGCCGGTGCCGCCGAGTTAGCGTCCATTGGGGTTCATTAGCGTTTTGGCTGAACCGTTACGGGGAGGAAACCTGCGGAGTGGGCGATCCTGGCCGCATCAGCATCGAGCGAGGGCCACTGGCGACG
>VHCO01000445.1 GCA_016871715.1 Verrucomicrobiota bacterium
CTCGCGAACACACACAATAGGTAGGCGGCGCAACTCGAACGCCTCGATTTTAGGCCGCCCTCTGAACAAGAGCCCCTAACACGCTTGTTTTAGGTCTAGGCTTGGGTTTGGCGGCTGGGGCGGCCAAGCGGTGCAAGCGCAACGCGGAATGCCGGGCCCGGCTGGCGGACACCCGGTGCCTCGGCGGCGGTTACTGCTGAGTCACTGAGATGGACTACAACTCGGCGGTCAGTTGCGCCACACGTCGCTGACCCGGGCTTCGAGTTCGGGGAATGTCGGCAAGGGCGCGCTCGGGACCGGTTCGTACCAGAAGGTTGCGGTGGACCAACATACTGATGAGTCACTGAGATGGACGACAACTCGGCGGTAGGGCGCGCAGTCCTCTGCGCGCCGCGGCTTCCTGTGTCCACTGGGGTTTACGGCGCGCAGAGGACTGCGCGCCCTACCCGCAATGTGTCGTCTATCCCGACCTCTCATCAGTAGGTCTATGGTCCGGTTGACGGCAGCCTGCCCTGGCCCGGCAGCGAATGCAAGCAACCGCAAGCCAAGCGCGCTTTGACTGTCGCAAGTTGACCTGCATTCCCCAACTGGACTGGCGATGTCAGAACCGGTGCTCTTGGGCGGGGAAGCAGACCCACGAGGGCGAGGTCGTGGCGTCGCAAGCGCACACAACATGGGAGACCGGCTTATCAAGGGCACGGTGGATTGGACACCGTATACCGCCGTGCTCGACGTCCCGGAAAGAGCCAGTTGATCTCCGCGGGTATTCTGCTCCACGGCCCGGGGAAGGCCTGGATTGCGGATGTGCAATTCGACAAAGTGTCCCCGGATGTGACTTCCACGGATAACGCGAAGCACGGGCCCGTGAGCGTCTGCGCAACGTGGCAGCCGCTGAATGCAGGACCGTTTCACCTACAGCTCAGCCTTCAATCCCTTCGGGGACGCACACCAGGATCTCCAGATTCGCAACCCGTTTGCGGTAGGCCGGGCCTTCCAACGGCGTGACCAGGTAGTTCCGCCCCTTCGGATAATATGAGCGGAAGACGGCAAGCGCTCGGGCGTCGAAGGCATCGGGGTTCCACTTGCACTCGATTACGTCCACCATCTCGCGTCTGCGGGCCAGGACGAAATCCACTTCGTTCCCGGCCTTGTCGCGCCAGTAGTGCACCGGGGTATCGGGTTGGTGGGCCTGGAGGTGTTCCAGAACGAGATGTTCCCACAGGCTGCCGCAGTCGCCCGGACGCAACGGTTCCCATCCGCGCGCAAAGCTCACGAAGCCCGTGTCGAAACCATAGACCTTGGGTTGTTTGACCAGTTCCTTCTGGCCGCCCCCGTGAAACGGGCGGACGAGGGTGATGGCGTGGGTGATTTCGAGCGCCCGCAGGTGACTTTCGACGGTCGGGCGCGAGATGCCCACGGCACTGGCCGTCCGGGACACTTCAAGCTGGCCGCCGCTCTGCCGCAGGAGATATTCGAGCAGCGCATTGAATCGGTCCAGGTCCCGAAACCCGAACAACCGCTGGATGTCCCGGGCGAAGAACGAATCCATCCACTCGCGGTAAAACGACGGCTTCTTGGTTTCGGCGAGCAGAGCCTGCGGCAGTCCGCCGTGCAAAAGCCGCTTGGGCAACTTCACGCTGAATGCCTCCAGTTCGCCAAGCAGAGCCGGTGAGAGATGGACCTGCCGTTTCCGCCCGGTAAGCGTGTCGCGGAACTTCTTGCTCGCGGCCAGCGTGGACGACCCGGTTGCCAGAATCTTAAGGTCGGGAAACAGGTCTGCGCCAATCTTCAACACCCGGCTCGGATCGCGGAGCTGCTGAATCTCGTCGAACACCACCACCGGCTTCTGGCAATCGCGGTAGAACAGCGCTGGATCGCGAACCATGTCCTCGGCGGCCGGTAGGTCGCAGTTCACATAGTGCGTCCGTTCCTCGCCAAGGCTTTGGGCCAGGGTTGTTTTCCCGGCGCGCCTCACGCCGGACAGCCAAGCGATGGGTGCTTCCTTCCAGGCGGCCTCGATCCGATTGATCCAGAACGGTCTATGAATCACGCATTCGTAGTATGCATTTGGTCAGACCATTTGTAAAGTATGATTGCGCTATTATCCCGAGGCTGTTGCCGCGAAGAAACCGGCTTTTCGCCTCAGCTTGGGGGCGGAGAACAGAAAGCTCAGACCAAGAACCGCTGCAACCCTCTCCGAAAAAACCTTCATCCCTCGGTGGAACAGACAACCAACCGTTCGCAGACATGAAAACTCAAGCGAAGTTCAGCCGCTCATGGCCACTGTGCCAGGGGCTCACTGCAATCATCGTTACCCTCGCCCTGGCAGGCAGTTCCGCCTGGGCCAAGAAACCACCCAAGCCGCCTCCGGAACCGCCTCCGGAACCGCAAGCGGGGTGCCGCTTGGTTGATCTGGTGGGTCCAGAAGGCGGCCAAAGCGTGGCCTGGAGGATCAACGCCGCCGGATGGGTCGTGGGCGAAGCGCCTCAACCTGATCGCTTCGGGCCATGGCACGAGTTCGTCGTCATTCCCGAGGACACCAAAGGCGATGGTGAACCCGATCGCTGGGCTCGCAACGACAACGGGGGTGGGTTCAACGATCTGCTGATTGACCTGGGCGTCCTCGGCGGCGGTTACTGATGAGTCACTGAGATGGACTACAACTCAGCGGTCAGTTGCGCCACACGTCGCTGACTCGGGCTTCGAGCTCGGGGAATGTCGGCAAGGGCGCGCTCGGGACCGGTTCGTACCAGAAGGCTGCGGTGGACCAATCGTCTTGGCGCTCGTAGAGGCCGTCTTTCCAGCCGATCTGTTGGATGGTGATCCGACATTCCTGCTCCCAGTAGACGGGGTCGGGCAGGTGCCAACGATACATCGAGACGAAGCCTTTCTGGTTGAGGCTGCACCCGTTGAAGAGGAAGGGCGTCTGCTGGATGCCCCACGACAGACCCACGTAATCCTCGCTGCCGGTGCCGCAAATCGTCGGAAACTCCCCGTCGCCGTCCCGGTACACCTTGACCTCGCCCTCGCCCCACCAGTCCCCTTCGAGGGCGCGAATACCGATGACCGAGCCGACGAATCGGCCGCGTCCGCTGCGTTTGGGCAACAGCTCGAAATCCTGTTTCAGGGTCGTCGGGTTCTCACGGCGGAAGAGGACGTGCAATCGCCCGACGCCGCGCGGGTGTTGATCCCGCAGTGTGTAATCGATCTGGTAGAACAACGGGAAGTCTTTGCTGCGGCCTTCGTGACTGAAGGTGAAGCGGGCTTGCTTCGCGAAGGGCATCGGTAGCCACAGGTTCATCCCCGCGTTTTCCCCGACGGAATGCACGGCCGATTGATAGGGCAGCACCCGCCCATGCGCAAAACCCATCAGATCGCCGATCGGACACTCGACGCTCGGGTGAGTTTGCCCCTCCCAGTACGCCCGCACCACCGCCGCGCGCAGCAGCTCCGGGTCCTTGGGCATCGTCACCCAGATGTGCCGGATCGTGCCCGGGCCGGCAATGTCGCACAGCGTCACGGTCTCGCCTGGCTTCATCGTGCGGGCCGGCGTCCCTTTGCGTCCAACACCCAATTTGCTGCTCGCCTTGCCTCCCTCCCCCCGCGCGCCGGTCGGGTTTTCGAAAGAGATCGAGCGCGAGTCCAATCCCGTGTCCAAGAGGTACGGCTGGGTCATCAGGTCGCCCAACCCAGCGGCGTGGAGGTCGAGGTGGAAGTGCGCGCCGCTGAAGGCGACGACCGCCCAGCATGAGAGAATCGAAATGCACGGCAGGGTCTTCATAGCTTCGAGTTCGTGATGTAGCCGCCCGCAGCCTGCCCCGGGCAAGAGATGAATGCAAGCAACCCTGCGGCCGAGACCCCCGCCCTCCGTTGTGGAAGGGAGCGCGGGCATCTTGCCCGCGGTGCGGCAGGCGAGACCCCCGCCCTCCGTTGCCGAAGGGAGCGCGGGCATCTTGCCCGCGGTGCGGCAGGCGAGACCCCCGCCCTCCGTTGCCGAAGGGAGCGCGGGCATCTTGCCCGCGGTGCGGCGGGCGAGACCCCCGC
>VHCO01000446.1 GCA_016871715.1 Verrucomicrobiota bacterium
CCCGAGCAGACCTCGCCAAATGCTAGCTTAATTCTCGCGCCTCGTGGTCTTAACAATGGGGTCCACCTCAGGCTTCCTTTCTGGAAAGGAGAGCGTCCTGTGACTCCAATCGAAATTACAGAATCGCCACGCGCCATCAGTTGCGTGGAAGCGGGCGTGGATTTCTCGTTCCGCTCGGCTTTCCGCGACCTGTCTGCGTGCCCCGCACAGGCAGGAAGCTGGGGGCTGGTGAACCTGCTCCAGATTGCCGGACGCACGGCCCCTCCGGGGATCGCAGATTGGAGATTGCAGATTTCAGAGGTCATCACGGCGGACACGCGAGCCGTGCTGGTGGAGCAGGCGTTGGTCAAACGAATCGAGAGCCGCGACCGGGCGCAGTTCCCCTCCTGGCGCGAGATCATGCAGAACAGCGTCCAAATCTGGTCGAGTCGGCTCAAAAGCGGCGATTGGCCGCTCAAGCCCATTGGGCTGGACGAAGAGCTTTGGGCCTGGACCGGGCAGAATTTCAACGGCTTTCCCGGCTACATGGCGGACATCCTTCCCTTGCTGAAGGCCGGCAAGCAGGGTCTTGAACCGATGTGACTGTGCAAACACCGATTCGACTCCTCACCCTGGCCCTCTCCTCGTTCGAGGAGGAGAGGGAATGTCTTTTGCGTTCTGTGCGTTCTCTCGCGGCCACCATGCTTTGCACCTTGTGATGCCAACCGAAAATCCAGCATCTCAGATTTCAGAGGCACGCAAGCAGTTGCCCTTGAGCCTGCTCAACGACCGCCTCTGCTTCTTCTCAACGGGGAGTTTCACCGGCGGAGGCGAGCAACGCGTCGTAGGATTTGGGGTCGTAAGGGCGAAACTCGCCGCGGCGGGCGGCGTCCAGTTTCTCCCGGAGCCGCGGCGGTTCGGCGTCGAGGTCCTCCTCCGCCATCCAGCGCAGGAAAGCTTGGCGGGCGACTTCGCTCTCGTCGGCGTAGCCTCTCGCGACTTGTTGCTTTATGAAATCCTCAATCGGTTTTGTCACCGTGATTTCCATGGGCATAGACTGGCATAGCGCCCGAGGCCAAACAACTGCCAAGTCATTCCCGCAAATCATCCCCGGCAACTGTCGCGCAGCGTGAACCCTGAATTCTCCAACCTGGAATCACTACCCTTGTCTCTGCTCAACGACTACCTGTACTGCCCGCGCCGGGCGGCGCTCAAGCTGCTCGAGGGCTGGCGCGAGGCCAACGAGCATACCGCCCGCGGCGACATCGCCCACGAGCATGCGGATCTGCCCGGCTACGAAGTCGCCAAGGGCGCGCTCTTATGGCGCGCCTTGCCCGTCTGGTCGGAGCGCCTCGGCCTCAACGGAAAGTGCGATCTGGTGGAGGTCACTCCCCGCCCGCCTGGAGCACGGCTTCAAGCTGACCCTTGCCCCGCCCCAAATCCGAAATCTGAAATCCTAAATCCTAAATCTCTTCTTCCCGTCGAGTTCAAGCTGGGCAAACGGCGGAAATGGGAGAACGACGACGCCCAGGTGTGCGCCCAGGCCCTTTGTCTCGAGGAGATGTTCGGCCTCGAGGTGCCGCGGGGCGCGATCTTCCATGCCGACAGCAAGCGCCGGCGCGAGGTCGAGTTTACCCTCGAGCTGCGCCGGCTGACGGAGGATGCGATCCGGCAATTGCACGCCCTCCTGGGCGATCCCCCGGCGGGGGCGGAGGAAGAGGAGGCCGGAGACCGGAAGCTGGAGGCCGGGGCGGCATCGCCGCGTTCCGCGATGGCCGCGCTGCCGCCAGCCGTGCACCGACCGGCCTGCGCGGAATGCTCGCTCTACGAGATCTGCCTGCCCCAGGTGACCTCCCAGCCGCCGCGACTGGACCGCGTGGCGCGCGCCCTGTTCCAGGTTTGAGATTCCGGAGGTGACACTTGCTGATGAGAGCTTGGGATAGACGACAGTTTACTGGGGCGCGCAGTCCTCTGCGCGCGGCAAACGGCTGTGGACCCAGGGGGCCGCGGCGCGCAGCGGACTGCGCGCCCTACCGCCGGCTGTAATCCATCTCGGTGACTCATGAATAAGCGCAGACGAAGAAATGCCTGACATTGCCCAAAACACGCTCTACCTGACCACGCCGGGCAGTCTGGTGGCGCGCGATCATCTGACCCTCCAGGTCGAGGTTCCGGTCTACCCACCCGAGCTGGCGGCTGAGGAGCGGTCGCGGGATCGGGCGATCGACTGGCGGAAGCTATCGATCCCGATCCACCATCTCGAGTCGATCTGCGCGTTCGGCCAGGTGACGATCACACCGCCGGCCCTGGATCTGTGTTGGGAGCGCGGGGTCGCGGTGAATTTCCTGACCGAAAACGGTCACCTGCACGCTCGGCTGACCGGCGTAGCGGATACCAGCGTCGCGCTGCGGCGCGCCCAGTTTCGCGCGGCCGATGCCCGGGCGCAGTGCGCCGCCATCGCCCGGCAGATCGTCGCCGGCAAGCTCCAGAACTCTCGCAACTCGATCCTCCGAGCTGCGCGCGAGACCGACTCGGCGGTTGAACAAGACCGGCTCAGCGATGCCGCCGAGGCGCTCGCTCGGCAGATCCAGTCCCTGAACCGCTGGTCGGCCGATAGCCTGCGCGAGCCGGGGGCGTTGGATGGGTTGCGCGGCGTCGAAGGGATGGGGAGCGCCACTTACTTCGCTTGCTTCAGCCTGTTGCTCAAGCAACAACGGGCCGAGTTCGCCTTTGGCGCGCGCAGCCGCCGCCCGCCGCGCGACCGCATCAATTGCCTGCTAAGTTTTCTCTACGCCCTGGTCCGGCACGATTGCGTGGCGGCCCTCACGAGTATCGGGTTGGACCCGTTCGTCGGGTTCCTGCATGCCGAGCGGCCCAATCGGCCGGCGCTAGCCTTGGACCTGATGGAGGAATTCCGACCTTGGCTCGCCGATCGCCTGGCCGTGACCCTCGTCAATCGCCAGCAAGTGGGGCCCGAGGACTTCCGCGAGCGCGAGGGCGGCGCCGTCGAGTTCACCGACGCCGGCCGCAAACGCGTGATCACGGCCTACCAACAGCGCAAACAGGAACATCTCCAACACCCCTTGCTCGAACAGAATCTGCGCCTGGGCCAAATGCCCTTTGTCCAGGCCCGACTTCTGGCCCGGCACCTTCGGGGCGACGTGTCCGATTACGTGCCCCTGATACCCAAATGAAGGCTGAAGGCTAAAGGCTAAAGGCTGAAGGCTAAAGGCTGAAGGCTAAAGGCTGAAGGCTAAGGGCCCAAACCTGAACTCCGAATGTCCAACCCAGCGCCCCTATGCTCGTCTTGGTAACCTATGACGTCTCGACCGTGGACCGGGCCGGCCAACGCCGCCTTCGGCGCGTGGCGCAGGCCTGCGAAGACTTCGGTGTCCGGGTCCAGAAGTCCGTCTTCGAGTGTCAACTCGGACAGAAGGAGTGGGTGCAACTGCGGCACCGCCTGCTTTCGGAGATGAAAGCCGACGAGGACTCGCTTCGCTTCTACTTCCTGGATGCCGAGGCCGCCCAGCGCACCGAGCACCACGGCGTCCATAAACCCGTCGACCTCACCGAACCCCTGGTCCTGTGAACCGCCCGCCGCGAACCCCGAGTGCCGACCCAACCCGCCCAGGTTCGCGGACTGAGCTCCCGCCCAAGGCCCACGCTGCTTATCCTCGTTGTTTGACATCTCAACACGACCGCGGACGAATCCAGGGTTGGCACGTTCGCGCCAGTAGACTACAAAGTGCCTGCGGCCGTGGGCCTTGACCCGGCCGCTGTCGCCCCGTGCCTCGGCGCGGGGCGCGGATTGAAACCTCGAGGGATCTATATGGAACGAACTGGTTTTGGGTCGCCCCGTGCCTCGGCGCGGGGCGCGGATTGAAACCGGGCAACCACGCAACGCGCGTGAGTACTGGGAAGTCGCCCCGTGCCTCGGCGCGGGGCGCGGATTGAAACTGACGATTGACGATCTTCGTCCATCCATCAATCGGGTCGCCCCGTGCCTCGGCGCGGGGCGCGGATTGAAACGGCCATCGCTTCCCCCCGCAACC
>VHCO01000447.1 GCA_016871715.1 Verrucomicrobiota bacterium
CTTTGTCCCGATCTTCCCGCGGGTCTGTACGACGGCCAGCCGCTGGCAGAAGAGAACAAGCTGTATTACGCTGTGCGCGGCGGGCTGTACACGTTCAAAGTCGGCGTCGCCAAGACGCACGAATTCTGCGTGAACTACTTCCCCGGCAAGCCCGACGCCCAGCGGCTCGGTGTTTTCTTCCAGGCCGCCAACGAGCCGCTTCTCGCTATGGCCGATCCGGCCCATGTCACCGCGACCAAAGCCCTGGGGGACTTCCCGCCAGCCGACGAGGGAAAATACGCCGGCTACGACGCGTGGCTGTTTCGCGCGTTGGACGTCCACCTGCAGCGGCGCGAGAAGGACCGCGAGTACGGCCTGCTGAACTATGGCGACTGGTTCGGCGAGCGCGGCGTGAACTGGGGCAACTTGGAATACGACCTGGCCCATGGGATGTTCGTTCAATACGTGCGAACGGGAGATCGCCGTTACTTCCGGCGTGGCGAGCAAGCGGCCCGGCATCATATTGATGTCGACGTGATCCACGCCACGAATCCGCTGCTCAAGAACCCGTGGGGGCCGCCGCCGCAAGTGGGCGAGATCTGGCTACACTGCTTGAACCACACTGGCGGATACTACGAGAACGCGCCGCTGCCCGTCGATCGGACCTACCAGATGGGACACAGCACGAACTTCGGCCACGTCTGGGTCCTGACATCCTGACTTACCCCTGAGCGGCTTTTGCCTTGCCTACTCCCCAACAGGACGGGGGTTGACGAAGAACCGGAGCTGGAGAGCGGACTCGGGCAAACGAGGCTTGAGGGCGTTCAACTGGTCGCAGATCGCCATCATGGCGATGGTCGCCCGCGGCGTGCTCAGTTGGTCCAAGTGCACCTCCAGGATCTCGTTCTTCACGCGGAGGTCCCCGCTGGTCTGCAGGATGTCCCGAATCAGGGCACGGCCTTCCCAGGGGGCTCGCCGGAACGAGCTGGAGGCCATCTCGAACAGCCGCGTTTCGATGTCGTACGCGCAGAGCTTCACGGTGTCCGTAAACAGCTTCCGTTCGTAGCTCAGCTTCACCGGATCACGGTCGCTGGCTTGTCCCAAGGGGATCTTGGCAGGCGTCTGTTCCCGCCGTTGCAGGAGTTGTTCGACTTCCGCTCGAGCCTGCGAAACGGCACGCTCTTGGGCTGCCAAGCAACAACGCCGACACTTCCCGCAATCGTGACAGTCCTCGCGATCCTTGCGGCGGGCCTTGCGTTCTCCCCGCTGCCACTGGGCCAGCTTGGCCTCCTCGCGATTCAACCGCGCCCGGGCGGTCCGCAGTTGCCGGTCCAACTTCCGTCGTTGCGGATTGGCGACCTCGCGTTGCGGGTCGTCAGGCTCCGTCGCGTAGTCGACCAACACGTCCAGGAGGAACTCTTCTTTCATGTACTTGAGCCAGTTCTCCTGGCACCAGCGGCCCAACATCCACCAGGCCACTTCCACCGCCGGCAAGTCCGGCGCGGCGGTCTTGCCCAGCGTCTCCCAGGTCGCGCGGCCGCTGGCGACCATGTGCGTCTGTTGGCCGTTTTTCTTTTTGATGACGATCAGCCGCAACGGGGGCCAGCCCTCCTCGGCGAACACGTCTTCCGCCACTTCCATCAGGACGGTGTGACCGTCACGTTGGATCGTCTCTTGTTGGAAGAGGCTCTCGTCCAGGGGTTTGTAATCCCCTTTCCGATAGGTCATGAAGTCGAAGTTCGCCTCCAACAAGGCCCACAACAACTCTTTGCACCAGCCGGCGCGATCGAAGACCACGGTCACGCGTTGCTCGCCCACCACGCGCCGAATCTCGGGCAAGACTTGCTCGCGCAAGACCTTGGCGAACGGACCATTCGCGGCGTCGTGAACCACCAGCAGGGGACGGCCCGAACTCAGGTGCACCCAATAATCCGTTTCGCCGCGGACCACGCTCTTCAGACGCGTGGCATACGTCTTGCCCAAGCGGTGTTGACCATAGTACACCCGCACATGCCCATCCACGTACAATGTCGCCCATTGGTTCCGGTGGACTGCCGCGCGGCGTTTGGCCAAGCGAAAGTGGAGTTCCGCCGCTCGTCGCCGTGCAGTGATTTCGCTCAGTTTGCGGCGGATGGTCTTCACTTCCGGAGAACGCGGCAGGCCCAACACCTGGCCCCAGCTCAGCGGATCCTGGGCTTTGATCTGCTCCGGCCGCTTGACCCGCAGCAACGCCATCGCGATCAGCGTCCACAGCAGGGGCCGCAGTCCGTACCAGCAGTTCTTCAAACGCCCGTACACCGCGCGGGCTTCTTCCATCAAATGCGTCTCTCCCAACAAAGCCAAACCCAGCAGCACGCCCGCCTGCGGGACCCGCTCGGCTGACACAAACGAGACGGGCGCTTCTTCGATCAGGCCCACCACCGTCGCGAAGCGGTCCAGCGGCGAGGCGTACGGAATGCTCGTGGCCTCCACCCGCGGGACCAGTTCCGTGAGTTCCCCCTCGACGACCTCCACCCAGGCGATGACAGACGGCACGTCGGAAGCCGCCGCGACGTGGGTCTCGAGAACCGTCGGGGGCTCCGGGAGCGAAAGGCTGTCCGACGCGGGTGCCGCCGAATCCGCAGCCTGCGACGCAACTACCTCGAGAACCTCACAGGCCGGTTCGGACGAGACGAGATCCTGAGATTCCAGCCTTCCTTCTTCGCGACCGTCCAGGATTTCGGAGCACGCCTCTGTCTCGGATTCCCGCGACGGCAGAGGCGATGCTCCGGACACTTCCTCGGCTGTCCCGGCGGGTGGCGCCTCCGCCAACAACGGTCGGCTGGTCGGGCGGTTCCCACGCCGAACGATCCCTTGATCCTTGAGCACACGTCCGACCGTTCGGGGACACAGGCCCACACGGTCGGCGATCTGATAGACCGATTGGCCGTGCTCATACAAGCGGACGATCGTGGCGGACACCTCTTGCGTTTTCGAACGGCGGCCCGGGGGACCTCGTTTCTCCTTGACCAAAGCTCCGACCCCACCCCGCTGCATCTGGCGACGGCTCCGCGAGAAGGTTCGAGGGTGGATGGAAAAGGCTTGGCACACTTCGCTCACGCTCGCCAGTTCCGCTTCCACCAACTGCACGGCCGTGAAACGGTTCTCGACTTCGTCCTGGATCGCGAACCGGTGGAACCCAACTTGATCCACGAACACCGCCCGCAGGCCCAGCACATCCTGAAACCAGACCCGGCCATTGACGGCCACGGCCCCTTCGGGCAACGCCTGCTGCCAGCCGAAATCCTTCTGCCCGTTGCGTCCGTCCATCGGTGTTCCCTCCCCCGATCCGAGCCTTCTTGCCGCCATTGATCCGACATAAATTAAGACCCCAGATCCAGCCAAAAAATTCCCGGAAAACCGAAAAAAACCGGGAAATCATAAGGGGTAGGTCAGGATGTCAGGACGCTGACCGTGTCGTTGCCAACATCGCCGAACGTGCCGGAGTTGGTCGCGGTGCTGCCTTCGTCCACCGAGACGCTCGCGCTGTCGCGGGAGACGGTTGGGGCAACGTTGTTGACGGTCAGTGCGAACGTCGTGGACGACGAATCGCCGTCGCTGTCGGTGGCGGTGATCGTCACGGTTTGCGATTCGTCCGGGCCGTCGCTCGTGTTGAACGACCACGACCAAGTGCCGTTTGCGTTCTGCGTCACGGAGCCGACCGACGCTGAGACGCTGACCGTGTCGTTGCCAACATCGGCGAACGTGCCGGAGTTGGTTGCGGTGCTGCCTTCATCCACCGTGACGCTCGCGCTGTCGCGGGAGACGGTTGGGGCGACGTTGTTGACGCTGTACGTGAACGTGGTCGTCACCGGCGCGGCGACGCCGTCGTTGGCCGTGATGGTTACTGTGGTGGGCCCGGCGGGGCCGTCGGTCGCCGGGATCGACCAGCTCCAGGTGCCGGCGGTGTTGTTCTGCGTCAGCGTGCCGGCGGACGCGGTCAACGTGACGGTACTGTTGCCTTGCGCGTCGGAGAACGTGCCGGTGTTTGTCGCGTTGGTTCCCTCGTT
>VHCO01000448.1 GCA_016871715.1 Verrucomicrobiota bacterium
GCCGCCCGCCAGCCCCCAAAGGCCGACCAGGCACTTGGCAGCGGACAATTCTGCCGCATTTCGCCTTGAATGGCCACCCCGAGCCAGGCACACTCCAGCCGCGTCGAAAAAGCAAATGCCTATCAGCTGGCCCAACTGTTCTTGCTGCGACTGCGGCAGAAGTTTAAAAAAAAGCCCCCGCCTTGACCTTGCCCCAGGCGCGGCAGTTAATCGAATGGAGTCTGCCGGACCCGAAACGGGCCCCAGAATACGTTCTCGAAGTCATCGACTACTATCAGCGTCGCAATTACCAAGCGTACTTATCCCATCGCAAGCGCCGCCTCCGAGAGCTCGCCCAATGGAAGACCCTCGAACTGTCGCTGTAGTGCTAACCGGCCGAATGATCGCCGGCGAGACATTTGTCACTGCTGCCACGGCGACGTTACTCCCATCCGGAAAAGTCCTTCTTGTTTGCGAGGACCTTGTGGAGATATACGACCCGCCCAAAGGAGAGTGGAAAACGACAGCTTCGCCTGCTGTCAGACGCCGGTGCCATACGGCTACTTTGCTCCTATCAGGAAAGGTACTCATTGTCGGTGGATTTCGAGCGGAAGGTAACGAAGTGCTTGCTAGTGCCGAACTGTACGACCCCGATACAGAAAGTTGGACCACAACCGGTTCGCTCGGCTCGGCACGCACAGGACACACGGCCACACTAATGCCGTCAGGCGACGTACTTGTCACAGGAGGGCAGGTTTTGTCGTTTGAGAGACGTTATCTGGATAGCACTGAGTTGTACAATCCGTCCACGCGACGCTGGACAGAGGGCGCTCGGCTCACCGGGCTCCGTGCGCACCATACCGCCACGCTCCTTCCTTCGGGACGAGTCCTTTGCGTCGGAGGCGCCGGGGATTTGGGAGTCAAACTAGCCAGCGCTGAACTGTACGGGTCTGGGCGGCACAGCGGAAAGACGTCGCCATCCATTACCGGCCCCCCAATGCCACTCACCGGAGTTGTTGAGCAGCAGGTTTACGGTTTCTTGGCCGGCTCCGCGCCCCTGGAGATTGTCACAGGGGCGGACGGTTTTCACTACCTCGTAAAGGTGAAAGACGGAAAGACCGGCAGCCTGATCTTGAAGGCGTTTATCCGATCAGGCGAGACGGCAAAACTGTCTGTACCGTTAGGCAACTTCAATATCAGATACGCGGCTGGGAGGACCTGGCTAGGAGAGCAACGGTTGTTTGGTCCTAGCACAGTATTTGCCAGAGCCGATCAGACATTTACCTTCGCGAAGGGAGGCAAAGACGAGACTTTCAAAGGTTTCAAACTGGAACTCTGGGTCCGTCCTGGTGGCAACCTGCGGACCGCTCCAATACGCCGCGAAGACTTTTGACATGGGTTCGCTACATGCAAAACTGGAGAATGCCGGAACAGTAGTTGGATGCTGGCCATGATGCAATTTGATCAGAATACGCTGAAATGCATCGAACGGGGGAATGCCGTGGCGTGAAGCAGGCGAGTGAAGCCATGCCACAGATGCGGAAAATACTTGGATGAGAGCGGATCTTGTCGCCCGGAGGGATGCCCCTCGGACTCCTAGGTTTGGTCAGAGGGGTTGCTTAAGTCCGCCCGCGGCACATGAGGACAGCGCCGAACCAGACGGTCCAGCGAACGGGAGCCAGCCGATTCGCCCAGGGACAGGTTCAACGTCAGGGGCGGCTGGCTCCCGTCGCTGACCTTCATCGTTCGGCGGAGTCCGCATGCACCTTTCCGCTTCAGCCCTTTCGAGACACGAGGGAGAGACCCGTTTGAGGCACGCCGCGGTTTCGGTCCTGCGCAGAGGCGGGACTGCGGCACGTGCCGCAGCGGGTCCGGCAGGGTTGAGCGCTCCGTCACAAGCGAAAGGTCGAGCGTCCGCCAGGCACCAGAGCGAGTGGCAGCAGTGGTGCGCCCAGAGACGCGCCGCTTCGCTTCAGGCTTGAGTTTGAGGACTGCTCACGTTTGAATTGAGGCCATGAGATCGCCGAACAAAGCGCCGCACCGAACCGGCGCGGGCCTTGCCAGTTCGGGCGTCGGTGCCGAGGCGGTTGTCCTGGGCCGTTCGCGCCCGGTCGGTGGTGGTTCGGCGGCGGCGACAGGTCACGTCTTATGAGCATGTCCAATGACGAAAAGTCCAAAGCCAAGGAGGTTATCAGGCAGGAGTCGTTCTGGTTTGCAGCGACGACCCTTGGCTTCATCGGGTTTGTCGGGGCGCTTCTAAAAACGCCCTCGTCATTCGATCTAGCGGCCTCGCTCACGCTAATTGTTTTGTTGAGTGCCTTCACGACGTATCTCCTTGTTTGCCGTCACAGGGCGTATTGCCAGCTCAACGATTTGCCGCTCAGCTGGCCGAAAGCATTTGCGCATGCAGTTCAAGAGTTCAGCGGAACACTTTATTGCATCGTCGTGGTGCTCTTTGCAGCGTTTGGATTCGCCCTTATTATCCTCATGCGATACTCCACTCCGCTCACCACCGCACTCGAAGCGAAACCGCAGGCAGCGGTTTCACGCCCGACGTCAGCGGTCGCACCGCCACCTATCTCGATCTCGGCGACATCAGCGCCAGCGCGTAAACCATGACCAACGAGCCGTACAAGACGGTCGAGCCCATGACGGCGGCGCCGGTCAGCGGCTTGCTGCAATCGGGCATCGTTGGCGGCGCTCCCGTCATGGCTCACCTTTTGCGTTCGCGAACTCGCATGAGCACGCGTAAGGGATTGCTGCAGGCACGGGTGAAGGCATGAATGACATGCAGCCACCGCTTTTCGAGGGATTTCTCTACTTGCTGACGGCGATCATGGGAATTTACGGCCTGCTCGCGGGAATCATTCTCGGGGATGTCCGACTATCCAAGACTGTTTCATTTACTGGGAGTGACGCACGCATAGTCGGACTGTTCCTTCTCGCACCACTGTTCTTTGGAGTTGTTGTGTCCGCGGTCTTTTCGCGGCTCTTCCTGGACCACTTGGCTGACCCAGTACCGTTCATAATCGCTGGAGTGATCGTGTCGATGCTCGGATTCTCTTGGCGTGTTCATCGAAGTTCTGCGCCACCGAAGGCATGAGAATGAGCCTAATCGCCACGTCGCGCTGGACTGCAAGTGAATTCCCGGCGAACAAGTCGTCTCGCCGAACCGCCGCACGCTGGCCTAGTCCGGCTGTGTGGAGCCGCTTGGAACGTACGATTTGCTCTCGGCACCCGGCCGCGAGCGTGCGCGCACGGTTCAGTCGCACATTCCTACATGTCGAGCACGCGTCAGTATCGGAGTCCGGGACTGACCCCGGTGAGTTCTCGGTGAGCAAGCGAATGACGAAGCCGAACAGGAGGAACGGAATGTAGCGAAGCGGGGAGGCGCGAAGATTCCTGAGTTTGGATCCGAGTAGGACTTGCAGCGGTAGGAGGGTCGCCTCCCCGCTTGGTTACATTCCCTGGTTGAACGAAGCCGCTGCGCGGCGGGCGATCCACCCCACGGGCCCAAGCCTTGCGACGGGGTGCACCGGACGAGGCCCTTGCCGAAAGTATTCGGTGGGAGCGGTTGCTGCACGTCCCGGGCGGCCGCGAGGTTGGCGCGTCTTAGTCAACCGACGACCTGCGGCACGCGGAAAGGCGGCAGACCGTGGCCGGCAGGGAGCGCTTGGGGGTTGGTGGAACGCGTCGGCGGACGCCGGAGACGATAGCAAGGCAGAAGCCACCGGTAGAGGAAGGGCCTCGACGTCGCGTGGAAATGTGCTGGGCGCAAACATCAGCTCAAGGGGGCGCACGTGCGGAGGGTTGCGGGGGCAAGTGTCCGGGACGCCAGGCGCCGATCCGAAGCATCGGAGCTTGGCAACGGGGACAAATGGGCGCTCGGTCGAGCGCAGGCAGTGGCTCCGGGGGTTCGAGGTCGAGTTGAGTTGGCGGTTGCCAGGCTTGGCGCTGGGCTTCGGTGAGCAGGGGGGGGTGGCGTAGGAGTGCACCACGCGTGAATGTGGCAGCGTTTCTTGACGCCGCTGGCCT
>VHCO01000449.1 GCA_016871715.1 Verrucomicrobiota bacterium
CGAAGCGAGCACGGGCCGTTGGATTCGACAGTTCGATGTGCGAGGCCCCGTGCACGCGGAGTGGTTCGGGGCCCAGGGAGACGGTAGCACAGCCGACCACGTTGCCATCCAGGCGTGTTTGACCCACCTTAAACGCGTTACTTTGTTGGCCAGGCAGTATGTCCTGGAAAACCACGTTCTAGTGCCGGCGGGGTCCATCTTGGAGGGCCAAGGCATGGACAAGACGGTGGTGATCAACAAGGCGCAACCTAACGACCACGAATCCCCCCCTGCTCCCATCTACGCTCAGACCGCCCCGTTCCAGTCCGATGCTGCGGAACCCTCCGACGGGGCAGTGGTTCGTGATCTGACCGTTGATTGTTGGTTCACGCAGGCACCGGCCGAATCGCGGAAACATCACACTCGCGCAGCAGTCATACTGGTTGGTAGCGGCATCCTGATCGAGCGAGTCAAAGCGACCAACTTTGGTGTCGGCTACAACCCAGACCAAGCTAGCGGAAAGAATAACGGTGGCGAGTGTTTCGTGCTGTATGCCTGCAATGGCGAGGATAAACTCGCCGACGGGAAGACCCAAGGCAACATCATCCGGGACTGCCTGGTCACCGCGCCCGGCACACGATCACAGGCCATCACAATCGACCCGAATCGGCCGATGCCCGAGATCACCTGCCTGACGGTCGGTGGGCGATACGCGCCGGAGGACACTCCGACAGTGCTGGCAGAGGGGGGAGCGATCGCCGGCAACCGGGTCTACGATATCAACTACCAGCCGAACACGTCACCATACCAATACAGCTCCCCGCATGCGATCACGGTCGCCAATTGCCGTGGAACGGAGATCGCGGACAACGAGGTGATCAACTGCGACGGGGTGGGTGCGTATGTTGTGTCCTGGACCGACGAGGCGGTGGTGATCCGAAACAACCGATTCCTGGGTGTGAACGTAGGGATAAACGTCGGGGTCATTGCATCGGAGGTTACAGGCGGGCTGTATCCTTCACACTCTGGCATGCGGATCGAGGAGAACCTCATCCTCTTGGGGCGCAACACGCATCTGCTCAGCAGTGTGAACGGAACGAGGGGTATTGTAGTGTACGCGGGCGGGAACATCGAAGGTGAGCCTCTCTTGAAGGACATCAGCATTGCGCGCAACTTCGTGCGTGGTGATGCGATAACCGAAGGTCAAACGACGTATTATGCGCTCGGTGTGCAGTTGTGGCTCCAGAGCCCGATCTTCGAGAGCCTCAATGTGTGCGACAACGTCCTGGAAGTGCCGGATGCCGACGCGTTGAACACGGCCTACGAGAACGCACTCCTGTTCAACCCGACGTATCGAGCAGTCGACCCGGCCACCGGCGTTGGGGGTAAGGTGAGGGCGCACGGGAACCGGAACCTGTCGGGCCAAGACATGCGCTTCAAATACCAGCAGTATCAGCAGGATCAGGAGATGGTACACTGGGGCCCGCACAGCCAGCGTCTGGCCCGGTTTAAGGCGCCGTCGTTTGGCGGGCGGGCTGGGGTATTCTACGACGAGTTCATGGGGCAGTTGCCGCGCTCGGCGTGGGGCTGGCAAGGGGTGACGACGAATAACGGGTCGATATCGGAGTACCCCGTTGACACCGACAACAAGGGGCCTGGCATCGCGAAACTCTCGACCGGGGCGACGTCAAACGGCACGGCGATGCTCCGGACCGGGACGACGGCGTACAAACTGGGCGGAAACCTGCGCCAGGTGTTTCAGTGCAAGATCCGGCGGTTCGAGGTTGCGACTCAGAGTGAGAACTATGAGTTCCGGTTTGGGCTGCTTCGGCTTGCCCCGGCCAGCGATGACGGGGTCTACATCAAGATCAAGTGGTTTGGGGATACCGACCCTAAGACCAACTGCTACCTCGGCGTCTGCATGTCTGGTGGGACAAGCGCCACGGCTCCGGCCAGCAAGGAGCAATCTGCCGACTGGACAACCTTGGGCATCGAGGTGGTTCCCGATGCGTCGAAGGTGCTGTTCTTTCGGGATGGGGCTTCGTTCGGCGAGGCCACGACGAACATACCGCTTTCCGAGCTTGGTTTAGCGTTCCGAGTTGCGAAGCTGTCGGGCACCGCGGAGAGGTATGTGAAGGTTGATTATTGCCAGCATTTACTGATCTGAGAACCGATGAACTTGGGATCGCCACTCGCGAGGCGGCGCCTGCGGGGCATGAACGTGCGGGACGTGGTTGCCGTGGGACTGCTCCTGATCCTCGTGGTACTGGCTGTGGGCAGCCGGGGTGGTGAGATTGGACCGGGAGTGTGGGAGACGGTAGCCCCGCCGCAGGGCCTGTCCTGGAGCGGATTTCGGCGGCCGGTGTATGGGAACGGCCGTTTTGTGGCAGCATATAAGCCTCCAACGCCGTCACTCATCTCATCTGATGGCCTCACCTGGACGCGCATCGATCTGCCTGGGGGACCAGTCGCTTTCGGCAAGGGGCAATTCGTTGCCCTGCCGCGTGACATCTACGCATCTCTCAATGGAGAGCACTGGGCTTGGTTCCCAATTCAAGAGGCAGAGCTCCCGCCCCCGGGGGATGCGTTGGTGCACGGTCATCGCGGTTGGGTGGCCATTGGCAGTTACGATCCATTGGAGCCGTCGTTTGCCCTTTCAGCGGACGGCATCCATTGGACTGCAAATGATGGCGCCGGCAAGCACAATCTGTGGGACATAACGTTCGGTCTGGGACTGTACGTTGCGATAAGGGGCGGCAGCGTTTTGACGTCAACAGATGGGTGGACATGGGAAGAGTTGTCGCTGCTAATTGACGGCCAACCGGCGTCCACCGCGACCTCCGGACAAGGCAAGTTTGTTGTGGGTGATTCTGCCGGGAGAGTGTGGGCATCAAGCGATGGTAGACATTGGTCCGGGAACGTGGTCGGAAAGCCCGGGGACTGGGTGAAGGACCTCGCCTATGGTGCCGGCGTTTTCGTGGCGGTCACGGGCACAGGGACATCGGGGGGTACAGGCAAGGTCTTCTGGTCCCCTGACGGCGAGGTCTGGGCTGAGGCCGACACAGCGCCGGGCGGCTCGCTGTACGGCGTGGCCTTCGGTGGCGGCCGGTTTGTGGCGATGGGAGCAGGTCGAACGATTCGTTCTCCCCTGGTGGTGACGAACGATACGCGCCTGCGGTTTCGGTCGAACGAGACGTTTCGGCTCGAGGACCGCACGATGCTCTTGACGGTCGAGGCGCCGTACGGGCGGGAGGTGCGGGTCGAGGCGAGTGTGGATTTGGTGAACTGGAAAGAGATCGCGCGCGATCTCTGTGAGCGTGGCGAGTTCGAGGTGTACGACGAAGGAGCGAAAGACCTCGAACAGCGGTTTTACCGCGCCTGGCAGGCGCCGCCCGGTTGGGTGCCGCCGCCGCTCGAGGACTGGCGGGTCGGTGACTCGATGGTGGGCATGAGGACCAGCGGTTTGGCCTACGGGCATGGGGTATTTGTGAGTGCGCGAGAAGGATACCTGGGTGGGGTATCGCGCGTGTATGTTTCGAGCAACGGGGCTGACTGGCAACTGACGCGGGAGGGCCCCGGGAATCATCTTAGACGTGTTAGTTACGGTATGGGGCGTTTTTTTGGGTACGACCTTGGTCGGTTCAATTCTCCGGATGGCCAGCAATGGGAGTCAAGGTGGAATGACGCGTACCAGCAGTTGGACTTTTACCGGCGGCACAGGCTGGACCTCAAGTCGGCGTTGGTCTGGCGGAGTAGGTGGTGGGGATCAACGGAGCGGATGTGGGTGGATCTGTCGCAATCGTGGCACGTAGGCTGGGAATGGTGGACTTCGGCCGATGCTCTGACCTGGGTTTCGAACAAGGTCGACCAGGTGTGCCAGGGCGGCGCGGTGGCCGGAGGCAACGGCGTACTCGTGGCCGTACACTCCTCGGGCAAGTCCATCTCGGTTTCGGAGGACGGCCTGGCGTGGCAGACGTTCACGAATGAGAACTGGCCGAAACTCGAGGGGCTCACGTACGGCAACGGC